>DATGNP010000001.1:0-2687 GCA_035306665.1 Trueperaceae bacterium
CACGCTCTCCGAGTCGCTCATGGAGGCCGCGGAGCACGCTCACGGGCGCGCGATACACATCGCGAACAGAAGGCGATGATAGCGTTCCGGGCCCTGGGCCGGCAGGCCCAGGGCCCCGCGCGGAGCGCGTAGGACCGGTCGCGCTCGCTGATGCTGGCCCCGCGGAGCGAGTCGTGACGTGCCAGGTCGGCCACGGCAGGCCCAGGGCCCCGCGCGGAGCGCGTAGGAACCTTCGCGCTCGGTGAGGCGGACCGAGCAGAGCGAGCTGGGACGTACCAGGTCGGCCACGGCAGGCCCAAGGCCCCGCGCGGAGCGCGTAGGAACGGTCGCGCTCGCTGATGTCGGCCGCGCGGAGCGAGGCGGGACGTACCGCCTCGGCCGGGACGCCTACGTCGTGTAGTCGGCGTTGATCCTCACGTACTCGGCGCTGAGGTCGCAGCCCCACGCCTCGGCGGTGGCGGTGCCGGCGGCGAGGTCAGCCTCGAGCAGCACCTCCTCCTCGCCGAGGAGCCGCGAGACCTGGGCCGCGTCGAAGGGCAGGGGGGCGCCGCGGTAGAGCTCGACCCCCTGCACCGTGACGCGCACGTTCGCCAGGTCGCACACGGCGCCGGAGCGGCCGACGGCGGCTAGGACGCGGCCCCAGTTCGGGTCGGCGCCGTGGACGGCGGCCTTGACCAGCATGCTGCCCGCCACGGTCTTGGCGGCGGCCCTGGCCTCGCCCTCGTTCCGTCCGCCGACGACCCTGACCGTGATGAGCTTCGTCGCGCCCTCGCCGTCGCGAGCGACCTTGCGCGCCAGCTTGCCGCAGACGTCGACGAGCGCGGCCTCGAGCTCCTCGACGTCGGCCGGCACGCGCTGCGAGGTCAGGACGACGGCCATGTCGTTCGTCGAGGTGTCGCCGTCGACGCTGACCTGGTTGAGCGTGCGGTCGACGACCCGCGGCCACAGCTCGCGCAGCTCCTCCTGAGCGACCCGCGCGTCGGTCATCACGAAAGCCAGCAGGGTCGCCATGTTGGGGTGGATCATCCCCGAGCCCTTGGCCACGCCCACGACACGCGCCCCGGTCGAGAGCGTCACCGCCGCCTCCTTGGCGACGGTGTCGGTCGTGAGGATCGCCTCGGCGAAGGCGGCGGTGTCGCCGGTGAGGTCGCCGACCGCGCGCGGCATGGCCTCCTTGAGCCTCTCCACGGGCAGCGGCACGCCGATCACGCCGGTCGAGGCCGTGAGGACGTCCTGCACCCTGTCGAGACCGAGCGTGGCCGCGGCTGCGCCGGCCAGGTCCTCGTTGTCCCACGTGCCGCGCTCGCCGTTGGCGCAGTTCGCGTTGCCGCTGTTGACGACGACCGCCCTCACGGCCGAGCCCGCCGCGAACCTCGCGCGGTTGCGCGACACGCACGGGGCCTTGACGAGGTTCGTGGTCGAGACCAGCGCCCACGCCAGCGGGTGCGGCGAGTAGATCAGGCCGAGGTCGCTGCGGCCCGACTCCTTGATGCCGGCCGTGACGCCGGCGAGCTCGAAGCCTCGCGGGGCCCTCACGGCCACGTCCCTTGGAGCTGCAGGCCGGCCGTCTCGGGGAAGCCCTGGGCGACGTTGAACGCCTGGACCGCCTGCCCGGCCGCGCCCTTGCCGAGGTTGTCGATGGCGCAGAAGGTCAGGACGTGGCGGCTGCGCGGGTCGAAGCGGCCCGAGAGCACGGCCCGGTCGCTGCCGGCGACGGCCTTCGTCTGTGGGAGGTCGTCCTGCACGTGCACCAGGGGGTCGCCCGCGTAGAAGTCACGGAGCACCTGGACGACGGTCTCGTCGGTCAACTCGGCCTCGCCCACGCGCGTGGCGCAGGTCGCGAGGATGCCGCGGCTCATGGGCACGATGTGGGGCGTGAAGCTCACGGTGTAGGGCTCGAACGGGGCGTGGGTGGAGAGGCGCTTGCCGGCCTTCCTCACGCGCCCGACGGTCGCCTCGATCTCGGCCGTGTGCCGGTGCGTGCCCGAGGGCTTGTAGGCCCTGGCGTTGCCGTCGGCCTCGGGGTAGTGGAGCGCCTGGCTGGTCGCGCGCCCGGCCCCGGAGACGCCCGTGATCACGTTCGCCACCGCTGACCGGCCCAGGAGCCCGGCGGCGGCGAGCGGCGCCAGGGCGAGGCTCGCCGCCGTGGCGTTGCAGCCGGGGCTCGCGATCAGGCGCTTGGCTACGAGCTCGTCGCGGTGCAGCTCCACGAGGCCGTAGACCGCCTCGTCGATCAGCTCGGGGTGTGGGTGGGGCCCGCCGTACCACTCGGCGTAGGTGTCGGCCGGGAGCCTGAAGTCGGCGGAGAGGTCGACGACCGACCGACCCGCGTCGAGCGCCTTGCGTACCAGCGGCGCCGTGGCGCCGTGGGGGGTCGCGCAGAAGACGACGTCGCTGGCCGCGATGACCTCGTCCTCGCTGACGAACACGAGGTCGGGGAAGAGCCCGGCGAGGTGGGGCCAGCAGGCGTCGACGCCCTGCCCGGCGTACTGCCGCGAGCCGAGCGCGACGACCTGCGCGTGCGGGTGCCGCGCGAGGCGCTCGAGCAGCCCGGCCCCGCCGTAGCCGCTGGCGCCCAGGATCCCGACACGGACCGGCGCCGCGGCCACGTCAGGCGTCCTCGTCCGCGAGCAGCTGCACCAGCACGGCCTTGTGGGCGTGCAGGCGGTTCTCGGCCTGGTCGAACA
>DATGNP010000002.1:0-4269 GCA_035306665.1 Trueperaceae bacterium
CACGGCGGCGGCGCCAGGCCGCAGCAGCGGCAGAAGGCGGTCGTAGTAGCCGCGGCCGTAGCCGAGCCGGTGGCCGCGCTCGTCGAACGCCAGTCCCGGCACCAGCACGAGGTCGAGGTCCGCTGGCGCCACGACGGGCGCGCCGGCGAGCGGCTCGGACTGGCCGAAGCGGTGCCGCTCGAGCGCGTCGCCGGGGCGCAGCGCGTGCAGCGTGAGGCGGCCGTCCGGCAGGGCCCGCGGCGCGGCCACGAGCTTGCCAGCCGCCTGCGCGTGCGCGATCACCGCGCTCAGGTCGACCTCGGTGCCGAAGGCCAGGTAGACGCCGAGCGCGCGGGCGCTCAGGTAGCGGTCCCAGGCGAGGAGGTGGCCGGCCACCGCGGCGCCGAGCCCCTCGCCCGCGACGGCGCTCCGCGCCTCCCTGGCCCAGGCGCGCCAGGCCGGCTTGTCCCCATCGGGCCCCGGGCCCGGCGTGCTCGTGGTACCCACTACGTGCTCCGGGGCGAGTCTACGCCCAGGTGCGGGGGTAGGCTGGCCGCATGGCGAAGACCCTCACCACCACGCTCCACGGCCTGGGTGGCCTGAGGTTCATGGGCGAGACGCCCGACGGCCAGCGCGTGATGATCGACAACGAGAAGGTCGCGCGCACCGGCATGAGCCCCATGCAGCTCGTGCTCAACGCCGCCGGCGCCTGCGCCGCCATGGACGTCAGCCACATGCTGGCCAAGCGCCGCCTCACGGTGAACAGCTACACGATCGAGCTGGTGGGCGAGCGCGTCGACGACGTCCCCTCTCCCTTCACGCGCATCAAGGCGCGCCACGTGCTCGACGTGCCGGGCCTGACGCGCGAGCAGGCCGAGCGGCTCGTCGACCTCGCGACGAACAAGTACTGCTCGGTGGGCGCGAGCCTCAAGGCCGAGTTCGAGTACGAGGTCGTCCTGCTCCACGACGAGGAGGCCGCCGCCCGGCAGGCCCAGGCCGCCGAGCAGCCGGCCTGAGGCCTGCCGCGCGCCCGGCCCGGGAGGGCCCGGCTCCGACGCGGAGCGCGCACGGACCTGTCGGCCGGGGCGCGCCGCGCGGGGAGCGCGGGGGTCCACCGACCGAGGCGCGGCTAGCGGGGCGGGCGGGGACCTTCCGGCACGGGTCGACGCGTGCCGCCGGCGGCCGCCCTCACGCCTGCAGCGGTCCGGGGGCGCCGCTCGGGTTGGGCCCCTCGGCGCCGCTCTGCGCCGCCGCGAAGCCCGTCTGCAGGCCCATCAGGTAACCGAGCTTCAGCATGAACAGCAGGGTCTCGGTGTCGCGCGCCTGCGCGAGCTCGTCGACGTACTCGTAGGTGCCCTCGGGCAGGGCCACGGCGTCGATGTGCTCCTGGTAGCGTCCCTTCATCTCCTTCAGGAACGCCTCGATCATCTGCTTGCTCACGTCTTGGCCTCCTCGAGGCGCTCCTCCAGCAGGGCGACGACGGCTTGGGCGGTGCCGAGGTTCGTCGCGAGCGGCACGCTGTGGACGTCGCAGATCCGCAGGAGCGCCGAGACGTCGGGTTCGTGGGGCTGGGCCGTCAGCGGGTCGCGGAAGAAGATCACGGCCTCCACCTCGCCCTGGGCCACGCGGGCGCCGACCTGGAGGTCGCCGCCGTCGGGGCCCGAGAGCAGCCTCTCGACCGACAGGCCCGTCTTCTCGTTGAGGATCTTTCCGGTGGTGCCCGTCGCGATCAGCCGGTAGCGCCCGAGGACCGCGGCGTGGTCGCGGGCGAACATGGCCAGGTCGAGCTTCATGCGGTCGTGCGCGATCAGCGCGACGGTCCGGCCGACGGTCTCCATGCCCCAAGCGTAACGGGTCGGGGGCGCCCCGGGCGGCCGGAGGCTGCCGCGGCCGCTGCTACAATCCCGTCGTGGACGTAGGCATCGCGGTCTTCTGCATGCTGGCCATCGCCGCCATCGCCAGCACGCGGTTCTCGGCGCGCTTCGGCGTCCCCGCCCTCGTCCTCTTCGTCGGCCTGGGCGTCTTCGCCGGCAGCAGCGGACCCTTGGGCATCGCGTTCTCCGACTACGCGCTCGCCTACGACATCGGCCTCCTGGCGCTGGCCGTGATCCTCTACTCCGGCGGCATGGAGACGCGGATGCGCCTGTTCCAGGTGGCGATCGTCCCCGCCGGCCTCCTCGCGACGATGGGCACCGTCGTGAACATGGCCGTGATCGGCCTGGCCGCCTGGTGGCTGACGCCCCTCGACCTGATCCGCAGCCTGCTCCTCGGCGCCGTCCTGGCCCCGACCGACGCCGCCGCGCTCTTCTCGTCGCTGAAGGGCAGGGGCCTGCCCTCGCGCCTGCGCGGGATCCTCGAGACGGAGTCGGGCACGAACGTGCCGATGTCGCTGCTGATGACGCTGTCGCTGTCGATAGCGGTCTCGACCGGCGAGGTCGACGCGTCCGGCCTGGCGGTGGGCGTCATCATCCAGCTCGCTCTCGGGGCCATCGCCGGCGTCGTGCTCGCGCGTCTCCTGGTGTGGCTGATCAACCACCTGCGCCTCGAGGCGTACGGCCTCTACCCGATCCTCGCGCTCTCCGGCGGCCTCCTCATCTACGCCGTCACGAACCTCATAGGCGGCAACGGCTTCCTCGCCGCCTACAGCGCCGGCCTCGTCGTCGGCAACGCCAGGCTGGCGCACCGGCACGCGATCGCGACGTTCACGGAGGCGCTCGCCTGGGGCGGCCAGATCCTGATGTTCATGGTGCTGGGGCTGCTGGTGTTCCCCGAGCGCCTGCTGACCTCGCTCGGCGTGTCCCTGGGCATCACCGCCGTCGTGCTGTTCCTGGCCAGGCCCCTGGCCGTCTTCGGCACCCTCGGCATCCTCCGCAGCCTGTCGCTGGGCCGCTACACGTTCTCGGTCGCCGAGCGCACGCTGCTGTCGTGGGCGGGGCTGAAGGGCGCGGTGCCGATCATCCTCGCGATCATCCCGCTCTCGTTCGGCATCCCCGGCGCCGAGTTCGTCTTCAACGTCGTGTTCGTGGCCGTCATCGTCGGCACGGTGATCCAGGGCTTCACGCTCGGGCCGCTGGCCCAGCGCTTGGGGCTGGCCGTCGAGGAGCCGCCGCGCAGCCCGCTGCGCCTCGAGCTCGGCGGCGACGCCCCGATCGGCGCCACGGTGATGGACGTCTACCTGGGGGCCGACAGTCGCGCCGTCGGGGCGCGGATCGCCGACCTGCCGCTGCCGGGCGACGTCGTCATCGCGGCCGTCCTGCGCGACGGCCAGCTCGTCACCCCGCGCGGGAGCACGGTCTTCCGGGCCGGGGACCACGTCTACCTGATCTCCGACCATCCCGACGCGCCCACGCCGACGGCGTTCCTGCCGCGCCGACTGGCCGCCAAGGCGGCCCCGGACGCCCCCACAGAGGAGCCGGCGCCGGAGGGCGGGGGGCAGGCGGCGAGCGCCGAGGGCGCGCACGTATCCCAGGCTTGACAAGACCCCGGCCGAAGCTGTACTCTTTTCTTTGCCGCTCGAAAGGCGGCGAGTTCTTTGACAGGCGAATAGAAGGCAAGAGCATCAGTGCTCGATACGCGTTTCGTCCCGTCGTGGACGGCGTGATCGAGTACGCGATGGGGTAAGGCATTACCCAACCGAGTCGAAAGAGCATGCGGCCCCCTGGGCCGCGAGCCGAAAGACCGACATCGCGCATCTGCTCTACATTCAACCCATTGAATGAAGGGTCAAGTTACTAAGGGCACACGGTGGATGCCTTGGCAGCCGAACCGATGAAGGACGTGGCTACCTGCGATAAGCCTCGGGGAGCTGGAAGCAAGCTTCGATCCGGGGATCTCCGAATGGGGAAACCCAGTGGGGCGAACCCCCACTACCCATAGCTGAATACATAGGCTATGAGGAGGGAACCCAGGGAACTGAAACATCTAAGTACCTGGAGGAAAAGAAAGAAAACTCGATTCCCCCAGTAGCGGCGAGCGAAAAGGGAACAGCCCAAACCGGTCCCTACGGGGACCGGGGTTGTAGGACCGGCAACGTGGACTCGAGCGTCTAGTCGAAGCGCACTGGAAAGGCGCGCCAGAGACGGTGACAGCCCGGTAGACGAAAGGCGCGGAAGCCTAGCCGGCACCTGAGTAGCGCGAGTCACGTGGAACCTCGCGTGAATCCACGGGGACCACCCCGTAAGGCTAAATATTCCGGCTGACCGATAGTGAACCAGTACCGTGAGGGAAAGGTGAAAAGCACCCCGTGAGGGGAGTGAAATAGTACCTGAAACCGTGTGCTTACAAGCAGTC
>DATGNP010000003.1:0-7635 GCA_035306665.1 Trueperaceae bacterium
CCACGACCAGGCGCGGCCGGCTCTCGGGCAGGTCCCGGAGGTAGGCGGTGAGCAGCGCGAGGCCGGCGGCATCGTCGCCGACGCCGGGTCCGGCGAGGCGGTCGCCGTCGCGGCGGACGGTGACGTCGACGTCGCCGCCGAAGACGCTGTCGAGGTGCGCGGCCACCAGCACCGTGGGACCGCTGCCGCCTGGGACCTCGGCGACCACGTTCCCGGCCGCGTCGCGGCGGGGGGAGAGCCCGGCGTCACGCCACAGCCGCGTCACGACCTCGGCGCGCGCGTCCTCGGCGAAAGTCGGGGCCGGGGTCTCGGCCAGCAGGGTGACGAGGTCGACGAGGTCCGGCCTCGGCCCGGCTTCGACCGGGCCGCCCTGTCGTTCGCTCACGCGTCGCCGCCGTCCTGCAGCGTCGCGATCCCCTCCCGCAGCGCGTACAGCGCGGCCTGGGTGCGGTTGTTGAGCCTGAGCTTCGAGAAGATCTCGGTCAGGCGGTTGCGCACGGTCTTCTCGCTGACGCCGAGGCTCTCGGCGATCTCCTGGTTGGTCGCGCCCTGGGCGAGGTGCCTGAGGATCTCCTCCTCGCGCTCCGTCAGCTCGCTGATCGCGTGCTCGGGGTGGGAGGGCAGGTCGCCGTACTTGCGGAACTCGGCCAGGATCTCCGCGGCCATCTCGGCGTTCAGCAGGGTCTCGCCGGCGGCGACGCGGCGGATCGCCTCGATCAGCTCGTCGGCGCCGGCGTCCTTGAGCATGTAGCCGCGCGCGCCGGCCTTGATGGCCTCGAAGACGTACCGGTCCTGCCGGTACATCGTGAGGATGATGACCTTCGCGTCCGGCTGCTCGGCCAGGATCGCCTTCGTGGCCGCCACGCCGTCGACCTCGGGCATCTGGATGTCCATCAGCACGACGTCGGGCTTCGTCTCCAGCGCGTGCCTTATCGCCTCCCGGCCCGTCGACGCCTCGCCGATGACCCGGAAGCCCTCCTCGGTCTCCAGGATCCCGCGCAGGCCCTGCCGGAACATGGCGTGGTCGTCGCAGAGCAAGATCCGAGTCATGGCTCACTGTACTCCGCCGGGGCACGGCCTCGGTGGTACCCTAGCGGCCGTAGCTGCCGGGCACGCCGGGCGGGCCACGCCTCCGAACAGCCTCACCAGGCCGGCGGCCTGGCCGGCCCGGGGTGCCCGGCAGCTACCCGTAGGCGCGACCGCCGCCCCGGCGGCGCGCCGCCATCCCGAAGCGAGAGCGGAGGACGCATGTCACACCCGAAGGGCGTCCTGTTGGAGCGGGCGCAGAAGCTCGGCCTCCCCAGGCCGGAGTTCCGCACCGCCCAGACGGGTCCCGAGCACGAGCCGAGCTTCATCTCGGACGTGGTGTTGGAGGGCGAGGTCATCGGCACCGGCCAGGGCAGCACCAAGCGCACGGCCGAGAAGCACGCCGCCGAGGAGGCGCTGATCGCGCTGGAGGCCCGGCAGGAGGGCGGCAAGGCCCCAGCCAAGGGCAAGCAGGCGGGCAAGGCCGCCGGCAAGGGCGCCACGGCCAAGGGCGGCAAAGCCGACGCCGGCAAGTCCGACGCCGGCAAGGCCGCGAAGGCCGCGGCGGCCAAGGGCGGCGAGGCGCCCGAGCCGAAGGGCGCCGCGGCGGGGACCAAGACCGCCGCCAAGGCCTCGGCGGCGCCGGCGGCCAAGGCCGCCCCGGCCGCCGAGCGGGCGGCCGTCGCCGCCCAGCCGGCCGCGGAGGACGAGGCCGACGACGAGGGCTTCGACGGCCCCTGGCCGATGTTCGATGACCTCCTGGCGGCCGCCGTCACCGTCGCCGAGCGGCGCGTGTTCGCCGACCTGCGCGGCGAGGAGGCGAGGGTCGCGATCCGCGACTTCTCGCTCGCGCTCTACAAGGAGCTCCTCTTGGGCCTCGGCGACATCGTCGAGGAGGACGAGGAGGAGGACGAAGAGGAGGACTAGCCCCTAGCGGCCCTGCTTCGCGAAGCGCTCGATGCTGCGGAGCAGGGCCGTGGCCTTCTCGCGCACGAGCATCTCGCGCAGGGCGGCGCTGCCGCCGAAGCCCTCCGTACCGTGCAGCTCGATGATGTCGACCGCCTTCGCGCTGAACGCCGAGAGCGGCGTCGTCATCTCGATGCCGGCGGTCGTCTCGGGCGTGGCCGGGGCGAGGTCGAACAGGTCGTCGTCGAGCCCGCCCGCGTGCGGGTTCACGACGACGACGACGTCGCCGTCGTTGGTCCTGACGAGGTAGCGGCGCTCCTGGCGTGGGGTGGCCTCTGCCATGGGTCAAGCAGGCTAACACGCGCGGGCGGCCGCTCCCGGGAAGCGCGGGCGGCCCTTCCCGCGCCGGGCCGCGCCCCCGCGCGCCCGGTAGGCGGCGCGACCCCGCTGCCCCGGGTCACGAGCAGCGGGCCGCGACCGTGACTCCGGCGCGCCGCGGGTGACACACTGGCCCGGTGACCGAACTCCTGGCTTCCCACCCCGGCCTCGCCGTCGCGGCGATCATCGCGCTCGGCGTCGCCGCGCAGTGGCTGGCTTGGCGCTGGCGGGTCCCCGCCATCCTGCCGCTCCTCGCCGCCGGCTTCCTCGTCGGGCCGGTGCTCGGGGTGCTGCGCCCGTCCGAGCTCTTCCCCGCCGAGATCTTCTTCCCGCTCGTCTCGCTCGCCGTCGGCCTGATCCTGTTCGAGGGCGGCCTCACCCTGCGGTTCGCGGAGATCCGGGAGACGCGCCGCGTGGTCCTGAACCTCGTGACCTGGGGCGGCCTCGTCACCTGGCTCGGGGCGGCGGTCGCCGCGCACCTCGTCGCCGGCGTCGACATGCACCTCGCGCTCCTGTTCGGGGCGCTCGTGATGGTCACGGGCCCGACCGTTATCGGGCCCCTGCTGCGCATCGTCAGGCCCGTCTCGAACGTCGCGAGCGTCCTGAAGTGGGAGGGGATCGTCATCGACGCCGTCGGCGCCCTGGTGGCCGTGCTCGTCTACGAGTCGCTGCTGCTCAGCAGGGCCGGCGAGCCGCTCGGCAACGTCGTCCTGCTGCTCCTGCGCTTCCTCCTCGTCGGCGCCGTCACGGGCGCCGCCGGCGGCGCCGCGCTGGCGTGGCTCCTGAAGCGGCGCGCGGTCCCCGACTTCCTGATCAACGTCGTGGCGCTGGCCGCGCTCTTCGCGACCTTCACCGTGGCCGACGTCCTGTCGTCCGAGGCCGGCCTCCTCGCCGCCGTGGTGATGGGCATCATCGTCGCGAACGCGGGCGTCCCCAACCTCGGCGCGCTGCTGACGTTCAAGGAGGACCTGACCGTCCTCTTCGTGAGCATGCTGTTCATCGTCCTGGCCGCGAACGTGTCGCAGGAGGCGGTGCTCGCCGCCCTCTCGTGGGAGACGCTCGCCGTCGTCGCGATCGTCGTGCTGCTGCTGCGGCCGCTCGACGTGCTGCTCTCCAGCCTGGGCTCCAAGCTGACGTGGCAGGAGCGGGCGTTCATCGCCTGGGTGGGGCCGCGAGGCATCGTCGCGGCGTCGGTGACCTCGCTGCTGGCCACGCGGCTGCTCGACGAGGGCATCGCCGGCGCCGAGGCCCTCGTGCCCCTCGTCTTCGCCGTCATCGTCGTCAGCGTGCTCCTCGCGAGCCTCACGGCGAAGCCCCTGGGGGTCAGGCTGGGCGTCGCCGACCCCGACCCGCAGGGCTTCCTGCTGCTGGGCGCCCACCCGGTCGCCCGCCACATCGCGAAGCACCTGGCGGACAGGGGGCTGGCCGTCCTGCTCGCCGACACCAACCCCGCGAACGTCGCCGCGGCCCGCGCCGAGGGCCTGCCCGCCTACCACGGCAGCCTGCTGGCCGACGGCATGGACGACCAGGCGCGCCTCGCCGGGATCGGCAGGCTCATCGCCCTGACGTCGAACGAGGAGGCGAACGCGCTGACGGCCGTCAGGTTCCGACGCGAGTTCGGGAAGGACAACGTCTTCCAGCTCACGCCCAAGGAGCACGAACCGTCGGTCAACCGTCTCGGCGGCGAGCACAGGGGCCTGTGGCTGTCGCAGGGCGGGCTCTCGTACGACCGCCTGCAGCGGCTCTACGGCTCGGGCGCCGAGCTCGTGGAGGTGCCGCTCTCCGACGAGCACACCCTCGCCGACTTCGTCAGGACGCACGGGGACGGCGCCGTTCCGCTGTTCATCGTCCAGGACGGGCAGGTCCGCGTCGTGTCCGAGGCCACCGACCCCGAGCGCGAGTCGGCCGGCACGCTGCTCACCTTCATCGACCCGCGGGTCTAGCCTCGGAGCCGCGCGTCGCCTACGTGCCGAGCCGCGGCCCTCGGAGCGCCGACGCGCCGGGCCGCGGCCCCTCGGGTCGGCGGCGCTCCCGTCCGGTGCCGGAGGTCCGGGCCGGCCCCACCCAGCCCGCGCCGGGCGCTACTCGCTGGCCTCGTCGAGGAACTGCTGCAGCTTCTCGGTGTTGACGGTGATCGGCGCGCGGCGCCGGCGCACGGCGCCGTACTCGAGGAGCCGCGCCAGGCAGTGGCTGACGGTCTCGCGCGTGGCGCCGATCATCTTGGCCAGGTCTTGCTGCGTGAGGTTCAGGTCGATGACGGTGCCGCGCTCCGACGGCACCCCGAAGTCGCTCGCCAGGCGCAGGAGCAGGTTCGCGAGGCGGCCGGGGGCGTCGAAGGCGCCGACCTCGGCCTGCCACTGCTGCGCCTGCCACAGGCGCGTGCTCATGACCTGGATGAACTTCATGGCGATCTTCGGGTGCTGCTGCAGGAGGCGCTGGAACTCCTCCTCCGGCATCACGATCAGGGTCGTGTCGACGACGGCCTCGGCCTGGTTGGGCCGCCGCTCGCTCTCGAGCAGGAGCAGCTCGCCGAAGATGTCGTACTGGCCGAGGAGGCCGAGGATCATCTCCTTCCCGTTCGGGAAGTACATCGAGATCTTCACCATGCCGTCGCGCACAAAGTAGAGCGCGTCGGCCGGGTCCTCCATGTGGTAGATGATCTCGCCGGCGGCGAAGCGCTTGTACGGCGTGATGCGGGTGATCTTCTCGAGCTCGTCCGGCGTCAGGTCCTGGAACAGCTTCGTGTTCTTGAGATGCCAGACCAGGCTCGGGTACTGACTCTGACTCTGACTCGTCTCGGTCATCCAGCGCCCCTCTCGACGCACGCCCCTGCCCGCGTCCGATGACGGCCGGGCGGTTCGCGATGGTCAGCGTTGCTCATGAATCTAACTCACTCCTCGGTCGCGTCGTTCGCGGCGGCCGCCATCGCGTCCGAGAGGCGCATCAGCCGCTCGTACGCTGCGACGTCGAGGTAGTCGCCGACCTTAAGACCGTCGACGAAAAGGGTCGGTGTGCCCGTGATGCCGAGGTCCTGGACCGCGACGCGGTAGGAGTCCTCGACCAGGCGGCTGAAGCGCCCGGTCCTGACGCACATCGTCAGGCCGTCGGTCGTCAGGCCCGCCTCCGCGGCGATCGCGGCGAAGGCCGGCAGCGGGTCGGGCAGCTCCGACCAGCGCGCCTGCGCGGCGTACAGCGCGTCGGTGAACGCCCAGAACGCGTCCTCCCCCGCCGCCTCGCCGCCGGTCGACCTGGCCTCGTCGGCCACGCACTCGGCGGCCTCGGCGGCGACGGTGGCGTTCGGGTGGATGCTCTTGAGCGGCAGGTGGTGCACCTCGAACCGCACGTCCCCGCGCTCGAGGAGCTGCCGCACCACCGGCATGCCGTCCGTCGCGAAGCGCGCGCAGAACGGGCACTGCAGGTCGGTGAACTCGCGCACCACGTAGCGGGCGTCGGCCGGGCCCAGCGCGTGGGCCGCCGGCCCGAACAGCGCCACGTCGACGGCCTGGGGCTCGAAGCGCAGGCTCACCGTGGCGGGCTCCTCCTCCGAGACCGCGACGGCCATCAGGTACTCCTGCACCTGCACGACGACCTCGCCGGCGCCCTTCAGCTCGGCGGTGCGCGTGCGGAAGAAGTCGGTGACCGGCGAGGCGATGCCGGGGCCGTAGCCCGAGGCCGCGCCGACGAGAGCGCCGATGAAGCGCGCGTTCGCGTCCGTGAGCTCGCCCTCCCCCGTGACCGCGATGGCCGTGCCGAGCGACTCCTCGACGTCGAACGCGAACCCCGTGGCGGTCACGTGGCCGGAGCCGTCGGCCTCGAGGCCGTAGTCCTGTAGCGCGGCGACGATGCTCGCCGCTTCGTTGCCTATCTGCGCCGTCGCCGCCCCGTGCAGCGCGGCGACCAGCGCCAGCGCCAGGGCGGCGCGGGAAGGGCGTCGTGCCCTCGATGTCTCCATGCCGCAGTCTATGGGCCCGTCGGCGCGGTCACAACGTGCCGGCGGCGGCACTGCCCGCCCGTGGCCCCCTGCCGGGCGTCGCCGCTTCCCCGCTGGGCGCCGCCCCTCCGGCTCAGTCGGCCTCGCCGCGCGACAGCGCGACGCGTCTGGCCCCGGTCACGGCCCCGAGGTCGGCCGCGTCCAGCTCGAGGAGCGCCGAGACGCCGCCCCCGCCCGCGAACACGGTGCCGGACTCCGGCACCGTGAGGGCGTCCACGAGCGTCGGCAGCGGCGTGCGGTGCCCGAACGGCGGCATCGCCCCGACGCGGTAGCCGGTGATCGCGAGGGCCTCCTCCGCCGTCGCGAAGCGCAGACGCTTGCGGCTGATCTCCAGCGCGCCGGCGAGCAGCGGGTAGGCGACGCGGCTCTCCCCCGCCGCCACGACGAGGAGCGGCGCACCGTCCGCGAGGAACACGAGGCTCTTGACGATGCGGCCGGGCTCGGTGCCGACGGCCGCGGCGGCGTCGGGGACCGTCGGCGTCGGGACATCGAGGCGGTGGAGGCGCGCGGCGAGGCCGCGCTCCCGGCAGAAGGCCTCGAGGTCGGCCTCGGTGAGGTGATCGACGACAGGCATGCCCAGCAGTGTACGCCGGCCTGCGACAGCGGCCAGGACGGGCTTCCCGGGGCCCGTGGTAGCTTTGGTGGGTGCTGAGCGTCTCCGAGTCGTTCCGTGAGCTGGTGGCGCGTGAGCGCGACGCCATCGCGGACCTCCAGCTGCTCCTCGCCCGGCTCGGCGCCAGCCAGGAACACCTCGACGACGTCAGGACGGCCCTCAGCGACCTCGAGGGCCTGTTCATGATCGTCGTGGCCGGCGAGTTCAACGCCGGCAAGTCGAGCCTGCTCAACGCCCTGCTGGGCGAGAGCGTGATGCCCGAGGGCGTCACGCCGACGACCGACAGGATCAACGTCGTCACCCACGGCGAGCGCGCGGCGCAGCGGGAGGAGGGCGGCGTCGTCTACCGCACCCACCCCGCGCCGCTCCTCGAGGACATCGCGCTCGTCGACACGCCCGGCACGAACGCGATCATCCAGCGCCACCAGGAGCTGACCGAGAGGTTCGTCCCCCGCGCCGACCTGCTGCTGTTAGTGACCTCGGCCGACAGGCCGTTCACCGAGAGCGAGAGGCGCTTCCTCGAGCTGATCGCCTCGTGGGGCCGCAAGGTCGTGATGGTCGTCAACAAGGTCGACATCCTCGACACCGACGAGCAGCGCCGGGAGGTCGAGCGCTACGTCCGCGACCACGCCCGCGAGACCCTCGGCGTTACGCCCGACGTGTTCCTCGTCAGCGCGAAGCGCGCCGAGCGCGCGCGCGAGGCCGGCGACGACGCCGAGCT
>DATGNP010000004.1:0-3607 GCA_035306665.1 Trueperaceae bacterium
ACCGGCTCGCCGGAGAGGATCTTGACCGCGAGCTGCATCGCGACCTGGCCGGCGCGGGTGGGGAACGTGACGGCGCCGCCCTGGCCGTGCTCGCTCACCCACTTCAGCCAACCGTTGTACTCGTCGCCGGGGGAGAAGACGACCTCCTGCAGGCGGCCGGCCTCCTCGAACGCCTCGGCCACGCCGAGGCTCATCTGCCCGGCCGGGGAGAACACGCCGTCGATGCGCGGGTGGCGTATCAGCAGGCTCTCGGTGACGCGCTTCGCCTCGGCGCGGCTCCACTGACCGTAGTCGGTCGCGACGAGCTGCATGCCGGGGTTCTCGGCGAGGACGTCCTCCAGCGCCTCGAGCTGCGCCGTGGCCGCGTAGGTGCCGGGGAGCGGGAGCATGGCGAGGATCAGTCCCTCGCCGCCAAGGTCCTCGGCCAGCCGCTCGGCGACCATGCGGCCGAGGGCGTACTGGTCGATGCTGGCCTGGCTCGTCACCTGCGGCAGCGGCGAGGGCTCGCCGACGCTGACGATGGGCACGCCCTGCGCCACGGCCGCGTCGAGCGCGGGCTGGATCGACTGGTTGTCGACGGCCCAGAATATCAGGAGGTCGATGCCCTGGTTGAGCAGGTCCTCGATGTCGGCGATCTGCTTGCTCGCGTCGAACCCGGCGTCGGTGACGATGATCTCGGCCACCTCGGGGTGCAGCGACGCCTCGTAGCGCAGGTGCTGCAGGGCGAACACCACCCAGGAGTTCGACAGGTAGCCGGCGGAGACGCCGATCGTCCAGGGCGGGTCCTTCATGTACCGCGTCGTGTCGACCATCTCCTGCGCCGTCGCCAGCGGGACGAGCAGGAGCACGGCGAGCGCGAGGGACCACTTGAGCTTCACGGCGAACCTCTTCATCTTCCTGCCTCCTTGTGGACCGGTGCTCCGGTCAGCGTCTGCTTCGGGTCAAGGCGTACAGCGTGACAGCTCCGATGATGATCCCTCCCCTCACGACGAGCTGCCAGTGGTAGCTGAGACCTCCGAGCAGCACGAGCGTGTAGGCCAGCGAGAGCAGCAGGACCCCGCCGATCGTGCCCCACACCGTGCCCTTGCCGCCCTCGAACGTCGCGCCGCCCAGCACCGCCGCGGCGAGGGCGTCGAACTCGTAACCCTCCCCGATGAGGTTTCCCGAGATGCCGTAGCGGGCGAGCAGCACGATGCCGGCGAAGGCCCCGATGGTCCCCGAGGTCACGTAGGCGAGCGTCAGGGAGCGCACCACGGGCACCCCGGAGAGGCGCGCCGCCTCCTCGTTGCTGCCCGTGAGGTACAGCGTGCGCCCGAACCGCGTGCGGTGCAGGAGGAACGCGCAGACCGCCACGACCGCGGCCAGGAGCACCACGGCGGCCGGGACGCCTCCCCACCAGGCGTTCAGGGTGCGCCTGAAGCCCGGAGCCAGGACGCCGTAGGCGGTGCCGCCGGTGAGGGTGCGGTTGAGGCCGTTGAGGAGGATCGCGACGCCGAGCGTGGTGACGAACGGCTCGAGCCTCGCGCGGGCGACCAGGAAGCCGTTGACCAGGCCCACCAGCGCGCCCACCGTCAGCGCCGCTCCGATCGCGAGGACGATCCGCTCGTCACTGCCGCGCATGAGCGCGGCGGCGACGACAGCCGCCAGCGAGGCGGTCGCGCCGACGCTGAGGTCGACGCGCCGCGCGACCATCACCAGCGTGATGCCGGTGGCCACGATCCCCAGGGGCGCGGCTTGGCGCAGGACGTTGAGGAGGCTGCGCGGGCTGAGGAAGCCGGGAGACATCGCCAGGGCCACGAGGGCGAGGGCGATCACGGCCAGCCACACGCCCAGGCCGCGCCAGTCGACGGCGGCGAGCCGGGCGGCTAGGACGCCTTGGCTGCGGTCCATGACCTCGAGGAGCGGTCGCGCCAGTCCGCCTGGATGCGGAGCGCGATCACGCCGACGATGATGACGCCTTTGACGATCTCCTGAGCGTAGGCCGAGACGCCCAACAGGTTCAGGAGGTTCGAGATGACGGCGAGCACCGCGGCGCCGGCGAGGGCCCCGAGCACCCCGCCCTGACCGCCCGCGAACGCCGCGCCGCCGACGATCGCGGCCACGATCGCGTCGAGCTCGAGCCCGGCGCCGGCCAGCGGGTAGCCGGCCTGAAGGCGGCCCAGCACCAGCACGCCGGCGATGCCGGCGAAGAGGCCCGAGAGCACGTAGGCGAGGAACGTCACGCGCCGCACCTTGATGCCCGCTCGACGAGCGAACGTCGGCTCGCTGCCGGTGGCGTAGAGGTAGCGGCCGAAGCGGGTCAGGTGGAGTACGAAGGCGGTAACGAGCGCCAGGGCCAGCAGCAACCACGCCGAGTGCGGGATGAGCGTCGTGCCCCGGAAGAACGACGCGAAGGTCGGGGCGACCCGGCCGACGGTGCGGTAGTCGGTGACGAGGAACGTCACGCCCTGCAGCAGCGCCATCATCCCGAACGTGAGCACGAAGGGGTGGACGCCCGCCCAAGCGACGAGGAGCCCGTTGACTATGCCGGTAGCGGCGCCTATGGCCAGCATGGCGAGCAGTGCGACCATGACGTTGCCGTCGCTGCCGGCCATCACGAGCGCGCCCACCGGCACGATCAGGCCGATGAGGCGCCCCACGGAGAGGTCGATGCCGCCCGCGATGAGCACGACCGTCTGGCCGATGGCGAGGACACCGAGGGGGGCCATCTGGCGCAGCAGGTTGAGCAGGTTCGACGTCGTCCCGAAGGACGGCGCCGCGACCAGTCCGGTGATCACGAGGAGGGCGAGGCCGATGAGCGCGGGCCGCATGCCGCTGCCAAGCACGGCCAGCGAGAACGTGGGGCGGGCGCTCACGTCCGTCCTCCGGGCCTACGTGGGTGCCGCAGGGTGCCCTGCGGTCGGGCACGACTCGGGTCAGGGAGGGTCACCCGGGGACGCTCCAGTTCGTGATCGGTGGCGAGGCGGGGCCTACACGCCCCAACGGCGGTAGAGGTCGGTCCGGCGGTCCTTGAGGTACGTCGCGATCGAGCGCCAGCGGTCGAGGTCTTTTGACGCGGTCGTGACCGTCGCGATGGCCACGCCCTCGCCGTCCTCGATCAGGGCGAGGAGCTTCCCGGAGGGGGCCGCGATGCAGGAGTGGCCGAGGCTGTCGAAGCCGGACTCGTGACCGGTGCGCGCCGCCATGGCGACGTGGACCGTGTTCTCGAGCGCGCGCGTGGCGGCCAGCGCCGCGGTGCGCTCGCCCACCCAACCCCAGACGTCGCGCTGGTACTCGTTCGTGATCCAGTTCGTGGAGTTCACGATGAGGTCGGCGCCGGCGAGCACGAGCGAGCGGATGTACTCGGGGAAGAGCAGGTCGTAGCAGATCGTGAGGGCTACCTTGCCGAAGGGCGTGGAGAAGACCGCCTGCTCGTCGCCGACCGCGAAGGTCGCCTTCTCGGTGTCGAACAGGTGGACCTTGCGGTAGGTGCCCTCGAGGCCGTTCGGCGAGACGAGCACGGAGACGTTGTAGTACCTGTCCCCCACGGCCTCGGCCATGCCCACCACGAGCCAGACGTCGTGCCGCGCTGCGATGGCCGCCAGCGCGTCCGTGGTGCGTCCCGGCA
>DATGNP010000005.1:0-3887 GCA_035306665.1 Trueperaceae bacterium
GTCGGGCTTGCGCACGCGGACCTCGTTGGAGAACACGAACGCGCTCAGGCGTCCGAGCCGCGGGTCGGCCCGCACGCGGTCGCAGAGCTCGGCGACGTTGTTCGAGAGCATGCCGAGCTTCACGTCGGGAGGCATGGCGGCGACGAGGTCGTACGCCGCCGGGCGCTCCCTGACCGCCCCGAGGAACGTCTCGCGGAACGTGTCCAGGTCGGGCCGGGAGCCGGTGGCGTCGCGGAAGCGCGCGTGGAAGCCGGGCAGGTCGAAGGCGCCGGCCTCGAACTCGGCCATCAGCGCCAGGTAGGTGGGCTCGAGAACGGCCGGCTCGGCGCCGATCAGGCGCGCGAGCGCCACGACGGCGCTCGAGTCGAAGGTGCCGCGCGTGAAGACGCCGCCCCAGTCGAGGGCGACGGCCTTGGGCCTGTAGGCGGAGCCCGTCACGCGGGCTCAGGCGGCGGGCGTCACGGGTGGACGCCGTGGCTGACCTGGCCGCCGCCGCCGCCCGTCCCGGCGGCCGGCGCGAGCTCGCTGCGGTACCAGTTGACGAAGGTGACGATGAAGGTAGCGCCGTAGGCGAAGAACCCCATGATCTTCATGATCACGCCCGCGAGCGCCTGGTCCTCGAGCACGGCCAGCCCGAAGGCGCGCACCGGCATGACCGCGTAC
The DNA here is from genome assembly GCA_035306665.1 of Trueperaceae bacterium. Lineage (GTDB taxonomy): Bacteria > Deinococcota > Deinococci > Deinococcales > Trueperaceae > DASRWD01. Next base: position 664 of record DATGNP010000005.1, read on the forward strand.
GCGCTGTAGAGCGGGGCGTCGGCGAACGTCACCAGGCCGAAGATCGGGATCTGGGCGACGGGCAGCAGGAACACGTAGACGAGCCGCGACAGGAACGCCGGCTTGGGGAGCTCGGGCACGCCGCCCATCAGGGGCCACCACATCATCAGCGAGGCGACGAGGATCACGAAGTGGACGGCGTGGTGCAGCGAGGTGTTCGCCAGCGCCAGGTCGTAGACGACCGGCACGTGGTAGACCGCCATGATCAGGCTGAACGTGACGAACGTGACGAGGGGGCTCAGCAGCACCCGCGAGACGGGCAGCACGCGGCGCCGGGCGAACATCGCGCGCAGCAGCCACACCGGCACGCCCGCGAGCAGCACGGGCGCGACGACGTAGGAGAGCAGCAGGTGCTGGACCATGTGCGCCGAGAGCAGGTAGCGCTCGGCGAGGTCGTGGAGCGGTGAGCCCTCGTTCAGGTAGAGCATGAGGAGGCCGAGGCCGAAGACCAGCGCCCTGCCCGTGGGGTAGGGCTCGCCTGGGGCGATGCGCTGCCGGAGCGGGCCGACCGCCAGGTAGTAGGCCACGGCGGCGGTGACGAGCCCGCCCATGAGGACGGGCCCGACCTGCCAGCCTAGGTAGAGGGTGCCTGTCATCGACCTCGACCTTATCCCTCAGTTCAGTCCGAGCTGGTCGCGCACCTCGAGGACGGCGGCCGGCGACAGGCCGTCGCCACGGTGGCCGGCCACGTCGGCGGCCGTGTAGGGGACGAAACCGGCCGGCTCGTCGCCGAACTCGACGATCACGTGGTTGAGGACGTTGGCGATCTGGTCGTCGCTGAGGTGGGCCCAGGCGGGCATCAGGCCGTTGTAGCTCATGCCCTCGACCTGGATCGGCCCCTGGAGGCCGAACAGCAGGACCTGCACCAGGTACTCGCGGCCGCCCTCGGCGTGCACCTCGGCGGCGTGGCCCGCGAGCGGCGGGAACGCGCCGGGGATGCCCTGACCCGCGCCCTGGTGGCAGCCGACGCAGTTGGCGTTGTAGACCTGGGCGCCCATGTCGCGGTCCCACTCGACGGGCTGTGCGGCCGCGGCAGCGTCCTCGCCCGCCGACTCCTCGGCCTCGGCGGCCTCGGGCTCGGCCTGCAGGCCCGGCGCCTCGGTCTCGGGGCGCTGCGCCGCGGCGGCGTCCTCGGCCTCCGCCGGCGCGTCGGCGCCGGCTGGCTCTGACGGGGCCGCGGCCTGTTCGGCGGCGCCCGTGACCTCGTAGGCGGGCTCGTCGCCGGCGGCCAGCGGCGGCTCGATGGTGACCGAGCGGTCGAGGGGCGGCGGCGCGTCGGCGCGCTCGGCCAGGGGGCGCGAGGCGCCGTCGGTCTCGATCAGCGCCGCGACGTCCTCGGGCACGTGGACCTCGCCGTGCTCGCCGGCGTGGCCCTCGAGGGCCGCGGCGCGCTCGCGCGCCTCGCCGTAGTTCATCGCGCGCGGGAGGATGAACATCGCGGTCATCGCGATGAACGTCGCCAGCGCGATGACCATCCCGCTGGAGAAGAAGCCGGAGTACATGCGGTCGTCGCCCTTGAGGTGCATGAAGAAGAGGACGACGAGCAGGAACTTCACGACCGACAGGGCGGCGAGGAGGACCATCGTCCAGGTCTGGCCGAGCCACGCCTGCGGGTACTCGACGATCGCGAACTCGACGTAGGTGATCACGCCGAGGATCAGCACGATGAGGATGTAGGTGCCTACCGCACCGTTGTTGCCTTTGGCCATGTCAGCGTCCCCGGCTCACACGAACTCGACGAGGTAGACGACCGTGAAGATCACGATCCAGACGATGTCGACGAAGTGCCAGTAGAGGCCGGCGATCTCGAGGTACACCGCGTCCTTGCTGCTCGTGGGCCTGACGTAAGACTGGATCAGGAAGCCGAGCAGCCACAGCACGCCCACCGCCACGTGGATGCCGTGGGTGCCGGTGAGGACGAAGAACGTCGTGCCGAACAGGTTGTGGTGGATCGAGAGGCCGGCGTTGACGAAGTGCACGAACTCGTAGACCTGGAAGCCGAGGAAGATCGAGCCGAACAGCGCCACCCCGAAGGTCCACAGCCGGAACTTGGGGATGTCGTCGATCCTCAGCGCGTGCAGCGCGAGGACCATCAGGAAGCTCGACACCAGCAGGACGAACGAGCTGACAGTGGTCAGCGGGATGTCGAAGACGTCGACGGGGAACGGCGGTACCAGGCTGCGGTTGTGGTAGGCGAGGTAGGTCCCGATCAGCGCCCCGAACATCATGCAGTCGGAGGCGAGGAAGACCCACATCAGGAGCTTGACGTCGGGCAGGCGGGTGCTGCGCCAGCCGAGGCGGGTCATCATCCCGCGGGTGCCGGGCTGGTCGGGCGCGCCGTCGACGCGGGGGACGTCGGTGGGGTGAGCGACGTGCGCGCTCATGCTGTCTCTCCTTCGAGTTCGGGGTGCACGTGGTGGCCGCCCACCCCTTCGAACGCCCAGCCGAAGATCGTGAAGATGAAGAAGAACCCGCAGATGATCGCGAGGACCCAGTTGTCGTACATCAGGCCGTAGGAGCCGACGACGATCGCGGCCGAGGCGAGGAACGGGAACCACGACTGGCCGGGCACGTGGATGCCGTCACCGTCGTACGGCTTCCCGGCGGTCCTCGGGTCGATCGGCTCGACGTTGAGGGACTCGGGATGCTTGTACGCCCAGTACGCGTCGAGCGAGTTGACGACCGGCTGCGAGGCGAAGTTGTAGTACGGGGGCGGCGAGGTCGTCGCCCACTCGAGCGTGCGGCCGTCCCACGGGTCGTTGCCGGCGGGCTTGCCGGCACGGAAGCCCTGGATGACGTTGTAGAGGTAGAGCACCATCCCGATGCCCATGATGAAGGTGCCGAAGGTCGACATGAAGTTCCAGACCTCGAGGCCGATGCCGGCGGGGTAGGTCTGGATGCGCCGCGGCATGCCCAGGAGCCCGGCCAGGTGCTGTGGGAAGAAGATCGTGTGGAAGCCGATCGCGATGAACCAGAACGCGACCTTGCCCAGGCGCTCGTCGAGCATCTTGCCGGTCATCTTCGGGAACCAGTAGTGGACGGCGCCGAGGAACGTCAGCAGCGCGCCGCCGCCCATCACGTAGTGGAAGTGGGCGACGACGAAGTAGGTGTCGTGCGCCTGGCCGTCGAACGGAGGCATCGCGACCATGATCCCCGTGACGCCGCCGAGCGTGAACGTCACGATG
>DATGNP010000006.1:0-10689 GCA_035306665.1 Trueperaceae bacterium
GGGGAAGCCGTCGGCGCGGTAGCGCGCCAGGGCGTGGACGTAGGCGACGCCGATCGCGTACTCGCCGGCCCCCACGAGCTGCGGCGGCGCCCCGCCGGAGGGCGGGAACTGGCCGACGAGCGGGGCGAGCCGCTCGAGGTAATCCCAGCCCGCGTCCCAGCCGAGGCGCTGGAGCTGGTTCTGCACGAAGAGGTAGGCGGTCGACGACGCCGTCGGGTCGGTGAGGACGATCTCGCCCTCGAGCTCGGGGTCGAGCAGGTCGTCCCAGGTCGCGGGCAGCGGCTTGTCGCCGTAGAGGTCGCGGTAGCGGTCCTCGTTGACGCCGATGCCCAGCGCCGTGAGGTAGAAGCCCGTCCAGTAGCCGTCGGGGTCGGCGGTCTGGGGCGAGAGGCCCGCCGCCAGCGGCGAGCGGTAGGCCGCCAGCGCCCCCGACTCCGCCAGCGCGATGTACTGGCTGCTGGGTCCGCCGAGCAGGACGTCGGCCTGCGGGTTGCCCGCCTCGGCCATGACCCGGCTCACGAGCTCGCCCGTCGAGGCGCGCAGGTACTCGACCCGCGTGCCGGTGGCGGCCTCGAACATCTCGGCGAGGAGACGCACGTCGTCCTCGTTCACGATCGCGTACACGCGCACGACGTCCTGGGCCGACGCCCAGGCGGCCGTCAGCGCGACCGCGACCAGCGCCGCGCGCAGCGGCCGGCGCAGCCAGTGTCGCAGGTGATGCCTCAACGCGCACCTCCGGTAGGGCCGCGTCGCCGACGGCGTCACGGCCTCGCGGGCGGGGCGGGGTCGCCCCGTCTGCCAGAGTCTAAGCCCGGGCGCCGCCGCGCGCCCGGGCGGATGGGCCGCGGCTACTTCCCGGCGAAGCTCACGTCGGGCACGGCGAGGCTCGGCGCCGTCACGGCGCCGGCGCCGCGCGGGTCGGCGTGCGTCTCGGGGACGTCGCCCACCTCGTCGATGCGCTGCAGCAGCTCGAAGAGGTTGAACGACACGGCGAAGTCGTCGACGGGGAACGTCTCCCCGCCCACCGTCTCGAGCCCCATCGCCTGGAGGCTGACGTCCCCGGTGATCGGGTTCGCGCCCGCGTGCACGCCCATGAGGTCGGTGACGAGCACGCCGTCGCCGGGCGTGACGCCCGCGCCGGGGGAGAGCACGAGGTTCGTGATGCCCACGCCGAGCGTGCCGGCGTACGACCGCTGCGCGTGCCCCGTCGTCTGTTGGCCGGTCCGGGCCGCGGTCTCGGTGTTGTGCAGGAACGAGCGCAGCACCCCGTCCTCGACGAGCACGACGCGCCGCGACGGCGTGCCCTCGCTGTCGAACGGTCGGCTCGCGAGGCCTCCGCGCAGCGTCGGGTCGTCGACGAGCGTGAAGCCCGCCGCGGCCACGCGCTCGCCGAGCTTGCCGGCCAGCGCGCTCTTCCCCTCCGCGAGCGTCTTGCCCGACAGCGAGTACGCCAGCAGGCTCAGCAGGGTCGACACGACCCGCGGCTCGAGCACGGCGCGCCGGCGCCCGGTGGTGAGAGGGCGCGCGCCGAGGTGGCGCCCCAGGCCCTCGAGGGCGCGCAGGGCCGTGCGCCCCGGCTCGAGCTGGTGGAAGTCGTTGGCGTGGGCGAACTCGAAGCCCTGCTTGACGCTCCCGTCGGCGCGCATCACGAGCCCGGCGACGAGGGACGCGCGGCCGCTGCGGTACGAGCCGTCGACGCCCCTCGTCGAGCCGATCACGGTCTCGCCCTGGCTCTCGCCGTAGAGGGCGTACTGCACCGACTGCACGCGCGGGTCACGCTTGAGCTCGGTCTCGAGGCTCACCGCCTTGTCGCGCTTCTCGGCCACGGTGCCGGAGAGGCCCTCGTCGACGAGGTCGTGCCGGCCGAGCGCGCCGCCGGCGGGCAGGGCCGCCGCGCCCGCGGGCTGCAGGGCGGCGTTCTCGATGGCCTCGGTCAGCGCCCAGGCCAGCGAGCCCTCGCTGAGGTCCTCGGTCGAGGCGTAGCCGACGCGGCCGCCGTCGACGACCCGCAGGCCCATGCCGCCGCGCGTCGCGACCGTCGTCTCGCCCGCCTTGCCGTCCTGGGCGTTGATCTGCAGGCGGCGCTCGACGCTGCCCAGCACCTCCAGGTCGACGCCGCGGCGCCCCGCCTCCGCCAGCAGCCAGCGCTTCGCCTCCTCGAACGTCATGCCTCGCCTCCGACCACGATCTCGCTCACGAGCAGGTGGGGCTGCCCGATCTCGGTGGGGACGTACCCGGACTTCGAGCCGCACATGCCGGGCTCGTTCGACCCGTCGTCGGACACGGCCACGACCTTCTTGATCGTGTCCGGGCCCTTGCCGAGCAGCATCGCGCCGCGCACCGGCTCGGCGATCCGGCCGTCGCGGATCATGTAGCCCTCCTTGACGGCGAAGTTGTACTCGCCGGAGCCGGGGCGCACCTGGCCGCCGCCCATGACCTTGGCGTAGAGGCCGTACTCGACGCCGGCGAACAGGTCCTCCTTGGGCGTATCGCCGTTCAGGACGAACGTGTTCCGCATGCGGGAGGTGGGCGCGAAGGTGTAGTCCTGCCTGCGCCCCGAGCCCGTGGGGCGGTAGCCGGTCACGAGGGCGCCCCACCTGTCGACCATGTAGCTCGTGAGCACGCCGTTCTCGATGAGGACCGTGCGCTCGGTGGGGGCGCCCTCGTCGTCGATGCGGGTGGAGCCCCAGGCGTGCGGGATCGTGCCGTCGTCGACGTAGGTCACGACGGGGCTCGCGACCTGCTCGCCCAGGCGCCCCGCCAGGACCGAGGCGTTCCGCGCCACGGACGTCGTCTCCAGCAGGTGGCCGAGGGCCTCGTGGAAGATCACGCCGCCGAACGCGTTGCCGACCACCACCGGCATCGTGCCGGCGGGCGCCTTGCGGGCGCGGAGGTTCGTGAGGGCGATCTCGGCCGCCCGCCGCCCGGCCTCCGCGGGCGGGTGCGTCTCGAGGAGCTCGAGGCCCACGGAGAGGCCCGGCCCGTGGTGGCCCGTCTGGGTCTCGACGCCGTCCGAGGCGATCACGTGCACGACGAGGCGCGTGCGCGTGCGCTGGTCGTCGGCCAGCACGCCGTCGGTGTTCGCGACCATGACCTCCTGCTCGACCTCGGCGAGGGTGGCCTCGACCTGCTTCACGGCCGGGTCGACGCGGGCGCCGGCGTCGGCCTCGCGCAGGCGCTCGAGGCGCCAGCGCTTGTCGCGGGCGTCGGGGGGCACGCGGGGTCCCGGCAGCGGCACGAAGGCGTCCGACCGCCTCAGGTCGAGCCCGCCGCGGCCGCCGGCGTCAGGCCGGCCTACACCGTCGTCCCGGACCGCCACGAGGCTGTCGAGGACCTCGGTCAGCCCCGCGTCGGAGAGGTCGTTCGTGTAGCCGTAGAGGACGTCGTGACCGAAGAAGAGGCGGATGCCGGCGCCGAGCTGGACGACGCTGGTCGCCTCCTCGACCGCGCCGTCCACGACGCGGAGGACGCGGCGGCGCCACCTCTCGGCGTACACCTCGGCGAAGTCCGCCCCGGCCGCCTTGCCGCGCGCCAGCAGCGCGCTCACGCTGTGCGTATCGACCATGGCCGATGCTAACTCGCGGACCGTATAGGCGAGAAGCGATGGAGGGCGGAAGGAGTGGCCGGGCCGACGGCCAGGAGCGCTTCTGCGGCCGCCACGCCGGCGCCTGCCGCCGCGCCGGGGAGGTAGGACCCTCCGGGCCCGGCGCTCATGGCAGCGTCACCGCGTGGACCTGGACCGTCACGTCGCCGTCCTGGCTCGGCACGGCGGTGGCGGGCCTGGCGGCGGCCAGCGCGGCCCCCGACTCCGGCAGCCCCGCCACGACCTCGACGACCCGGACGCGGTACGAGCCCTCGTTGCGGAACGTCAGCTCCATGACGCGGCCCTCGCAGCCGTGGCCGCGGCACTGGACCAGCCTGTCGCGCAGGCCCGCGACGCGCCGGAAGTCCCAGGCCTGCACCGAGCCGACGAACCGGACCTCGGCGAGGCCCACGTCGGCGGGCAGCGCCAGCAGCGTCGCCAGCGGGGCGGCCGACGTGCGCAGCGCCACGCCCACGACCCGCTCCTCGCCGCGCTGCTCGTCGTAGACGACCTCGAGCGTCGGCGGCGTCCCGGAGGCCGCCGGGGCGGGCGCGTGAGGGTAGCGCGACCCGGTGAAGGGGAGGAGCGCGGCCGGCTCGCGCCAGTCCGCGACGGCGGCGAGGGCGGGAGGCAGCGGGCCGTCGGGCCTGGGGTCGGCGAGCCAGCGCGAGTTCGTCAGCGCGCCGTCCTCCCACTCCTGCAGGTGCGCGAGAGAGAGGCGGCGCGGCCACAGCTCCGTGTAGGCCGGCGTGAGCAGCGCGACGCCCAGGGCGGCGACGGTGACGACCCCGGCGAGGCCGGCGGCCAGCATCGCCGCGCGGCGCGGGCGGTCGCGCGGCGTGCCGGCGCGACGGTCGACGGCGGGCCGGGCGCCGGGCGCGGCGGGCACGTCCTCGGGCCGGGGCAGGCGCTCCTCGGGCGGCGCCAGCAGCGGCGCGGCGGTCCCGGCGACCAGCGCGACGACGACCGCGACGGCGCCCGCGAGGGCCAGGCCGAGGCCGCCCTCGATGTCGACCGCCAGCGGCAGCCAGGTGTAGGCGGCGACCGCCGCGGCCAGGGCGGTCGCGCCCAGCGACCACCCCCGCCGCGCCCGGCCGAGCCAGGCCGCGACGACCAGCAGGAGGGCGGCAACGAGGAGCGTCACGAGCAGCTCGGCGGCGGCGCCGGGCAGGACCGCGGCCACGCCGGCGGTGACGACGGCCCACACGGTCCAGGCGCCCAGCGCGAGGCCCCAGCGACCGGCGTTCCGCGCCGCCGGCGCGACCGCGAGGGAGACCGCCAGCACCGCGGCCGCCCACACGGCGACGCGGGTGGGCAGGGGGCGGGCGTACCACGGCTCCGCCTCGGGACGGACCACGCTCAGCAGGGCGGGCACGCCCGACCCCAACAGGCCCGCCAGGACGAGGGCGCCGACGACGGCCGCGACGCCCAGGCCCCAGCCCGCCAGCGTCACCCGCCGCGCGCGCCGCGCCCCCACGAGCGCGGCGGCCACCAGGGCGAGGCCGAGCAGGGCGAGCGGCAGCGTGGCGCCCAGCGGCGCCTGGAGCACGAGGCCGGGGGCCACGTAGGTGAACACGGCGGCGCCGCCGGCCGGTGCCGCGAGGTCGGCGTCGCCGAAGGCCCTGGCGGCGGCCAGGGCGTTCTCGCCGTGGTGCTGCAGGCTCGCCAGCGACAGGTTCGCCACGGAGTCGAGCGGCGTGTGGTAGTGGGGCAGGCCGCCCACGAAGGCGAAGTTCACGCCCGCCATGCCGAAGCCGCGGAACTCGGTGAGGTCCGTGTCGTTGGGCAGGAGGCGGTAGACCTCGTAGAGCAGCGAGCTCGTGACGGCCCGGCGGGCCTGGGACGCGAAGGCCCTGATCAGCCAGGCGTTGTCCGCGCTGGTCTCGAACAGGAAGCTGGGCCCACGGCTGCCGCGCGCCTCGAGGTTCGCGACGACGCCGACCTCGGGGGCGAGGGGATGGCCGAGGAACGCCCGCGCGCCCAGCAGCCCCGCCTCCTCGCCGTCGGTGAAGAGCAGCGCGACCGGGTTCGGCGTCGGCGCGCCGGCCAGCAGCGCCCTGGCCGCCTCGAGGAGGGCGGCGACGCCGGCGAGGTCGTCGCCGGCGCCCGGCCCCGCCCCCACGGAGTCGTAGTGCGCGGCCAGCAGCACGACCGGCCCGTCGCCGCCGCCGGGCAGCCGCGCGATCACGTTCACGACGTCGGCGCAGACCTCGAAGCGCAGGTTGCAGCCGAGCGCCGCCTGCGTCTCGGGCTCGAGCCCGAGCGCGGCGAGCTCGGCCAGGAGGCGCTCCCTCACCGCGTCGTTCGCGGGCGTCCCCACGGGGTGGGGCGAGCCCTCCCCGACCAGGCGCTCGAGCACCGCGAGCGCCCGCTCGGCCGAGAAGCGGTCGGCCGGGGCGTCCGCGCCCACCGGCGCGGGCGGCGCGAAGGCGACGGCGCCGAGCAGGAGCCCGACCGCCAGGGGCAGCCAGGCGAGCACCGCTCGCGTCGCGGGGGCCAGCAGGCGTTCTCGCGCGCGTGTCACGCCGTCAGGTTGCCACGTCCGACGCCTCGACGGCACCCACCAGGCCCGGCCACGCCGCCGTCAGCGTGACGGCCCGCGCGACGAGCTGGACCGCCAGCGCCAGCCACAGGCCGTGGTTGCCGAGGAGGGCGGCGAGCGCGAAGGCGGACACGACGTAGACGGCGGTCGAGGCGATCATCGAGTTCCGGAGCGCCCGCGTGCGCACGGCCCCGAAGTAGACGCCGTCCCACAGGAACGCCCACACCGCGGCCAGGGGCATCACGACCTGCCAGCCCCAGTACGAGCGGGCCAGCGCCACGAGCTCGGCGTTCGTCGTCATCAGGGGCAGGTAGGCGCCGGGCACGGCGGCGACGAGCGCGGCCACCGCGGCGCCCCACAGCGCCGCCATGCGCGCGCCGCGCGACACGACGTGCCGCAGCGCGGCGGCGTCGCGCGCGCCGACCGCGCGCCCGGTGTAGACCTCGACGCCCAGCGACACCCCGTCGATGAGCGTGGCGATGAGCAGGTACGACTGCAGCAGGAGCTGGTTCGCGGCCAGCACGTCGGTGCCTAGTCGAGCGCTGCGTTCGTTCAGCAGGGCCAGGCTGAGGCTGAGGAGGACCGTGCGCACGACGAGGTCGGCGTTCGCCGACAGCAGCCGGCGCCACGCCGCCGCCTCGAAGACCCGTGACCAGCCGGCGCGCCAGCGCGCGAACGGCACGTGCCTCAGGACGACGGCCGCGATCACCGCGACGGTGGCCAGCTCGGCCAGCACCGTGGCCGTAGCGGCCCCCGCGATGCCCTGGCCCCTGACGAGCACCAGGTAGGCGCTCAGCGTGGCGTTGACGGCCGTCATGAACGCCTGCGTCGCGAGCAGGGTGCGTGGCCTGCCCGTGCCCATCAGCCACGCCTGGAGGGCGTAGAGCGACAGGGTCAGGGGCGCGCCGAGCGTCCGCACGCGGAAGTAGTCGCCGGCGTACGCCGCCACGTCCGGCTCCGGCGCGATCAGCGCCAGGCCCAGGGCCAGGAGGGGCTCGCGGAGCGCCAGCAGGGCCGCCCCGCCGAGCAGCGCCGCCGTGAGGGGCCTCAGGCCCTCGACGACGACGCCCTCCTCGTCCCCCCTCCCGGAGGCCTGCGAGACCAGGCCCGTCGTCGTGAAGCGCAGGAAGCTGAACGTCCACGCGATCGTCGTGAAGACCGTGCTCGCCACCCCGACGGCCGCGATCACGGCCGCGTCGCCGAGCCGGCCGAGCACGGCGACGTCGATGAGCCCCATCAGTGGGACCGTCATGCCGGCGAGCATCGCGGGCAGCGAGAAGCGGACCAGGCGGGCGACGGTGGGGTAGAGGGCGCTCGGCGTCAAGCGCAGGCATCGTACGTGAACGGCTAATGGGCCGCTAAGGCGACGCTGCTACGGTCCGCTAGAGACCCGGGAGGTGCGACATGGCGGTGGTGAAGGTCATCGAGGTGCTGGCGCAGTCCGAGCAGAGCTTCGAGGACGCGGTCCAGGTCGCGCTCCGCGAGGCGTCGAAGTCCGTCCGCAACATCAAGTCGATCTACGTCAAGGAGATGCAGGCGATCGTCGACGGCGACCGCATCGCCTGGTTCAGGGTGAACACGAAGATCTCGTTCGCGATCGACGACGACACGCGTTCCGGCGGCGCGTCGAGCGGCACGCTGTCCGGCATCGGGAACCCGAGCGAGCCCGAGGGCTAGCGGCGCGGGACGAGCCGCGGCGGGGGCCGCGCGGAGGCCGTCGGCGACGCCGGCCCGACGGCGCCAGCCCGGCGGCCGTCGGTGCCTCGCGGCGGGTGCCGGCCGCGGCACGCCGCGGCCACGGCATGCCCGCTCGTCCGCCCTCGCCGCGTGTGACATGCTGTCCGTCACCGAGAGGTGGGTGAGGGGATGGACGTGTTGGCGATCTTCAAGGACTCGCCCAACGCCCGGCGTATCGCGGCGGGCGAGCGCATCTTCCAGGCCGGCGACGCCGCCACCGAGATGTACGTGCTCCTCGAGGGCACCGTGGACATACAGCTCGACGGCCGCCAGATCGAGGAGCTCCACCCGGGGAGCGTGTTCGGCGAGATGGCCATCGTCGATTCGACGCCGCGCAGCGCCGACGCGGTCGCGCGCACCGACGTCCTCGTCGAGCCCATCGACGAGGAGTGGTTCAAGCACCTGATCAGGCGCTCGCCGAACTTCGGCCTCCACGTGATGTCGGTGATGGCCGAGCGGCTGCGCCGCTTCATGCGGCCCCCCAACTGACCTCACGACGCGGCCGCGCGCCGGCGGCCCCGGGGCCGCCGGCGCCTTACCGTCGGCCCCCGGAGCCTTAACCTTCCCGGTGGGAACGTCGCATCTTCCGGCCGGATACTGGCCGGCATGGGTGGCAGGGCCGTCGTCGTCGTTCTCGTCGGTGCCCTCCTGGCTGCGGCCGCGCTGGTGACGCGGCCGTGGCAGCGGCGCGACGTCCCGGCGACCGGCCCCGCCGCGGGGAGCGCCGTGGCGACCAGCGGCACGCCGGCGGCGCTCGAGGAGGCCTCACCGGCAGCGGCGCCCGCCGCCGCGACCGGCCGCTGGGTCGACCTGCCCGCCACGAGGGCCAAGCTGAGGCTGCCGGAAGGCTACGCCGTGGCCGAGGACCCGGCCGACCTGTCCGCGGTCGAGGCCGCGGCCGCGTGCCCGCCGGCGTTCGACTACTGCGTCTACGCCCTGCCCGGGAGCGGGGCGCCGGCGGCCGGCCTGGGCGTGACCGTGAGGGGCGACCTGGCCAGCGAGGCGGACTGCGCTCTCGAGCCGCTGCCCGGCTTCGAGGCCAACCTCCCCAGCGTGAGCGGGTCGAGCGACCACGTGGCGGCCCGGTTCGGCACCGTGGCGCGCCCCGCAGCGGGCGCGACGGTCACGACGGGCCTGCGCCGCCTCCACTTCGGCGGCGTGTGCTTCGAGTTCGTCTCCCGCGTCGTCACCAGCGGCGGCCAGCAGCCCGAGGCCGCGCGCGGCGAGGTCGTCGCGATCGTCGACGGCCTCACCCTGCCCGACGGGCGGTCGCGGCTCTGGACCGGGGGTAGGTGAGGCCGTCATCCCAACGGCGGATGCCGCGCCTCAAGGCCCGGCTCTAGCCTGTCCTCGAGGATGCCGGCAGCGTCCGGCGAGGGAGGAGAGACGACATGAGCGACCAGCAGAACGAGCCGATGGGCGGGGACGACCGCCGGCGGCAGTACACGGAGGAGTTCCGCGTCTCGGGCGAGCGCGTGCTGGCGAAGGTCAAGGAGCTCGTCCACGAGGGCAACGTCCGCCGCATCACGATCAAGAACGACGAGGGGCGCACGCTCATCGAGATCCCGCTGACCCTCGGCGTCATCGGCACCGTGCTGCTCCCCGTCTGGGCGGCGATCGGGGCGATCGCGGCGCTGGCCGCGAACCTGACGATCGCCGTCGACAGGGTCGACACGGCCGACGAGGGCGCCGGGAGCTCGGAGGCGGGCGCCATGCCCACCGGCCAGACGACGGGCGCGACGGGCTCGACAGACGAGCCCGTGTGAGCGCTAGGCCGTAGCCGTCGTCGACACGCGGGCGGCCGCCTCGGCCGCCCGCCTCACGTCGGCCACCAGGTCGTCGGCGTCCTCGATGCCGAGGGAGAGGCGCACGAGGCCGGGCGAGATCGCGTCGCGGGCGAGCTGGTCCTCGGGCACGAGCTGGTGCGTGGTGGCCGCGGGCACGCAGGCCAGCGAGCCGACGTCACCGAGCGAGACCGCGTGGTCGATGAGGCGCAGGGCGCCGAGGAAGGCCTCGGCGGCCGGCGCGCCGCCGCGCAGCTCGACGGACACCATCCCGCCGAAGTCCCTCATCTGCGCGGCGGCGACGGCGTGGTCGGGGTGGCTCGGCAGGCCGGGGTAGTGGACGCGGGCGACGCCGGGCGCGCCCTGGAGCGCGGCTGCGACGGCCCTGGCGTTGCGGCAGTGCGCCTCCATCCGCAGGTGCAGCGTCCGCATCCCACGCTGGACGAGGAAGGCGGCGTGCGGGTCGAGGGTGGCGCCGCCGTGACGCAGGCCCTCGAGGCGCACGGGCTCGAGCAGGTCGGCGCGACCCGCCACGAACCCCGCCAGGACGTCGCCGTGGCCGCTGAGGTACTTGGTCGCCGAGTGAGCGACCAGGTCGATGCCCAGCTCGACCGGGCGCGTGAGGTAGGGCGTGGCGAAGGTGTTGTCGACCATGCTCACGAGCCCGTGCCGGCGCGCGACCGCGGCGACGAGCCGCAGGTCGTGCACGGCCAGCGTCGGGTTCGTGGGGCTCTCGGCGTAGACCAGGCGCGTGCGCGGAGTGACCGCGCCGCCTAGCTCGGCCGCCGTCACCGGCCTGGCGCTGACGCCGAAGCGCGGCAGCATGTCGTGCAGCAGCCCGTGGGTGCCGCCGTAGAGCGGCCCGAGGTAGAGGACCTCGTCGCCCTGGCGCAGCAGCGAGAGGAACGTGGCGGCGATCGCCCCCATCCCCGAGGCGAACGCCACGGCGGTCTCGGCGCCCTCGAGCGCGGCGAGCTTCTCCTCGGCCGCCGCCACCGTCGGGTTGCCGATGCGCGAGTAGATGCCGCCCTGCTCCTCGCCGG
>DATGNP010000007.1:0-12130 GCA_035306665.1 Trueperaceae bacterium
CGTGATGCTCACGACCTCGCGCGTCACCGGGGCGACCATGTAGGGCTTCACGGTCTTGCGCGCGACGACGTAGGGCAGCCCCGTCTTCACGCTCAGGGCGTGCGTCAGCGGCACGGCCTTGACCTCGGGCGTGACGAAGCCCTCGACGTCCGGCGGCATGCGCCGCGCCAGCTCCTCGGCCGCGGCCTCCGTGAGCTCGGTGTCCCCGAGCAGGTTCAGGAGGGCGACCGACACGCCGCCGACGTCGACGACCTTCAGCTCCCTCCGGACCCCGCCCACGCTGATGGGATGCGTTCGCACTGTCAGTCGGCCTCCAGTTGTAGCCTTCGCCCGCCGCCTCGGCGGGGGCCGAAGTCGCAGATTACCGCGACCAGGGCGGCGCCATGCCCCGTGGTACGATGCCGCCGTGGAGGACGTTCGTCTGCGCCCTTCCACCCTGTCGGAGTACGTAGGGCAGGCGCGCCTCAAGCGCAAGCTGGCCGTCTACCTGGAGGCGGCGCGGGAGAGGGGCGAGCCCCTCGACCACCTCCTCCTCTACGGACCCCCTGGGCTGGGCAAGACCACCCTGGCGCACATCGTCGCTTACGAGATGGGCGTGGGCATACGCGTGACCTCCGGGCCTGCCATCGAGAAGCCCGGCGACCTCGCCGCCATCCTCACGAACTCGCTCGAGGAGGGCGACGTCCTCTTCATCGACGAGATACACCGCCTCGGGCGCGTGGCCGAGGAACACCTCTACCCCGCGATGGAGGAGTTCAAGATCGACATCGTGCTGGGCCAGGGACCGGCCGCGCGCTCGATAAGGCTCGACCTCCCGCGCTTCACGCTCGTCGGCGCCACCACGCGACCGGGGCTCATCACCGGGCCGCTGCGCAGCCGCTTCGGCATCGTCGAGCACCTCGAGTTCTACACGGGCGAGGAGCTGGCCGAGGGCGTGACGCAGGACGCGGCGCGCCTCGGCTACGCCCTCGACCCCGACGCCGCCCTCGAGATCGGCCGGCGCTCCCGCGGCACGATGCGCATCGCGAAGAGGCTCCTGAGGCGCGTCCGCGACTACGCCCAGGTCGCCGGCGACGAGCGCATCACGCTCGCGCGCACCCGGAAGGCCCTCGAGTCGCTGGGCATCGACGACGCCGGCCTCGACCGCCGCGACCGCGCGATCCTCGACGCCATCGTCACGAAGTTCGTCGGCGGGCCGGTGGGCCTCGACACGCTCGCGACCGCCGTCGGCGAGGACCGGACGACGCTCGAGGAGGTCTACGAGCCGTTCCTGATCCAGCGGGGGCTGCTGCAGCGGACGGCCAGGGGCAGGGTCGCCACCGAGGAGGCCTACCGCCACCTGGGCCTGCCGGCGCCGGTCGGGTCGGCGCCGCTGTTCGGCGAGACCGGCACTGGTTGAGCCCCACTGGAGAGGAATCCCTCAACGTGACGGCCGCTCTCTTGTCACCGTGGTGGCGGGAGTGAGAGCGTGATCGAGGGCAGCCTCAGGAACGTCCCGCTGGCCGACATCTTCCAGGTGATCGCCACCGGACAGAAGTCCGGCGTGCTGACGGTGCAGCGCGGCGCGGCCAGGGCACGCATCTACTTCGACCAGGGGCGCATCGGCTACGCGCACGTCGCGCCCGGAGTCCACCTCGGGGAGATCCTCGTGCGCATGGACCTCCTCACGGCGCACGAGGTGCAGGAGCTGCTGCGCCGCCAGCACACCGAGAACCCCGGCACGCAGCTCGGCGAGATGGCCGTGAGGCTCGGGCTCCTGAAGCAGGAGGACCTCCACAAGGCCATCGACAGGCAGGTCCTCGAGGTCGTCGGCGACCTGCTGACGTGGTCTGAGGGCCGCTTCTACTTCACCGACACGCCCGCCGACGCGACCCACCAGCCGCTGGAGCACACCGTCGACGCGATGAACCTGCTGCTCACGCTGGCCGCTAGGCAGGAGGAGTTCGCCACCGACGTCGGGCCCGACGCCGTCTTCGTGCGCGCCGGTGACCCCACGCGCGTCGAGATGCCCCCGGGCGGCTGGGAGGTCCTCGCGTCCGTCGACGGTCGGCGCTCCGCGCGCACGATCGCCGCCGAGCTCGACCTCACCGAGCGCCACGTCTACTACCTCCTGGGCCGCCTGGCCGAGCTCGGCGTCATCGAGCTCAGCCCCGTCGTCGCCGACGACCCGCTCGTGCTGGTGGTCTCCCCCAACACGGCCCTGCAGCGCCTCATCCGTCTGGGCCTGCAGCGCGCCGGCTTCACGGCCGCCGCCGCCTACCGCTACGACGAGACCGAGGCCGCGATCGAGGAGCACCACCCCAGCGCGGTCGTGATCGACGACGACCGCGAGGGCACGGCCTGGGAGGTCGTCAGGGAGATGCGGCGGCGCCCGGCGCACGCCCACATGCCGGTGCTCGTCCTCGTCGACGAGGAGCCGCGTCCGGGGCTGTTCCGGCGCCTGCCACGCGCCGAGACCCTGCTCAAGCCGTTCCACGAGCTGAGGCTGCAGGAGCTGGTCAGCCGGTTGGTGGGGCGGAAGGCGACGTAGGCGCCAGGCGCCGCGGGGGCTGCGACGAACCCGGTTCTCGCGTCGGACACGCGGGATATGAAGAGCGTGAAGTTTGCCACTCATGATGGGCGCTGCTATCATGCCTACGCCATACGCTCGTCCCCTGCGTGAGGCGGCGCACCCGCGCCGCCGGCGACCGCGGCCGTCCGACCCGGACGGTGCAACGGCCCCCCTGCGGACGGGCGCGCCGTCCCCGGCCCGGGGGCGGGGAAGGGAGTCCAACGTGAAGAGGTTCCTCGTCGCGGCCACGGCCCTGCTCCTCATGGGTAGCGTCGCGCTCGCCCAGACGACCATCACGGTGGCGGCCGGAGCCGTCGGACAAGAGCTGGAGCTCACGCGGGCGGCGGCCGAGCGCTACATGGCCGCGCATCCCGACGTCGTCATCGAGGTGCTCGAGACCCCGGACCTGTCGGACAACCGCCTCGGCGTCTACCTCCAGATCTTCGAGGCGCAGTCGCCCGACATCGACGTCTTCCAGATCGACGTGATCTGGCCCGGCGACCTCGCCGAGCACCTCGTCGACCTCTACGAGTACGGCGCCAGAGACGTAGTGGACCAGCACTTCCCCGCCATGGTCCAGAACAACGAGGTCGACGGCCGGCTGGTGGGCATCCCGTGGTTCACCGACGCGGGCATCCTGTACTACCGCACCGACCTCCTCGAGAAGTACGGCTACGACGGTCCGCCCCAGACGTGGGCCGAGCTGACCGAGATGGCCCAGACCATCCAGGACGGCGAGCGGGCCGCGGGCAACCCCGACTTCTGGGGCTTCGTGTGGCAGGGCAACTCCTACGAGGGCCTCACGTGCGACGCCCTCGAGTGGGTGTACTCGAACGGCGGCGGCACGATCGTCAGCCCCGACGGCGTCATCACCATCGACAACCCCGCCGCGATCGAGGCCATCGAGATGGCCGCGAGCTGGGTGGGCACGATCTCGCCGAGCGCCGTGACGAGCTTCGGCGAGGAGGAGGCCCGCAACATGTGGCAGGCGGGCAACGCGGCCTTCATGCGCAACTGGCCGTACGCCTACGCCGTCGGCAACGCGCCCGACAGCGCGATCGCCGGGCTCTTCGACGTCGCTCCGCTCCCGGCCGGCGCTGCCGGCCACGGCGCGGCCGCGCTCGGCGGCTGGCTCCTCGGTGTCTCGCGCTACTCCGCCAACCCCGAGGTCGCCGCCGACGTCGCGCTCTTCCTCGCCTCCCCCGAGGAGCAGAAGGTCCGCGCGGTCGAGGGCAGCATGGCTCCCACGATCATGTCCCTCTACGAGGACCAGGAGGTACTCGAGGCGGTCCCGTTCTTCGACCGCATGTACGACGTCTTCATCAACGCCGTGGCGCGCCCCTCGACGGTGACGGCCCCGAACTACGCCCAGGTCTCGCAGGCGTTCTTCACCGCCGTCCACGACGTGCTGACCGGCTCCGAGACCGCAGCCAACGCGCTGGCGATCGCCGCCGACGACATCCAGGCCATCACCGGCCTCGAGCTCGGACAGCCCTGAGGCCCTAGGGTCCGACCGAGGAACGGGGGCCGGGCATGCCCAAGCGCAGCCCGGCCCTCGTCGCTTATGGTGAGCGCGAAGACGGACCGCGAAGAGGAGGGGTGAGCCTGGGTGGAAGGTAGCCCAAGCGCATCGAGGGGCCCGGGAGGGGGTCCCGCTGAAGACGGGGAGGGGCGCGCCCGCCGCGACGGCGGCGGACGGAAGCCCTCGCTGCTGGCCCGCGCCGAGGCGCGCACCGCCTGGCTGCTGCTGGCCCCGACGTTCCTGGTGCTGGCGATCATCGCCTTCTACCCGTTCTCGCGGGTCGTGACGTCGAGCTTCACCGACGCGCGGTTCGCGACGACCACCCAGGAGCCGCGCTTCATCGGCCTCGCGAACTACCGCCGCCTCCTCTCCCTGACCGTCAGGGAGCTGCCGCCGCTGCTCGACGAGAGCGGCGAGCAGGTCGTCCGCAACGGCCAGCCGCAGTACGAGTCGTGGGTCCGGGTGCTGCCGCGCGAGCCCCTCAGGTACCGCGCGGTCTTCGAGTTCTCGCTGCTGGGCAAGCGCTACGTCCTCGGCGCCGTCACGTCGCAGTTCGTCAGGGCGATCTGGGACACGAGCGTCTTCACCGTCATCGCCGTGGCCCTCGAGACGGTGCTGGGCATGATCATCGCCCTCGCGCTGAACACCGAGTTCCGCGGCCGCGGCATGATGCGCGCGGCCATGCTCGTGCCGTGGGCCGTGATCACGACGGTGAGCGCGCGCATCTGGGAGTGGATGCTGCAGCCGACTCGCGCCGGCCTGTTCAACGCCGTCGGCAGCCGCCTCGGCTTCACCGACGGTCAGACCGACTTCTTCGGCAGCCCGGCTCTCCAGCTCCCGAGCATGATCGCCATGGACGTCTGGAAGACCACGCCGTTCATGGCCCTCCTGCTCCTGGCCGGCCTGTCCACGATCCCCAGCGAGCTCTACGAGGCCGCCGAGGTCGACGGCGCCTCGCGTATCAGGCAGTTCGTCTCCATAACCCTCCCCCTGCTCTCCCCCACGCTGGCCGTGGCCCTGATCTTCCGCACCCTCGACTCCCTGCGCGTGTTCGACATCTTCCAGGTCGTGCTGGGCAACCGGCGCTTCTCGATGGCGTCGTACACGCAGGACCTGCTGATCAACCAGCGCGACATGGGCGCGTCGTCGGCGGCCTCCGTCGTGATCTTCGTCATCATCGCCGTCTTCGCCGTGCTCTACATCCGCATGCTCGGCGAGCGGAGGCTCGAGTGAACCGGGGAGCGAGCCGCGTCGTCGGGCGGGTGCTCTTCTACCTGCTCATCGCGGTGATCTTCGTCTACCTGATGTTCCCCTTCTACTGGGCCATCGTCTCGGCGCTCAAGACCCAGGCGGAGCTCATCAGGACCCCCGCGACGCTGTGGCCCGACGACCCGGTGCTCACCAACTTCCGCGCCGTGTTGAGCAGCGTCACGTTCCGGCGCGCGCTGCTGAACTCGACGATCGTGGCCTCGGCGGTCACGGTGCTGTCGCTGATCGTGGGCTCCTTCGCCGGTTACGCCCTCGGCAAGATGCGCTTCAGGGGCAAGACCCCTTCGCTCTACGTGATCCTCGCGATGACGATGTTCCCCCAGATCGCCGTGCTGGCCGGGCTCTACGCCGTGATACGGGTGCTCGGCACGCCGGCGATCCCCAGCATGATCCTCTCCTACCTGCTGTTCACGCTGCCGTTCACGGTGTGGGTGCTGACGTCGTTCTTCCGGGGCCTGCCCGACTCGCTGCTGCAGGCCGCCCAGGTCGACGGCGCCACGCTCTTCCAGGCGTTCAGGCTGGTGCTGCTGCCCCTGACGGCGCCGGCGATGGTCACCACGGGACTGCTGGCCTTCATCCAGGCCTGGAACGAGTACCTCTTCGCCCTCACGTTCACGGTCATCGACCCGCCGGCGCGCACCGTGCCGGTGGCGATCGCCCTGTTCACCGGCACCGTGAGGCGCCAGGAGCCGTTCGGCGAGATCATGGCCGCCGCGGTGATCGTGACGATCCCGCTGGTCGTGCTGGTGCTGGTCTTCCAGCAGCGCATCGTCGCCGGGCTCACCGCCGGCGCCGTCAAGGGCTGAGGCGGGAACGAAGGCCGGAGGGGGTCCCGGCCCCCACCGCTATCGCGCCCAGGGCGCGGTGGAGCGCCCGCTCACCCTCCAGCTCGACGGGCTCGAGGCCGAGCAGGTCGTAGTAGGAGGCCCGCATGCGAGCGAGGTCCGTACCCAGGACGTCGACCTCGCCGAGCCTCAGCGCGCCCGTCCCGCGCTCCTCTCCCTGACGGCCGCGGCCTTGGCCGCGATCTCGTGGAGCGCCTCGGGGTTCGCGACGACCTCGGCGTTCTGGACCTGGCCGCCGTTGACCAGCTTGGCGACCGCGACCTCCATGGGCTTGCCGCTGCGCGTGCGGGGCAGGCCGCCGACCTGGAGCACGACACTGGGCACGTGCCGCGGTGAGGCGCCGTCGCGGATGGCGCGGCGCACGCGCGCCTCGAGCTCGGGCGTGAGGGTCTCCCCCGGCCGCAGCACGACGAGGAGCCAGACCTCCTCGTCGGCGGCGACGCCGGCGGCCAGCTCGGGTCCGACCTTGCGTCCCACGGCGATCGCCTCGACGACCTCGGGCACGGCCTCGAGCGCCCGGTACACCTCGGCGGTGCCGATGCGCACGCCGCCGGGGTTGAGGGTGGCGTCGGAGCGCCCATGGACGACGATGCCGCCCGACTCCGTGAACCGGATCAGGTCGCCGTGCCGCCACACGCCCGGGTAGGCGGCGAGGTAGGAGGCGCGGTAGCGCTCGTGCCCGGGGTCGCCCACGAGGCACAGGGGCATCGACGGCAGCGGCTGTCGGCACACCAGCTCGCCGGGCTCTCCCCTGACCGGGCGGCCGGCCTCGTCGTACGCGGCCAGGTCGACGCCCAGGCCGGGACGCTGGATCTCGCCGGCGTGGACGGGCAGCGTCGGGACCCCGAGCATGAAGCAGCCGACGATGTCGGTGCCGCCGGAGATGCTGGCGAGGTGCACGTCGGGCTTGACGTGCTCGTACACGTAGCGGAAGCCGCCGGGTGACAGCGGCGAGCCGGTAGAGGTGATCGTCCTGACGCTGGAGAGGTCGTAGCGCTCGCCCGGCCGCGCGCCGGCCGCGGCGAGCCCGTGCAGGTAGCGGGCGGAGGTGCCGAACAGCGTGACCCGGTGGCGCTCGGCGAGCTCGAAGAGCGTCAGGTCGTGCGGGTGCGCGGGCGAGCCGTCGTAGAGCACGACGGTGGCCGCGCACGCCAGCGCCGAGACGAGCCAGTTCCACATCATCCAGCCGCAGGTCGTGTAGTACAGGACTACGTCGCCGGGGCGCACGTCGCAGTGCAGCGCCAGCTCCTTCGCGTGGGTGAGCAGCGCCCCGCCGGCCCTGTGCACCAGCGCCTTCGGCGCGCCCGTGGTGCCCGAGGAGAACAGCACGTAGAGCGGGTGGTCGTAGGGCAGGTCGGCCAGCTCGGGCTCGCCTCCCGCGCCGAGGAACGCCTCCCAGGCGGTGAAGCCCGCCGGCGCCTCCGCGTCCAGGCCCGGGTAGGGCAGCGCGACGGCGGGTACGCCGCCGAGGCGCTCGCGCAGGCGCGCGGCGGTGCCCGCGGTGTCGAAGCGCTTGCCGCCGTAGAGGTAGCCGATCGTCGCGAAGAGCGCCTTGGGCGCGAGCTGCTCGAAGCGCGCCGCCGCCGCCTCCGCCCCGAAGTCGGGCGAGGCCGAGGCGAAGACGGCGCCGAGCCCCGAGCAGGCCAGCAGCAGGGCCAGCGTCTCGGGGACGTTGGCCGCGAACGCGACGACGTGGTCGCCGGCGCCGACGCCGAGGCGTTCCAGGCCCGCCTGCACGCGCGCGACCAGGTCGCTCAGCTCGGCGTACGACAGGACGCGCTCGTCGCCGCCCTCGGTGAGGGCCACGACCGCGGGCGCGGACGGGTCAGGCGCGCCGGGCGGACGCAGGAGGGCACGCGCGTAGCTGAGGGTCCCGCCCTCGAACCAGCGCGTGAGCGGCATGGGGTCGTCGCTGCGGACCCTGCGCGGCGGGGAGGCGAACGGCAGGGCCAAGTACCGCGCCAGGAAGCCCCAGAACGCCTCCGGCTCGCCCACGCTCCAGGCGTGGAGGGCGTCGTAGTCGTGCAGCTCCAGCCCGTGCTCCTCCGCCGCGGCGCGACGGAACGCCTCCATGCTGGAGGCGGCCGCCCGCGCCGGCGTCGGGCGCCACAGCGGCTCGGTCACGGCACGAGTGTACCCTTGGCTGGTGACGTTCCCGCGGACAGGGAGAGCGTTCGGGGGCCGGGGCTCGGGCGGAGCCCGGCCCGGGGCGGGCCCCGGGACCGACGCCGGACGGCGGAGCGGAGAGGCGTCCGGCGGACGCCGCCTCGACCTGGCGCCACTGAGGCGGCTGTGGGCCTTCACGCGGCCCTACGGAGGCTGGCTCGCGGTGGGCGTGATCAGCGTCGCCGTCGCAGGCGTGATCGGGCTCGCGTTCCCGCTGGTCGTCAGGCAGCTCCTCGACGCCGCCTTCGCGCCCGGCGCGGAGCCCGGCGCGGCCAGGCGCGCCCTCGACGGCGCGATGCTGCTCCTCGTCGTCCTGATGCTCGTCCAGGCCGCCTTCAACTTCCTGCGCACCTACAGCCTCGGCCGGACCGGCGAGGCCGTCGTCGCCGACCTCCGCAAGGCCCTGTTCTCGCACCTGATCGGCCTCGACGTCCCGTTCTTCACCGCCCGCAAGACCGGCGAGCTCGTCTCGCGCCTCACCGCGGACGTCGCCACGGTTCAGGCGGCCGTCTCCCAAGCCGTCGCCCAGCTCGTGAGCCAGGGCATCACCCTGGTGGGCGGGCTCGTGCTGCTGTTCGTGCTCGAGCCGCGCCTCACGCTCGTGATGCTGGCCGTCGTGCCGCCCGTCGTGGTCGTCGGCGCGGTCTTCGGCCGCGGCCTGCGCCGCGTCAGCGCCGAGTTCCAGGACCGCCTGGCGGCCGCCAGCGCCGACGCCGAGGAGGCGATCGCGGGCGTGCGCGTCGTCAAGGCGTTCGGCGCCGAGGGCCTCGAGCGGGCGCGCTACGAGCGCGGCGTGGACGCCGCCTTCGCCGCGGCTCTGAGGCGGGTCCGGCTGCGCTCCCTCTTCGTGCCCGCGGTGCTGCTCTGCGCCTTCGCCGGGCTCGCCGTCGTGCTCTGGTTCGGCGGCCGCCTCGCCCTCGCCGGCGAGCTGAGCTCGGGCGACCTCGTGGCGTTCCTGCTGCTGACGATGTTCGTCGCCGGCTCGCTGGGCACGTTCACCGGCCTGTGGGCCCAGCTCCAGGAGGCCGCGGGCGCCTCGCGGCGGGTGTTCGAGCTCCTCGACGCCCGGCCCGAGCTGCCCGTCGACCCGGCGCCGGTGAGGCTCGGCCGCGCGCGTGGCGCCGTGGCGCTAGAGGGCGTGTCCTTCACGTACCCGGGGCGCGACGAGCCCGCGCTGGCGGACGTGAGCCTCGCCGCCGAACCCGGCAGCGTCGTCGCGGTCGTCGGCCCCAGCGGCGCCGGCAAGAGCACGGTCCTGGCCCTGCTGCTGCGCTTCCACGACCCCACCGCGGGGCGGGTCACGCTCGACGGGGTCGACCTCAGGCGCCTCGACCCCGCCGAGCTGCGCGCGAACGTCGGCTACGTGCCCCAGGAGACGCTGCTGTTCTCCGGCAGCGTTGCCGACAACCTGCGCGTGGCCAGGCCCACGGCCAGCGACGCCGAGCTGCGGGCCGCCGCCGAGGCCGCCGACGCGCTCGCGTTCATCGAGGAGCTGCCCGAGGGCTTCGACACGCTCGTGGGCGAGCGGGGCGTGAAGGTCTCGGGCGGGCAGCGTCAGCGCATCGCGATCGCGCGGGCGATACTCAAGGACCCGCGCGTGCTGCTCCTCGACGAGGCCACTAGCTCGCTCGACGGGGAGTCGGAGGCCGCGGTCCAGCGCGCCCTCGCGCGCTTGATGGCGGGCCGCACCACGATCGTCGTCGCCCACCGGCTCGCCACGGTCGTCGACGCCGACAGGATCGTCGTGCTCGACGGCGGCCGCGTCGTCGACGTCGGCAGGCACGCCGACCTGATGGCGCGCGGCGGCCTCTACCGCGCGCTGTTCGCCTCGCAGGCCGGGGCAGGCATCGTGGACGGCGTGCCCGGGCCCTAGAGCCTTATAAGATCAGGGGTCATGCCTCTAGAGGTCAGGTCGCCGTTCGAGCCCAAGGGGGACCAGCCGGAGGCCATCGCCGGGCTCGTCGAGGGCCTGACCGACGGCCTCAGGTTCCAGACGCTGCTGGGCGCCACCGGCACCGGCAAGACCTACACGATGGCCAAGGTCATCGAGGCCGTGCAGCGTCCGGCGCTGGTCCTGGCGCCGAACAAGATCCTCACCGCGCAGCTCGCCGCCGAGTTCCGTGAGTTCTTCCCCGACGCAGCGGTCGAGTTCTTCATCTCGTACTACGACTACTACCAGCCCGAGGCGTACGTCCCCGCGCGCGACCTCTTCATCGAGAAGGACGCGAACATCAACATGGAGCTGGAGAGGCTGCGGCACTCGACGACGCGCAGCCTGCTCACGCGCAAGGACGTGATCGTCGTGGCCTCGGTCTCGGCGATCTACGGTCTCGGCTCCCCCGACGAGTACGAGAAGCTCCACCTGCTCCTCGACGTCGGACGCGTGATGCCGCGCGACCAGATCCTCGGCACGCTCGTCACGCAGCAGTACGAGCGCAACGACATCGAGCTGCAGCCCGGCCGCTTCCGCGCCCGCGGCGACGTGATCGAGGTGTGGGCGGCCTACGAGGAGCAGCCGCTGCGCGTCGAGCTGTGGGGCGACGAGGTCGACAGGATCACGCTCATCGACCCCCTCAC
Organism: Trueperaceae bacterium; assembly: GCA_035306665.1. Classification (GTDB taxonomy): domain Bacteria; phylum Deinococcota; class Deinococci; order Deinococcales; family Trueperaceae; genus DASRWD01. The sequence continues at coordinate 10,931 of DATGNP010000007.1, forward strand.
CGGCGACGAGACCGCCGAGCTCCAGAGCACGACGGTCTTCCCCGCCCGCCACTACGTCACGCCCCACGACAAGCTGCAGCCGGCGATCGAGGCCATCGAGCGCGACCTCGAGAAGCAGCTCGCCTACTTCGAGAGCGTCGGCAAGCTCATCGAGAAGCAGCGCCTGCGCGAGCGCACGCTCTACGACCTCGAGATGCTGAGGACCCTGGGCTACTGCAACGGCATCGAGAACTACTCGCGCTACCTCGAGAACCGGCCGCCGGGCTCGGCGCCGAACACGCTCCTCGACTACTTCCCCGACGACTTCGTCGTCTTCCTCGACGAGTCGCACGTGATGCTGCCGCAGATCAGGGGCATGTACAACGGTGACAGGGCCCGCAAGCAGACGCTCGTCGACTACGGCTTCCGCCTGCCGGCGGCGCTCGACAACCGGCCGCTCAAGATCGACGAGTTCCTCCAGCGCGTCGGCCAGGTGGTCTTCGTGTCCGCCACGCCGAACGAGGAGGAGCTGGGCCTCTCCGACCAGGTCGTAGAGCAGGTGATCCGGCCCACCGGCCTCGTCGACCCGGCGGTGCGCGTCAAGCCCAGCCGCGGCCAGATCGACGACCTGCTCTTCGCGGCCAGGGAGCGGGCGGAGCGGAACGAGCGCGTCCTGGTGACCACGCTGACCAAGCAGATGGCCGAGGACCTCACCGAGTACCTCGCCGCGCAGGGCGTGCGGGTGCGGTACATGCACTCCGACATCGACGCCGTCGAGCGCCAGGTGATCATCCGGGACCTGCGCCTCGGCCACTTCGACGTGCTCGTCGGCATCAACCTGCTGCGCGAGGGCCTCGACCTCCCCGAGGTCGGGCTCGTGGCGATCCTCGACGCCGACAAGACGGGCTTCCTGCGCAGCGAGCGGGCGCTGATCCAGACGATCGGCCGCGCGGCGCGCAACGTGAACGGCGAGGTCTACCTCTACGCCGACGAGGTCTCCGACGCGATGGCCGCCGCCATGGCCGAGACCGAGCGCCGCCGCAACAAGCAGCTCGCCTATAACGAGAAGCACGGCATCACCCCTGAGTCCGTGCGCAAGCGCGTGCACGAGGTGATCCGCGGCGAGGTCGAGGCCGAGGCCGAGGGCCCGCCGCCGCGCCTCGACCCGTGGGAGCGCGAGCTCGCGTTCGACGACCTGCGGCACGAGCTGGCGCTCCTGGA
>DATGNP010000008.1:0-2108 GCA_035306665.1 Trueperaceae bacterium
CCGTCCCGGCGCTCCAGGCGCACCGTCACGGTGTCGATGCCGTCGGCGGAGGTGCCCGACATCAAGCCGACCACGACCGCGGCGGGGAGGTCGCGCGCAGAGGGGAGGTCGCGCGCGGAGGGAAGGTCGCGCGACGCGCCGTGGGGCGTGCGCCCGTCCACGCTCATCCCCCGAAGGTGCGCGCTACGAGCTCGTGCACCGAGCGGCGCAGGAGGGCGACCGGCAGGGCCTCGCCGCGGCGGGGGTGGACGCGGTTCGTCAGCAGCACGCAGGTCCAGCCGGCTTCAGGGTCCACGACGATGCTCGTGCCGGTGAAGCCCGTGTGGCCGAAGGCGCGCGCCGAGACGCCGTCGCCGATGGGCCAGTCGCCGTCGTCACGCAGGCGCCACAGCAAGCCGCGGGCGGGGCCGTGGCCACGCGAGCGGTCGGTGACGGCTTCGGCGAGCCAGGGCGCGGGGGCGAACGGGGCCTCGAGGCTTAGCCAGGCCGCGGCGTAGCGGCTCAGGTCGGCGGCCGTGCCGAACAGGCCGGCGTGCGAGGAGACGCCGTCCATGACCCAGGCGTTCTCGTCGTGTACCTCGCCCCGGAGGAGGCCGCGCAGGCCGTCGTCCTCGGTCGGAGCGACCTGCACGTCGGCCGGCAGCGGCGCGTAGCTTGCGGTCGCGAGGCCGAGCGGCTCGGCGACGACGCGACGGAAGGCGGCGTCGATGCGCTCGCCCATGACGCGCTCGACGACCGCGCCCAGCACGATCACGCCCAGGTCGCTGTAGACGAAGCTGCCGGGCTCCTCGGTCAGGTGGGTCTGGAGCACGTTCGCCAGCGCCGTGCGCCGCTCGCTCACGTTCGCGAACACGGGCCGCCAGGCCGGCAGGCCCGAGCGGTGCAGCGCCAGGTCCTCGAGGGTCACGTCGCCCAGCGAGCGCTCCTGGAACCAGCCGGCGTTGGCGAAGAAGCGCGAGACCTTGTCGTCGAGGCGCACCTCGCCCGCGGCGAGCAGGTGGAGGAGCAGTGGCAGGCAGGAGACGACCTTCGTGAGCGAGGCCAGGTCGTAGACGGTGTCTTCCGTGACGGGGGCGGACCCCTCGTCGTAGGTGAGGCAGCCGACGGCCAGGCGCAGCTCGCGTCCGTCGCGAGCGACGGCGTGCAGGACGGCCCCGGGCGTGACGCGCCGCGCGATGGCGTCCTCGAGCAGCGAGCGCGCGGCGGCTGCCGCGTCCATGGTCATGGCGGGAACGCTATCACGGTGCCCGCGCCGTCCCCGCGCCGGCCCGGCGGACGTCGGCACCATCACGCGCTTCCGGTGCCATCGGCCGGAGGGCCGCCACGCGCCGGCGAGACGCGTCAGCCGTAGTAGATCCCGATCGGCTTGCCGCCGAAGCGCTCCACCTGGACGTCCACGTCGTAGATCGCCCCGAGGGCGTCGGGGGTCATGACCTCGTCCACGCCGCCCACCTGCAGGACCTTGCCGTCCTTCATCGCCACGATGCGGTCGGCGTACGTGGCCGCGAAGTTGATGTCGTGGATGACGACGACCACGGCCTTGCCCAGCTCGTCGGTGACGCGTCGCAGGCGCTTCATCATGGCCACGGCGTGCCGCATGTCGAGGCTCGCCAGCGGCTCGTCGAGCAGCACGTAGTCGGTGTCCTGACACAGCACCATGGCCACGAAGGCCCGCTGGCGCTGGCCACCGGAGAGCTGGTCCAGGAAGCGGTGCCTCAGGTCGGCGAGCTCGAGGTACTCCAGGGCCGTCTCCACGTGCCGCCGGTCCTCGAGCGTGGGGCGGCCGCGCGTGTACGGGTAGCGCCCGAACGTGACGAGGTCCTGCACCGAGAGCCTCACGTTCAGGTGGTTGTCCTGCTTGAGCACGGAGATGCGACGGGCGCACTCGTCGGGCCGCAGGCGTTCGAGCGGCTCGCCGTCCACGGTCACCTCGCCGGCGTCCGGCTTGAGCAGGCGCCCGACGATCGAGAGCAGCGTCGACTTGCCGGCGCCGTTGGGCCCGATGAGCGCGGTGATCCCGCTGCGCGGGATCTCGCAGGAGACGTCGTCCAGGACGACGGTGTCCCCGTAGCTCTTGCTGACGTTCCTTACGGAGATCAAGACCTAGC
>DATGNP010000009.1:0-25358 GCA_035306665.1 Trueperaceae bacterium
CAGGCGCGCGCCGCGCGCGACGCTCCCCAGCAGGAACGTGGCCGTCTGGTACACGGGCGTGGCGTGCGCGCCGGTCGCGGGGTCTGAGCGGTTGCCGGCGTGCACGGCGAGCGTGCCGAACGTGCCCTCCTCGCCCGGCGCGGGCCGGGGCATGTCGGGGTCCATGGCGTCTTCTCGTGACGGCATGCGTCACCATGACATCGCGCGGGGCCCCGGGCGGCGTGGTGAGGACGGTGGCGCTACACCGGCCGGTCAGTGACAGCGGTCGTCGCGGCTTGTGTGGTCCCCGTGCCCGCCGGCCCCGGAGCGCGCCGCGTGGCTGCCGTGCTCGTCGTCACGGCCGTGCTCGCTGCCATGCCCGGCGTGAGCGCCGTGCCCGCCATGGCGGCCGCCGACGTCTAGGCGGCAGAAGCACGACGACGACACCGCCACGTCGGCGCGGGCCCGGGCCAGCGCCAAGCGTTGGCGGTGCTGCGCGGCCTCGTCGTGCCGCCCCAGCCGCTCGAGGCACTCGACGAGCCCGTGGAGCGCCCAGACGTTGTCGGGATGCTGCAGCGCCCGCGGCAGGCGCCCCGACAGGCCGAGGTCGTCGCGGTAGACCTCGAGTGCCTCCTCGACCCTGCCCTGCTCGAGGAGGAGCGCGCCGAGCGCGTGCCTCACCGGCTGCATCCACGCCCACGGCTCGTCGTACGTGAGGTCGTCGGAGACGTCGGCCGCGCGGCGGAGGTGCGCGAACGCCTCCTCGTGCGCGCCCTTGCGGTACGTCAGCTCGCCGTCGAGCATCGCCTCCGCCACGCGCAGGATGTCGCGGCAGGTGTTGTTGAACACCGTGCGGCTCTCCGGCACCCTCAGGGCCGCCGCCAGGAACTCGCGGCGCTCGGCCTCGGCGGCCTCCACCTCGCCCAGCGCGGCCAGCGCCACACCGCGCCCGTAGCGCGTCATCGCGGTCGTCACGCAGTAGAGCTCGGGGTCGGCGGGCAGGGGCAGCGAGAGGAGGTCGTGCCAGCGCCCGAAGCGCACGAGCGCGTGCACGCCCATGCCCAGGAAGCCCTCGGTCCAGTCGGCCATCGGCGGCGTCGCGATGCGCAGCACGTCCTCGGGCAGCGCGGCCGCCAGCTGCCTGGCGCCCTCGAGGGCGGGGCCGAGCTGGCCGAGGAACATCGCCGAGTAGATCTTGAAGTGGATGTCGTGGCAGCGGTAGAGCGTGTAGAAGCCTCGCTCGCCGGTCGCGGCGAAGTACCTGTCGTCGGCCTCGATCGCCCGCTCGTTGGCGACGAGCGACGCGTGGTAGTGCCCGCACAGGACGTCGATGTGGGAGGCCATGTGGCGCAGGTGGCCGGCGTCGGGCACCAGGTCGCGCAGCGCGTCGGCGGCGCGCAGCGCCCGCTCCGGCGTCGGGGACATCTCCATCGTGTGCAGGTAGACGTGGAGCTGGCCGGGGTGCGCCGGCTCGCCCGCCCGCTCGCGCGCCGCGATCGCCCGCTCCAGCACCTCCTGGGCCTCGAGGGTGTCGGCGCCCTCCTTGGGCCGGCCCGTATGGAGGTCCCAGAGCTGCCACGGCGTCCTGTTGATCAGGGCCTCGGCGAAGAGCGCGGCGACGTCGGGGTCGTCGGGGAAGCGGACGTACGCCTCGCGCATCGCCGACGCGTAACCGTCGTTCCAGGCCTGGAACGGCGCGTCGGGGGGCGCCTCGCGTGCCGGGTAGCGCGCGAGCAGCGCCGTGGCCAGGGCCCTCTCGACCGGCCAAGCGCCGTCACCGGCGCGCTCGACGGCCGCCAGCGCCGCCCTGGCGGCGTCGAACGCCCGGCCGAGCGCGGCGGCGCGCTCGCCCGCGAGGAACGCCTCCCACGGCTTGTTGTAGTTGCAGCCGGCGGCGTAGGCGATGCCCCAGTGGCCCATGGCGCAGTCCTCGTCGGCCGCCACGGCGCGCTCGAAGCAGCGGATAGCCTCGTCGTGGTTGTACCCGTAGCACCACGCCAGGCCGCGGTCGAACCAGCGCTGGGCCTCCGGCGAGCGCGTGCGCACGGGACGCGAGTAGCCCCCGAGGTCGAAGGCGTAGTCGTCGGTGGGGCGTGCCAGGACCTGCTCCATTCACGACCTCCGGACGCGCTGTCTGAGGAGCAGATGCTACACGAGCCGGGCGCCCGGCCGGAAGCGCGTCCGGCCCGCGGGCCCGGGGCGCCCGCGCGCGGCCGCCGCCAGACGCGGACCCGGGGCGCCCGCGCGGCCCTCGCCTGACGCGCGCCTTCTGCTCGTCTCAGGCGCTACGGGACGCCACCTCGCGCCTCACGAGGGGCGCCACCTCGGTGCCCAGCAGCTCGATCGCGCGCAGCATGTCGCGGTGCGGCACGGTGCCGACGCTGAACTGCAGCAGGTAGCGGTCGTTGCCGAAGACCTCGTGCTGGCGCAAGATCTTCTCCGCCACCTGCTCCGGCTCGCCGACGAGCAGGTGGCCGCGCGGCCCCAGGCCGGCGTCGAACTGGGCGCGCGTGACCCCGCTCCAGCCGCGCTCGCGTCCGATGCGCGACATCGTCTCGGCGTACGGCGGGAAGAACGTGTCGGCCGCGCGCCGGGCGTCGTCGCCGACGAAGCCGTGCGCGTTGATGGCCAGCGCCGGTCGCGCGTGGCCCGCCGCGGCCGCCGCCTGGGCGTGGATGTCGGCGAACGGCCGGAAGCGCTCGGGCAGGCCACCGATGATCGCGAGCGTCATGGGCAGGCCCAGGTAGCCCGCCCGCGCCGCCGACTCGGGGGTGCCGCCCACAGCCACCCAGACGGGCAGCGGCCTCTGCACCGGCTCGGGGAAGACGCGCTGGTCGGTCAGGGGCGAGCGGAAGCGCCCGCTCCAGGTGACGGGCCCGCCCCGGGCCAGCAGCAGGAGCAGCTCGAGCTTCTCGGCGAACAGCGCGTCGTAGTCGGAGAGGTCGTAGCCGAAGAGCGGGAACGACTCGATGAACGAGCCGCGGCCCGCCATGACCTCGGCCCGCCCGCCGGAGAGCAGGTCGAGCGTCGCGAACTGCTCGATCACCCGCACGGGGTCGTCGGACGAGAGGACGGTGACCGCGCTGGAGAGCCGGATCCGCTGGGTGCGCGCGGCGATCGCCGCCAGCACGACGGCCGGGGCCGAGGCGAGGTAGTCGGCGCGGTGGTGCTCGCCGACGGCGAACACGTCGAGGCCGACCTGGTCGGCCAACGCGGCCTCCTCGAGCAGGTCCCGCATGCGCTGCTCCGGCGTGACGCGCGGGGCTCCCGGGGCGGGGGAGAGCTCGACGAACGTCGTCAGGCCGATCTCGAAGGTCCCTGCCTCTGCCACGGGCCGAGGCTAACCGCCCGGAGCGAGCCGGCCCCGTCCCCTCAGCGACGCTCCTCCCGTGGTATCGGGCCCGCGACGGGCATATGATGGCGGGACCCACAAGCGGTATCGGTCTCGCGACAACAGCGTCAGGGACAGCCATACCTGGAGATGGAGCGGTTGGCATGATCGAAGCGCAGGCAGAGGTCCTCCTCAACTACGTTGGCGGCGAGTGGACGCCGTCGCAGTCGGGCGCCAAGGCGCCGGTGCAGAACCCGGCGACCGCCGAGACGATAGCCCTGGTCCCCTTGAGCCCGGCCGAGGAGGTCGACGCGGCCGTGCAGGCGGCGCTAAGGGCCTACCCCGAGTGGCGCGAGACCCCGGTCGTCGACCGCATCAAGCCGCTGTTCAGGCTGCGCGACCTGCTGCTCGCGAACCTCGACGAGCTCGCCAGGACGATCACCAACGAGGCGGGCAAGACCTTCGCCGAGTCGAGGGCCGAGATGCAGCGCGGCATCGAGAACGTCGAGGTCGCCTGCGGCGCCCCGATCCTCCTGCAGGGCTACAACAACGAGGACATCGCCCACGGCATCGACGAGCACATGTTCCGGCAGCCGCTGGGCGTCGTGGCCGCGATCACGCCGTTCAACTTCCCGGGCATGATCCCGCTCTGGTTCATGCCGTACGCGGTCGCCGCGGGCAACTGCTTCCTGCTCAAGCCGAGCGAGAAGGTCCCGATGACGACGCAGCTCCTGTTCCGCCTGTGCGAGCAGGCCGGCTTCCCGCCCGGCGTGCTCGGGCTCGTGAACGGGGGCAAGGAGACCGTCGACGCGATCCTCGACCACCCCGACGTCAAGGCCGTCTCGTTCGTGGGCTCCACCCCGGTCGCGAAGTACATCTACTCGCGGGCCGCGGCGAACGGCAAGCGCGCCCAGGCCCAGGGCGGCGCGAAGAACCCGGCGATCGTGCTGCCGGACGCCGACATGGAGATGTCGACGCGCATCCTCGCCGACTCGGCGTTCGGCTGCGCCGGCCAGCGCTGCCTCGCCACGTCGGCGGTGATCACCGTCGGCGAGGCCAGGCAGGAGTTCACCGAGCGCATCGCGGCCGCCGCCGAGTCCCGCAAGGTCGGGTACGGCCTGCTCGAGGGCGTCGAGATGGGCCCCGTGATCAGCGCCGAGTCGCAGCAGCGCATCCGCTCCCTGGTCGACAAGGGCCTCCAGGAGGGCGCCCGCGCCGTCGTCGACGGGCGCGAGAAGGAGGTCGACGGCTTCCGGGACGGCTACTTCGTGCACCCCACGGTGCTCGACGACGTCGACCCGCGGAGCACGATCGCGGCCACCGAGGTGTTCGGCCCCGTCCTGGCCCTGATGCACGCCCGCGACCTCGACGAGGCCATCCAGATCGTCAACGACAGGCGCTTCGGCAACCAGGCCAGCATCTTCACGTCGTCGGGCGCCGCGGCCAGGCACTTCCGCCACCACGCGATCGCCGGCAACATCGGCGTGAACCTGGGGGTGGCGGCGCCGATGGCGTTCTTCCCCTTCAGCGGCTGGGGCGAGAGCTTCTTCGGCGACCTGCACGCGCAGGCCCACCACGGCTTCGAGTTCTACACGCAGACGAAGGTCGTGGTCGAGCGCTGGCCCAAGCAGTGGAGCCGCACCTTCTAGGATGGACCGCTCCCCCCTCCCCCTGGAGCAGCTCCAGGCGGCGTTCACCGAGACGTACCCTCGCTACACCGAGAACGAGGCGTTCGTCGAGGCGAGCCGCTGCCTGTACTGCTTCGACGCGCCCTGCATCAAGGCGTGCCCGACCGACATCGACGTCCCCACGTTCATCCGCAAGATCGCGACGGGCAACGTCCTGGGGGCGGCCACGACGATCCTCGAGTCGAACCTGATGGGCCACACCTGCGGTCGCGTCTGCCCCGTCGACGAGCTGTGCGTCGGGGCCTGCGTCCTGGGCGCCGAGCACAGGCCGATCGCGATCGGCCGGCTGCAGCGCTACGCGACCGACCACCTCTTCGCGACGGGCGCCATGCCGTTCGAGCCGGCGCCGCCCACGGGCAAGCGCGTGGCCGTCGTCGGCGCCGGCCCGGCCGGCCTCTCGTGCGCCGGCGAGCTGGCGAAGCTCGGCGTCGAGGCGCACGTCTTCGAGAGGAGCGAGCTGCCCGGCGGCCTCTCGACGTACGGCATCGTCGTGATGCGCGAGCCGGTGGCGGTCGCGCTGGAGGAGGTCGAGTTCGTGAAGCGCCTGGGCGTCCAGGTGCACACCGGCGTCGAGGTCGGCGAGGACCTCGACCCGCAGCGCCTCGTCTCCGAGTTCGACGCCGTCGTGATCGCCGCGGGCACCGGCAAGGTGCCGCGGCTGGGCGTGCCGGGCGAGGACCTCGAGGGCGTCACCGACGCCCTCGACTTCATCGCCGCGACGAAGATGGCCGAGAAGGACGGGCTCGCGCACCTCTACGACGTGAAGGTGGGCCGCGAGGTCATCGTCGTCGGGGCCGGCAACACGGCCGTGGACGCGGCCACGATCGCCCGGCGCCTGGGCGCCGACCGCGTGACGATGGTCTACCGGCGCGGCTTGGGCGATATGCCCGCCTACGACCACGAGGTCGCGTTCGTGCGCAACGAGGGCGTCGACATCAGGCTCCTGACGCAGCCCGTCGAGTTCCTCGGCGAGGGCGGCAGGGTCGTGGGCGTGCGCTGCGTGCGCATGGCCCTCGGCGAGCCCGACGCCAGCGGTAGGCGCAGCCCCGAGCCCGTGCCCGGCAGCGAGTTCGTCCTGCCCGCCGACCAGGTGGTCCTCGCGATCGGCCAGGAGAAGCGCCTGGGCCTCTTCGCGGCCTTCGGCCTCGAGGTCGCGCACGGCTACGTCAAGACCGACGCCGAGCTGAGGACCTCGCACCCCAAGGTCTTCGCCGCCGGCGACTGCGCGCGCCTCACGGGCCACGCGCTCACCGTGACGGCGGCCCAGGACGGCAAGATCGCCGCCAAGGCCATCGCGCGGCAGCTCGGCCTCGACGTGCCGGCGCCAGCGCCGGGCGAGCCCACCGGGAGGCCGATCCTCACGCAGCCGCCCGTGCGGGAGCAGGTAGGAGGCGTCGGTGGCTGACCTGACCACTGTCTTCGCGGGCGTGAGGTCGCCCAACCCGTTCTGGCTCGCCTCGGCGCCGCCCACGAACACCGCCTACCAGATCAACAAGGCTTTCGAGTACGGCTGGGGCGGCGCGGTGTGGAAGACGATCGGCGACCCGGTCCTGAACGTCTGCAACCGCTACGGAGCGTTCGAGATGGGCGGGCAGAAGCTCCTGGCGATCAACAACGTCGAGCTGATCTCGGACAGGCCGCTCGCGGTGAACCTCAAGGAGATCGCCGAGGTCAAGCGCCTGTGGCCCGACCGCGCCGTCGTGGTCTCAGCGATGGTCTCCTCGAACCCCGAGGCGTGGCGGACCATCGTCCAGCAGATCGAGGACACGGGCGCCGACGCGATCGAGCTGAACTACGGCTGCCCGCACGGGATGTCCGAGCGGGGGATGGGCGCGGCCGTCGGCCAGGTGCCCGAGTACTGCTCGCTGATCACGAGCTGGGTGACCGAGGTCGCGAGCATCCCCGTGATCGTGAAGCTCACCCCCAACGTCACCGACATCACCAAGCCGGCCCGGGCGGCCGTCGCCGGACGCGCGAACGGCCTGTCGCTGATCAACACGATCAACTCGATCGTCGGCGTCGACCTCGACAGCTTCGAGCTCCGGCCCAACATCGGCGGCAAGGGCGGCCACGGCGGCTACGCCGGCCCGGCGGTGAAGCCGATCGCGCTCCACATGCTCTCGCAGGTCGCGATCGACCCCGAGGTGAGGGCCGCGGGCGTGCCGATCTCCGGCATGGGCGGCGTGCAGACCTGGCGCGACGCCGCCGAGTTCCTGCTCCTGGGCGCGACGACGGTGCAGGTGTGCACGGCCGTGATGCACTACGGCTTCCGGCTCATCGAGGACCTCACCGACGGCCTCTCGAACTGGCTCGACTCGAAGGGCATCTGCAGCGTCTCCGAGGTCGTCGGGGCCTCGACGCACAGGGTCTCCGACTTCGGCGACCTCGACCTGTCGTTCAAGACCGTCGCGCGCATCGACGAGGACAAGTGCATCCAGTGCAACCTCTGCTACGTCGCCTGCGACGAGGGCGCCCACCAGTGCATCGACCTCACCGTCGACGGCGTGCGCATCGACCCGGCGGCGCTGGCGGCCGACAGGGCGAGCCTCAAGGCCGGCGTCGGCCCGCAGGGCCGCAAGCCGCAGCCGAAGGTGCGCGAGGAGGACTGCGTCGGCTGCGACCTGTGCAGCCTGGTGTGCCCGGTCGAGGGCTGCATCACGATGGTCGAGGTGCCGCCGGAGAGGCCGAGCGTGACGTGGAACGAGCTGGTGCGCACGCGCCCCGACGTCACGACCGACTGGGACGCGATGAACGCCTACCGCGCGGAGATGGGCATCGACATCCACTGAGGGCGCCGGCGCGGCGCCGAGGCGCCCGCGAGGGCGACAGCGAGGGAGACGCATGAGCCTACTGATCAAGAACGGCGAGGTCGTCACGCCCGGCGGCCGCATCAGGGCCGACGTCTACTGCGAGGGCGAGGTGATCGCCGCCCTGGGGCGGGACCTGGAGGCCCCGCCCGGCGCCGAGGTCATCGACGCCACGGGCAAGTACGTGTTCCCGGGCTTCATCGACCCGCACGTGCACATCTACCTGCCCTTCATGGGCACGGCCACGAAGGACACGCACGCGACCGGCTCGCAGGCCGCGCTCGTGGGCGGCACGACGACGTACATCGAGATGCTTGCCCCCAGCCGGCACGAGGACCTCCGCGAGGGCTACGCGCACTGGCGGCGGCTCGCCGAGGGCTGCTCGGCGTGCGACTACACGTTCCACATCGGCGTCACGCGCTTCGACGACGAGACCGAGGCCGTCCTGCGGGACCTCGTCGCCGACGGCATGACGTCGTTCAAGGTCTTCCTCGCCTACGAGGGCTTCTTCGGCGTCACCGACGACGAGCTCTACTCCACGCTCAAGCTGGCCAAGGAGCTCGGCGTCGTCGTGACGGCGCACTGCGAGAACTCGGGCCTCATCGCGGCGATGCAGCGCTCCCTCCTCGCCGAGGGCAAGACCGGCCCCGAGTGGCACGAGCCGAGCCGCCCCGACGTCGTCGAGGCGGCGGGCACGGCGAAGTTCGCGACCTTCCTCGAGATCACCGGCGCGAAGGGCTACGTCGTGCACCTGTCGAACGCCAAGGCCCTGCGCGAGGCGGTCGAGGCGAAGCTCAGGGGCGTGGACATCAGCGTCGAGGCCGTGATCCCGCACCTCGTGCTCGACAAGAGCTACGCCCAGAGGCCCGACTTCGAGGGCGCGAAGTACGTGATGAGCCCGCCCCTGCGCACGGTCGAGGACCAGCGCGCCCTGTGGCGCGGGCTCGCCCGCGGGCTCGTCGACACCGTCGGGACCGACCACGCGCCGTTCGACGTCGAGCAGAAGGCGATGGGCAGGGAGGCGTTCACGCAGATCCCGAACGGCATGCCCGCGATCGAGGACCGCGTGAACCTGCTCTACACCTACGGCGTCAGCCGCGGCGACCTCACGCTCGAGCGCTTCGTCGAGGTCGCGTCGACGAACGCGGCGAAGCTCTTCGGCCTCTACCCGCGGAAGGGCACGATCGCCGTCGGCTCGGACGCCGACATCGTCGTCTACGACCCGACGTACCGCGGCGCGATCAGCGCCCAGACGCACAAGATGAACGTCGACTACAGCGCCTTCGAGGGCATGGAGATCGACGGCCGCCCCAGCGTCGTCACGGTGCGCGGGGAGGTGGCCGTGCGGGACGGCGAGTTCGTCGGCGACCCCGGCCGCGGCAGGCTCCTCAGGCGCAAGCCGCTCCGTGGCTGAGGGTCGCTCCCCCGCCTCGGTGCCGGGCGGCGCCCCCGTGATCTCGGTGCGCGGCGTCAGCAAGGTCTTCCAGGTCGGCAAGGGGGAGGCCGTCGCGCTGCAGGACGCCGACCTCGAGGTGCGTCAGGGCGACTTCGTCAGCTTGATCGGCCCCTCGGGCTGCGGCAAGACGACGCTGATGCGCCTCATCGCCGACCTGACCGAGCCCACCACGGGCGAGATCGACGTCGCGGGCAAGACGCCCAGGCAGGCGCGCGAGGACCGCGAGTACGGCTACGTGTTCCAGGCGCCCGTGCTCTACGAGTGGCGCACGGTGCTGGCGAACGTCACGCTGCCGCTCGAGATCATGGGCTTCGACAGGTCGAAGCGTCGCGAGCGGGCGCGCGAGCTGCTGAGGATGGTCGGCCTCGAGCGCTTCGAGCGCTCCTACCCCTGGCAGCTGTCGGGCGGCATGCAGCAGCGCGTGTCGATCGCCAGGGCGCTGGCCTTCGACCCCAAGCTCCTGCTGATGGACGAGCCGTTCGGCGCCCTCGACGAGATCACGCGGGAGGCCATGAACCTCGAGCTCCTGCGCCTGTGGCAGGAGACGCGGAAGACGGTCGTGTTCGTCACCCACTCGATCGCCGAGGCCGTGTTCCTCTCGACGCGCATCGTCGTCATGACCGCCAGGCCGGGCCGGATCCGCGAGGTCATCGACGTGGACCTGCCCTACCCGCGCACGGCGGCCACGCGCGAGACGCCGCGCTTCTTCGAGCTCACGACCCAGGTGCGCGAGGCGCTCCGCGGCGTCGAGCACGGCCAGGGCGCGGCGCCGAGCCCGCGCGTCGCCGAGAGGTCGGTGGGCTACTGACCGTGGCCCGTGTGAAGCGCGCCCTGCCGGTCGTCGTCGTAGTGGCCTTCCTGCTGGCCCTGATGTACCCGGTCGCCCTCCTGCTCGGCATGCCGCTGGCCCGGGCGCGCATGGGCAGCGTCTCGAACTGGGTGCGCGAGACCGTGGCGGCGCTGCCCGTCGCCGACGCCGACGCCGGCGGCGAGCGGCTGCCCTTCGGCGGCGCCGGGGACGTCGACGAGCGCCTCGCCGCGCTCGCGCGTGGCACGGCCGTCGTCGTGCGGGGCTCCGAGGTGCTGGCGGCGGGCGTCGACCTCGCCGACGGCGCGGCCGTACTGCCGTCGCCGCTCGCTGGTCCCGCCGCCGAGTTGGGCCCGCCGCTCGCGCCGCTGCCCGCCCCCGCGGGCTCGCCGGGGCTGGCGGGCCGCCTCCACCGGCTGCCCGACGCCGGCCTCGTCGGCGCGCCCCTCTACCGCGACGGCCGGCTGCTGCGCCGCGGCTCCGCGCCCGCGCTGGAGCGCGCCGACGGCGCCCGGCGCGACTTCACTGTCCCCGGCGCCGGCCGCCGGTCGGGCGACGCGCCCGCCGTGGCCGTCGTGGCCGGCGCGGCGCTGCTCGAGGGCGAGGGCTTCGAGCTCGAGGGGGACACGCTGGTCTTCGACGCGCCCCCGGCCTTCAACGCGCCCGTGAGCCTGCTGACCGCCGACTACGAGGTCCTCGACCCCGCCGCCGGCACGGTGGTCCTGCGCGACCCGCTGCCGCCCGGCTCCGCGCTGAGGGCGGCCACGAGCCACGTCGCCCTGGCCGAGGGGCTGGTCGGCGCGGTCGACGGCGAGAACCGCACGTACACCCTGCAGCACGTCCCCGTCCTCGAGACCGACCCGGCCAGGGTCCTCTACCTGGACGACACGCCGCTCTCGGGCGCCGCCGAGCGGCCCCAGGAGCGCGTCGACGGCAGCCAGCGGACGTTCACCTTCCCGTCGGACAGGGGGATCGTGACCGTCGACGGCCGGGAGCTCGTCGCGGGCAGGGACTACGAGCGCGCCGGCGACGTCGTGACGTTCGCCGCGCCGCCGCCGCGCAACGCCGCCGTCAGGCAGTACCCCGACTACCGGGTCAGCGACCCGAACGCGGGCACGGTCACGCTGGCGGTCCCGCCGGCGCCGGGCCAGACGGTGTGGGCCGCGGCCTACACCTACTACGCCCACCCGGCCTGCGGGGAGACGGCCTTCGAGTGCTTCCTCGGGCTGCCCCAGCACCCCGTGCCGTTCCCGCACTGGGTCGCCGAGCGCGTCGTGCCGTTCTTCACCGCCTACCCGTTCTCCGACACGCGCAACGTCGTCAGGGCCACGCTCTACACCGCCGCCGGCACGCTGGTGTCGCTGGCCTTCGGGACCCTGATCGGCGTGCTGCTGGCCGTGGCGTTCGTGCGCGTCAAGCCGTTCGAGAAGGCGCTGCTGCCGTGGGTGATCGCCTCGCAGACGATCCCCGTGATCGCCCTCGTGCCCGTGCTCGTGGCCGTGCTCGGGAACCTGGGCGTGACCGTGCAGACGAGCCTGGTGCCGGCGGCGATCGTCGGGGCGTACATCGCGTTCTTCCCGATCACGGTCGGGACCGTGACGGGCCTCCGGTCCGTCGACCCGCTGGCCCTCGACCTCATGAAGGCCTACGCGGCGTCGCCGCTGCAGTCGTTCCTGAAGCTGCGCTTCCCGGCGGCCGTGCCCTACCTGTTCACGAGCCTGAAGCTCGGAGCGGCGGCCGCCCTGGTCGGCGCGCTCGTCGCCGAGGTCGAGTCGAACAACCGCCTCGGGCTCGGCTACGCGATCATCGGCCAGGTCCAGGCCGGCGACGTCGCCGACGTCTGGATCCTCCTGGGCATCTCGGCCCTCCTCGGCATCGGCCTCGTGTCCCTGGTCGGGCTCCTGCAGCGCCTGGTCGCGCCGTGGCAGCGGACCGGCCTCGCGGCCGGGGCGGAGGACGGCTGATGGCCGCCGGGGGCGCGCTGCGCGGGGTCGCGGCCGGCCGCGGGGCCATGACGGCGGCGGGGCGCCGCGCGCTGGCGCTCGTCGCCCTCACGGCCCTCGGGGTGGCCGTGGCGTTCGCGGCGGTGGCGCTGCAGCGCGGCCGGCCGGGCGCCGCCGGGCCCCTCTACTGGGCGGCGCTCCTCGGCGGGCTGCTGCTGGCCGTCCTGGCGGCCGCGCGCCTCAGCCTGCAGAGCGCCGAGGACGCGGCGGACCGCGCCGGCGCCGCGCTGGTCGCCCGCCTGCAGCGGGTGCTGCCCGTCGCGACCGTGCCGTTCGTGCTCCTGCTCACGTGGGAGGGTCTGGTGCTGGGCTTCCGCGTGCCCGCCGGCATCTTCCCCTCGGTCGCCAGCATCGGCCAGGCGCTGGTGCGCGCGTGGCCCGTGCTCGTCGCCGACGCCTACCTGACGTTCGTGCGCGAGGTGCTGTTCGGGTTCGCGCTCGGCCTGCTCCTCGGCTTCGTGACCGGCACGCTGATCGCGTTCAGCACCTTCCTGCGGCGCGGCTTCCTCCCGCTGGCGACGGCGTTCGGGGCCGTGCCGATCGTCGGCCTGGCGCCGGTCCTCGGCCGCGCCCTGGGCGTCGACTGGGAGTCGAAGGCCGCCGTCGGCGTGATCGTCACGTTCTTCCCGGTCGTCCTCAACACCGTGCAGGGGCTGACCTCCGTCGAGCCGCTGAAGCTCGAGCTCCTCAGGTCGTACGCCGCGCGGCCGCTGCAGGGCTTCCTGGCCCTGAGGCTGCCGAACGCCCTGCCCTACGTGTTCACGTCGCTGAAGGTGGCGATCGTGCTGACGGTCGTCAGCGTGATCGTCGCCGAGTTCCTGATCCCCGGCCCGCCCAGCGGGTTGGGGCAGCGCATCAGCCTCTCGGCCCACCGCGGCCAGTTCGACGTGGTCTTCGCCGCGATCTTCGTCTCGAGCGTGCTCTCGATGCTCCTCTACTGGACGGTGCAGCTCCTCGAGCGCTGGCTGCTGGCGTGGCACCCGTCGTCGCGGGGCGGCTGAGGGCTCCCGGGGCCTTCACTCACGGCGCGTCCTCGCGCCGCCCGTGGCATGATGGCCGGCAAGGTCGACAACGAGGAGGTTCGGCATGCTGCGTCGGTTCGGTACGGCACTGGCTGTGGTAGGGCTCCTGGCGGGCGGAGGGGCTTTCGCCCAGGAGCTGGTCCCCATCAACTTCCAGTCGAAGTGGTTCCCCCAGGCTCAGTTCGCCGGCTACTTCGTCGCCCAGGAGAAGGGGTTCTACGCCGAGGAGGGCCTCGACGTCACGATCCTCGACGGCGGCAACGTGAACCCGACGGTCCAGGTCGCGTCGGGCAACGCCGACTTCGGCACCGACTGGGTGGCGAACATCCTCGCCCAGCGCGAGCAGGGCCTCGAGGTCGTGACGATCGCGCAGGTCTTCCAGGACTCGGGCTACCGGCTCGTCGCTCTCGCCGACTCCGGCATCGAGGAGATCGCCGACCTCGCCGGGCGCCGCGTGGGCGTCTGGGCGTTCGGCAACGAGTTCGCCGCCGAGGCCGTGTTCGCCGCGGCCGGCTTCACCTCGAACCTCGACCCGTCCGAGACCGACCCCGACATCGACGCGGTCGTCTACGCGTTCGACCCGTCCCTCGTGTTCCCGCACGAGGTCGACGCCGCCAGCGCGATGACCTACAACGAGCTCGACCAGATCGTGGGCCTCGGCTACCCGCTCGAGCAGCTCGTGATCCTCGACCCGGCCGACATCGGCGCGGACCTCCTGGAGGACAACATCTTCACGCGTCCCGACGTGCTGGCCAGCGACGACTTCAAGGGCTCGGGGCTCTCCGGCCGCGAGGTCGCCGAGCGCTTCGTGCGCGCCTCGATCAGGGGTTGGGAGTACGCCGTCGAGAACCAGGAGGAGGCGGTGCAGATCGTGCTGCAGTACTGCGGCGACACCTGCGCCGGCTCGGGCACGACCCAGAGCCCGCTGATCCACCAGACCTGGCAGATGGCCGAGACGGCCAAGCTCGTCAAGCCCACGCCCGACACCGTCGTCGGCGCCCTGAACCGCGAGGCCTACGAGCGCTCCGTCGACCTGCTCGTGGAGGTCGGCCTCATCAGCGCCCCGGTGGCGTTCGAGGACGCCGTCGACCCGTCGGTCTTCGAGGCGATCTCGGGGCAGTAGCACTCTCCGCACCAGTGGTCCCCGCGCCCGGCGCCCCGCGCGCCGGGCGCGGCGTCTCGGCCGGCGCGCTCGCGCGCGTGGACGGGCGGGAGGCGGCCGTGCGCCTCACGTCTCACATCTTCCTCTCACGTTTCGAGTAGGATCGACCGCGAGCCTCCCTGCTTCTTCTTCCACGCCGTCGCCACACAGGTGGTTGGCTCGGCGGCGGGCCGGCGCTCGGGGGGACGAGTACGCCGCGCCCGCCTCACGCTCGGGACCACCGAGCGGGAGAGGTTGGGGCATGGACACCTGGCTACCGATCGTGATCCAGCTAGTGGCGGGCGCGTTGGGCGGCAACCTGGCCGGCAGCCGCGGCCAAGGCTCGGGCATGGGCGCCACCGGCAACACGCTCGCCGGCGCCGCCGGCGGCCTCGGCCTGGCGCAGCTGCTGCAGCTCCTCGGCCTCGGCGCCGGCGGGGGCGCGCTCGACGTCGGCTCGCTCCTGACGTCGGTCCTGGGCGGCGGCGTGGGGGGCGGCGTCCTCACGGCCATCCTCGGCGCCGTGATGGGAGGGACCCGCAAGGCGACCTGAGCCTCACGGCCTAGCGAGCGCGCCCGGTGCCCCGAGGTACCGGGCGCTTCCCGTGCGGTCCAGGACCGCGAGAGCCCGAGCGGCGTGACCCGACGACGGGTCGCTCGCGGACCGCGGCTCGGCCCCGGGGGGACGACGCCGGCACGCCGACCGGCGTGCCTAACCGGCCGCCAGCGGCGCCGTGTCCTCGCGCGTCAGCAGCTCCTCCACCCGCGGCCGCGCCGACTCCGCGGCGGCGGCGTCGAGGAACGCCAGGCGCAGGCGCCGCGCGAGCACGTCGTCGGCGGTGCAGGCCAGCTCGACGTCGCGGGCGTAGACGACCTCGGCCTCGAGGTAGGGGTGGCCGGGCGCCAGGCGCTGGCCCAGCCCGTCGGCCGCGAGGCGCGCCACGTCCTCAGCCCTGTCGCCGTAGGCGCGGTGGAGGTGGAGGGCGACGTCCTCGGGCAGGCCGTGGACGGACCGCAGGCGCGCGTGGCCCTCCGGCTCGAAGCGCTCGGCGCCCACCAGCGGCATGTCGTGGGTCACGCACCCGTGCGCGGGCGTCAGGTCGCCGACCGCGACCGCCGCGTCGACGGTGTCCTCGGCCATGCTGCGGTACGTCGTCCACTTCCCGCCGGTGACCGTGACGAGGCCGGAGCCGGAGGTCGCGATCACGTGGTCGCGCGACAGGCGCGCCGTGGCTTTGCCCTCGCCCCCGCCGGCCTCGGGCTCGACGAGGGGCCGCAGGCCGCTCCAGGCGGAGAGGACGTCGGCGGCTTCCACGGGCAGGTCGAAGTAGCGCCTGACGTGCCTGAGGATGTACTCGACGTCAGCGTCGCTCGCGACCGGGTCGGCCTCGACGGGCGCGGGGTTGTCGGTGGTGCCGACGAGCGTGTGGCCCAGCCACGGCAGCAGGAACAGGACGCGGCCGTCCTCGGTCTTGGGGATCAGGAGGCCCGTGTCGGGCGGGCTGAAGCGCGCGGGCAGCACGACGTGGACGCCCGAGCTGGTCTTGAGCATGTCGGGCGCGTCGGGGTCGTCGAGGCGGCGGATCGCGTCGGCGAACGGGCCCGTGGCGTTGACGACGACGCGCGCCGACACCTCGACGGGCGCCGCGCCGGGGTCGAGCCTGTCGACGACCTCGGCGCCGGCGACGCGTCCGCCGCGCTTCACGAGGGAGACGACCTCGGCGTGGTTCGTCACGACGGCTCCGTGCTCGGCGGCCGTCAGGGCCAGCGTGACGTTCATGCGGGCGTCGTCGAACTGGCCGTCGTGGTACTCGACGGCGCCGCGCAGGCCGTCCCTCTTCAGCATCGGGAACCGCTCCGCCGCCTCGGGCCTGCCGAGGAGCCGGCTGGGGGCGAGGTTGGCCTTGCCCGCGAGCATGTCGTAGAGCTTGAGGCCCGTGAAGTAGTAGGGCAGCTCGAGCGCCCCGTAGATGGGCGTGAGGAGCGGCAGCGGCCGCGCGAGGTGCGGGGCGTTGCGCAGCAGGACGGCCCGCTCGCGCAGGGCCTCGCGCACGAGCGAGAACTGCGAGCGGTCGGCGTGCTTGACCGCCTGCTCGAGGTAGCGCACGCCGCCGTGGACGAGCTTCGTGCTGCGGCTGCTCGTGCCGGCGGCGAAGTCGGAGCGCTCCACGAGGGCGACCTTGAGCCCGCGGCTCGCGGCGTCGAGCGCCGTGCCGGCCCCCGTGGCGCCGCCGCCGATCACGAGCACGTCGAAGCTCTCGGTGGCCAGCCGGGCGAAGGCTTCGCCGCGCCTGCGGGCCGCGCCCGTCACCCGCCGTCCTCCCAGGCCAGCAGGGCCTCCGCCGTGGGCTCGTCGATGACCAGCGTGCCGAGGAAGCCGCCCCGCAGGGCGCCGACGACGCCGGGGAGCTTCTTCTCGCCGGCCACGAGGCAAACGGCGTGGTCGTGGCTCGCCAGGGCCGCCAGGTCGGGGCCGCTCGAGCGGCCGTTCATGGCGATGTCGCGGTAGCTGCCGTCCGCACGGAAGAAGACGGTCGCGATGTCGCCCACCACCCCGTCGGCGCGCAGCGCGTCGAGCTCGCTCTGCTCGACGTACCCGGCCTTGTAGACGTAGCTGTCGGCGTCGGGGACGCCGATGCTGAAGATCGCGACGTCCGCGGCCGCCGCCAGGGCACGGGTGCGGGCGATCGCGCGCTCCCGGAACATCGCCTCCTTGGTGGCCGGGTCGTCGAAGTAGGCGGGTATCGGCAGCAGGTGCGCCCGCGCCGCGTAGTTGGCGGCGAACGCCGCGACGATGTCGGCGGCGTAGGTCGTGCCCAGCCCGCTGTTGCCCGAGCCGTTCATCTGCACGACGTTCACGCCCGGCAGCGGCTTGGGGATCAGCTTCGAGGCCAGCAGCGACACCGTCGCGCCCCAGGCGAGCGTGATCGTGGTGCCGGGCCCGACGAGGCTGTTGAGGTAGTGCGCGGTGAAGGTCGCGACGGCGAGCTGACGCTCGGCGACGTCGGCGTCGGGAAGGGCCGGCACGACCTTGACGTCGTCGACGCCGTAGGCGCGCTCGAGCCGGGTCTCGAGCGCGAGCTGCCGCTCGCGGTGGTCGATGACGCGGAACTCGACGAGCCCGTGGGAGCGGGCCCAGCTGAGGAGGCGCGAGACCGTGGGGCGCGCCAGGCCGAGCTGCCGGGCGATGGCCGTGGTCGTGAGGCCCAGGTGGTAGTACATCCTGGCCACCTTCAGGGCGGGCTCGAAGGCCGCGTCGTCGGCCCAGGTCACGGGCCCACCGCCCCCGCGCTCGCCGGCAGCGGCAGGCGCGCCGCCAGGTCGTTCATGTCCTCGACGACGAGGTCCGGGACGTAGGGGCTCCCGTCCAGGTCGCCCCGCGTGGCCTCGCCGGTGAGCGTCAGGACGGCGAGGAAGCCGTGCTCGTTGGCCATGCGCACGTCGGTGTAGAGCCTGTCGCCGACGAACGCCACGCGTGCCGGCGGCGCGGCCCCGCGCGCCGCCCCCTGGGTCACCAGGCGCTCGCGGATCGCGGCGGCCATCGCGGCGCTGGGCTTGCCGATCACCTCGGGCTCGCGCCCGGTGGCGGCGGCGAACAGCGCGATGAACGCGCCGCAGTCGGGCACCGGGCCGGTGGGCGTGGGGCACACGAGGTCGGGATGCGTCGCGAGGTAGGGGAGGCCGGCCCGCAGGAGGTCGGCGGCCGCGCGCACCTTGGCGTAGTCGAGGGTCGTGTCGAACGTCAGGACGACGGCCTGCGGGTCGGCGTGGTCGTGCCTGACGCCGGCGGCCGCGTACTCCGCCCTCACCGCCTCGGTAGCGACGAGGAAGGCGCGCGTCACGCCCTCGCGCCGCAGGCGGGCGAGCATGGCGTCGTTCGAGGTCAGCACGTGCGCGCGCTCGGCCGCGATCCCGAGGCCCCGCAGGCGCTCGACGTAGCGGGCGCCGGGCACGCTGGAGTTGTTCGTCGCGAACAGGTACGGCACGCCGGCCTCGTCGAGGCGGCCGATGAGCTCGCGCGCGCCGGGCAGCGGCTGATCGGAGAGGTAGACCGTGCCGTCGAGGTCGAAGGCGAGGGCGTCGGGGGCTTCCACGGCGACCTCAGGCCCCCGCCGCCGCGGCCCGCCGGTCCCACGTTACGTATGTTCGTGGCCCTCGCACAGGTGTCGCGAGATTAGCACTGGCCCCCACGAAGGTCAAGGAATCGCGTCCTGGAGGGCGTTACACCTGTTCTAACATGATTGACATCCGTGCAGAGGCGGTGCTACGGTTGCGCAACACTCATGCCGAGCTGCCGCCGCGGGCACCCGCGGCCGGCGGCGGCACGACAGGTGGAGACCCGCGGCGACCCCCGGCGCCCGACCTCGGGCGGGGAGCGGTGCGGGGCAGAGGAGGAGGAGCCGATGTCCATCCCAAGCGCCCGCAAGGGCACCCGACCCGTGGCAGCCCTAGCCGTGCTGGCCTTGCTCGTCTTCGGGCTCGCGCCCGTGGGGCTGGCGCAGGACTGCCCGAACCGCGGGCTGCTCGACGCCATGTACTGCGACGCCGACGGCGACCTCGTCGCCGACGCCCCCACCGACCCCAGCCAGTGGGTCGACCCCGACACGCTCTTCTTCGCCTACACGCCCGTAGAGGACCCGGCGATCTACGAGGACGTGTGGGACCCCTTCATCCAGCACCTGGCGCAGGTGACCGGCAAGAACGTCAGGTTCTTCGCCGTCCAGTCGAACTCGGCCGAGGTCGAGGCCATGCGCTCCGGCAGGCTCCATATCGCCGGCTTCTCCACCGGCCCGACGCCGTTCGCGGTGAACCTGGCCGGCGCGGTGCCGTTCGCGATCATGGGCAACGAGAACGGCGTGTTCGGCTACACGCTCCAGGTGTACGTCCGCGCCGAGTCGGACATCCACGAGATGGCCGACCTCCGGGGCAAGGTCGTGGCGCACACCGCCCCGACGTCGAACTCGGGCCACCAGGCGCCGTCGGTGCTGTTCCCGCCCCTCGGCGTCGTCCCGGGCGAGGACTACGAGATCGTCTTCTCGGGCAGCCACGACAACTCGATCCTCGGCGTCGTCGCCGGCGACTACGACGCGGCGCCCGTCGCCTCGGAGGTCGTCGAGCGCATGGCCGCGCGCGGCCTCTACGACCCGAACGAGCTCCGCATCATCTACGAGACGAGCCCGTTCCCCACCACCTCCTACGCCTACGCGCACAACCTGCACCCCGACCTCGTCGAGAAGATCAAGGAGGCGTTCTTCACCTTCGACTTCGTCGGCACGGCCCTCGGCGACGAGTTCGAGGGGCTGACCCAGTTCGTCCCCATCGAATACCAGAGGGACTGGCAGATCATCCGCGACATCCAGGAAGCCAACGGCGTCGTCTACACGCCCGCCGGGCTCGAGGCGCAGTAAGGCGAGTAGCGGGGCGCGCCCTGCCTCGGGCGCGCCCCGCTCGCTCCACGGGCGAAGCTATCTACGCATGATCCTAGATATCCAGAAGCTGTCCAAGCGCTACGGCCGCGGCGAGCTCGTGCTCAAGGACCTCGACCTCCACATCGAGGGCAGCGGCATCACCGCGATCATCGGCTCGTCCGGCGCCGGCAAGAGCACGCTCCTGCGCTGCGTCAACCGCCTCGTCGAGCCCACCTCGGGCTCGATCACGCTCGACGGCGTCGAGCTGACCGCGCTCAAGGGCGCCGAGCTGCGCAACCTCAGGCGCCAGGTCGGCATGATCTTCCAGAACTTCAACCTCATCGACCGCCTGAGCGTGATGGAGAACGTGCTCTCGGGCCGCCTCGGCTACGTCAGCTTCTTCCAGGCCGCGTCGCGGCGATACCCGCAGGACGACATCGACAGGGCGTTCGCCCTGCTCGAGCGCGTCGGCCTGCAGGACTTCGTGAACAAGCGCGCGGACACGCTCTCGGGCGGCCAGCGCCAGCGCGTCGGCGTCGTCCGGGCCCTGATGCAGGAGCCGAAGCTGCTCCTCGCCGACGAGCCGACGGCCTCCCTCGATCCCAAGACGTCGGTGCAGATCCTCGACCTCCTGAGCGACATCGCCAGCGAGCTCGGCCTCCCCGTGCTGCTGAACATCCACAACGTCTCCCAGGCCAGGCAGTTCGCCCAGCGCATCGTCGGCCTGCGCTTCGGCACGATCATCTTCGACGGCACGCCCGCCGACCTCGACGAGGAGGCCCTCGACAGGATCTACGAGGGCACGGCCGGCACCGGCGACGAGGACGACTGGACGCCCGTGCCCGCGGCCGCCGCCGCGGCCGCCCCGGCGGTGGCGGAGGACCGCTCGGCGTGAGCGTGGCCTCGCCCGCCGCGCGGCGCACCTGGCGGCGCCCGCCGGCCATCGCCAACCCCTACCTGCGCTACGGCCTCTACGGCCTGATCGCCGCCTACCTCGTGTGGGCGGTCACGTCGCTGCAGGTCAGCTGGGAGCGCGTCGTCCAGGGCATCCCGCGCGCCGTCACGATCTTCGGCCGCGCGCTCCCGCCCGACTTCTCCCGCCGCAGCCTGCTCGTCGACGGCTTCGTCGAGAGCATCCAGATCGCGATCATCGCGACGTTCCTCGGCGTACTCCTCAGCGTGGTGCTGGGCATCCTGGCGGCGCGCAACGTCGTGCCGCGGGCCGTCTACCTCGTCGGGCGCGCGATCATCGCGGTCGCGCGGAGCTTCCACCCCGTCATCGTCGCGATCATCTTCGTCAAGGCCGTGGGCTTCGGCCCCATCGCCGGCATCCTCACGCTGATCGTCTACTCGATCGGGTTCGTCGGCAAGCTGATGGCCGAGGCGATCGAGGAGATCGACCCCGGGCAGGTCGAGGCGGTGAGGGCCACCGGCGGCGGCTTCCTCAAGGTCCTGGCCTACGCCGTGTTCCCGCAGGTGCTGCCGCGGCAGGTCGGCCTCTCGATCTACCAGCTCGACAGCAACCTGCGCGCCTCCGCGATCGTGGGCATCGTCGGCGCCGGCGGCATCGGCGGCACGCTGACGAACGCGTTCAAGCGCTTCGACTACGACTTCGCCTTCGCGATCCTCATCGTCATGATCGCGATCATCCTCGTGAGCGAGGCCTTGAGCGGCCGCATCCGCAAGGGGCTGACATGACCTCCACCACCTCGACGCCGTCCCCCTACCGCTGGCAGCGCTTCACGACCGCCCAGCGCCTCGTGCGCTTCGTCGCCTACCTCGGCACCGTGGCGGTGCTGGTGTGGGCCGTCCGCGACCTCGACATCTACTGGCCGTGGGTCTGGGACGCGCCGGTGCAGATCCGCGACCTGTTCGTGCGCATGAGCCCGCCCAAGCTCACGGGCCTCGTCCCCATCGGCCAGGCGCTGATCGAGACCGTCCACATCGCCACGCTGGCGACGGTCCTGTCCCTGCTGCTGGCGCTGCCGACCGCCTACCTGGCGGCGCAGAACACCACGCCGCACCCCGCGCTGCTGTGGCTGGCCCGCCTGATCGTCGTATCGACCCGCTCCGTGAACACGATCATCTGGGCGCTCCTGTTCGTGGCGATCTTCGGCCCCGGCGTCGTGGCCGGCATCCTCGCGATCGCGTTCCGCTCGATCGGGTTCGTGGGCAAGCTGATGGCCGAGGCGATCGAGGAGATCGACAAGCGCCAGGTCGAGGCGATCGAGGCCACCGGCGCCGGGCGCGGCAAGGTCGTGCTCTACGGCATCGTGCCGCAGGTCCTGCCCGCCTTCTTCGCCGTGGCGATCCTGCGGTGGGACATCAACATCCGCGAGTCGACAGTGCTCGGCCTCGTCGGCGCCGGCGGCATCGGCCTGATCCTGCAGGGCGCCATCGACCTGTTCGACTGGCAGACCGTGGCTACGGTGCTGATCGCGATCCTCGGCGTCGTCGTCCTCGGGGAGTTCGTCTCGGCGGCCCTCAGGCGTCGCGTCCTCTGAGCGCCCGTGCCGCCGCGCCGCGGCCGCGCGTCGTGTCGCGCCGCGGCGAGACTCCCGGGGTCGCGGTCTGGCGAGCCTCCAGGTGTCGCGGGCTGGCGAGCGGCCCTGCCGCTGGGCGACCCGTCCTCTCCCGGCCCTCGCGCCGGCGCCCGGCAAGTGCGCGCCGCGACCGACGCGCGCCCGCATCTGCCCTAGCGTGTCGCCAGGTCCAACGGGAGGTGCAGCATGATCACGATGATGATGGTCGTCGGTGGAGCCGCTCTCCTGCTCGGCGTCGTGCGCACCGTCTACTTCATGTCGGTCACCGCGGGCCGCGCCGAGACGGCCGGCTCGCGCACCATGGAGGGCATGCTCCTGAACATGGTGCTGATGGTGTTCGGCCTGCTGGTCTTCGGCCTCGGCCTGCTCTGGGCCATATACGGCGTCTCGTCCTGAGCTCCGGGCGGGCGCCCCGAGCGCGGAGGCGCCGCCGCCGCTCTGCCGCCCGCGCGAGGGAACGCGTCCCTGGCGCTCGTGAGCGCGGCGCGGGGCCGCTCGGCGACGGGACGGACCCCGGGCCACGGTCGGTCGTCCCGGGCGTTCGGAGGGGCCGCCCCAACGTGTAACCTCGTGTCAGAGACGCTGTCGGTGACACCGCGACCGCGGGCGCCGGCGGCGCAGCGACTAGGAGGCGAATGATCCTACTCTTCATCGTCCTGTTCGTGGGCACCCTGCTCGTGCAGGGCTACCTGCGCAACACGTACGCCAAGTGGGGTCGCGTGCCTGCCGCCTCCGGCTTGACCGGGGCCCAGACGGCGCGCGCGATCCTCGACGCCAACGGCCTGCACGACGTGCGCGTCGTGGAGGTGCCCGGCCAGCTCACCGACCACTACGACCCCCGCAAGAAGGTCGTGTCGCTCTCGCCGGCGAACTTCCGCGGCGCCACCGTCGCCGCCCACGCGGTGGCTGCTCACGAGGTCGGCCACGCGATCCAGCACGCCAACGGCTACGCGCCGCTGCAGGTCCGTACGGCCCTGGTGCCCGTCGCCACGCTGGGCGCGAACTTCGCGCCCTGGCTGATCATCCTCGGCGCCTTCATCGGCGCCCTCGGACTCGTGCAGCTGGGCGTCCTGCTCTTCGGCGCCGCCGTGCTGTTCCAGATCGTCACGCTGCCCGTCGAGTTCAACGCCAGCAGCCGCGCCGCCGACCAGCTCGCCACCCTCGGCATCGCCACGACCAGCGAGGTGGGGGGCACGCGGCAGGTCCTGAACGCCGCCGCGCTGACGTACGTCGCGGCCGCGGCCGGCTCGATCATGTACCTGCTCTACTACCTGTCGATCTTCATGGGCAACCGCGACTGAGGACGGCCCTCCCGGCCCTCAGTCGGCGCTCAGGGCGAGCGCCTCGCGCGCCAGGCCGATGAGTTCCTCGGGGGTCGCCTGGCGCGCCTTGGCCTCGAGCGACGCCCGCGTGTAGGCGTCGAGGCGGTTCTCGAGCATCCGGCCCAGGCGGCCCTGCCGCTCCACGTTCACCGGCGCCACCGGCACCTTGAGCCGGTGGCGCCACGCCTCGGCGCCCGCCAGCAGCCGGTACGCCTGCTCGTGCCTGCCCAGCAGGCCGAGGTAGGCGGCGGCGCCCTCGACGTACAGCACCTCGATCACCGGGGCGCCCTGGCGCGTCGCCAGCTCGAGGCCCCGCGCCAGCCGCTCGCGGGCCGCCGCCAGGTCGCGGCGGATCAGCGCCACGCGCGCGAGGTCGTAGAGCACGAACGAGGCGCCGCGGTCCTCGCCCTGCGCCTCGCGCACGGCCAGGGCGCGCTGGCCCTCGGCCTCGGCGGCCTCGAGCTGGCCCATCTCGATCGCGATCAGGCAGCGGCGGTGCCACACGTTCGCGCGGCCGCCGCGCAGGTCGAGCTCCTCGTAGAGCGCCATGACCTCGTCGGCGAGGCGCTCGGCCTCGGCGATGTCGCCGCGGTGCCAGGCGCTTACGCTGAGGTTGTCGACGGCGTAGGCGTAGCCCAGCGTGTCCTCGATGGCCTCGGAGAGGTCGCGGCTCTTGCGGTAGTGCGCCTCGGCCTCCTCGTGCCTGCCCAGGTCGAGCGCGACGTTGCCCAGGCTGAGGTACGTGTTCGCCTGGGCCTCGACGTCCCCCAGGCGCTCGGCCTTCTCCAGGCTCTCGCCCATCAGGCGCCTGGCCGTGTCGTAGTCGGCGGAGTTCTGGGCCAGCGCGCCCAGGGAGCGCAGGGCGGTGATCGCGCAGACGTCGTCGCCGAGCTCGCGGGCGATGGCCAGGGCCGCCTCCAGCTGCGGCTTCGCCCCCTTGAGGTCGCCCTGCCGCCAGGCGAGGACGCCGTCCGCCAGCAGCGCGGCGGAGCGGAGCTGGTCGGGGGCGTCGGGGGCGGCGTCGAGCAGCCGGCGCAGCCAGCGCCGGCCCTCGCTGAGCGCGCTGACGCGGTGCCAGTACGGCCGGAGGTCGGCCGCCATGCGCAGCGCCTCCAGGGTCCCGCCCGAGTCGTGCAGCCACGCGAGCGCCGCCCTGAGGTTGCCGTCGGAGGCGCGCAGCCGCCGCAGCCACTCCTGCTGCTCGGGCCCGCGCAGGGCCTCGCCGGCCACGGCGGCGAGCACGGCGAAGAAGCGGGCGTGCCGGCGCCGCAGCTCGTCCTTGCGCTCGTCCGACTCGAGGCGCTCGGAGGCGAACTCGCGCAGCGTCTCGAGCATGTGGTACGCCTCCTCGTCGGGGTCGACCCGCATGAGCAGGCTGGCGTCGACGAGGGCCGCGATGCCGTCGAGAAGCTCCGCGCCGCCCAGCACGCTCTCGATGGCGTCGAGGTAGGTGACGCCGTCGAACACGGCGAGGTGCGCGAAGAGACGCTGCTCCCGCTCCCCGAGCTGGTCGTAGCTCCAGGCGATCGTGGCGCGGAGCGTCTGCTGGCGTTCGGGCGCGTCGCGCGGGCCTCCCGTGAGGACGGGCAGGCGGCGCGTCATGCGCTCGAGGAGGGAGGCCGGCGGCAGCGTGCGCACGCGCGCAGCGGCCAGCTCGATCGGCAGCGGCAGGCCGTCGACGCGTCGGCAGATCTCGACGATGGCGGACACGTTCTCGGCGTCGAGCACGAAGCCGGGGCTGACGTCGTCGGCCCTGTCGACGAACAGCCGCACCGCGTCGAACGTCATGGCCTCCTCGGGCGTGAGCTCCGTGCCGGGCAGCGGCAGGGCCATCGGCGGCACCGAGAACG
>DATGNP010000010.1:0-4150 GCA_035306665.1 Trueperaceae bacterium
CGGCGATCCGCGGCCTGATCGACCGGATCATCGAGCAGCGCCAGCAGGACGGTCAGTTCGCGGAGAGCCACCTGAACTTCACCGACCTCGAGGTCATCGCCAACACCTTCGAGCGCATGCTGACCGCGGTGCTCCACCGCCGCGTGACCTACCCCAGCGCCGAGGAGATCCGCGGCCTGAAGGTCGCCAGGGGCCTCACCGGCGACGGGTCGGGGGCGGCGGTGGGCGCTACGGCCGCGACCGCCGAAGGCGCCGCCAAGGAGGTGAGGGGTGCCCGTCGAGGCGATAGACGAGACCGGACGTTACCCACGCGCTCCTGAGCTCGCCGCCGTCGTGCAGGCCCTCCTCGAGGAGTGCGGTCACGGCGCGCGCGAGGTCACGCTGGTCCTCGTCGACGACGCCGCCATCGCGCGCCTGAACCGCCGCGACCGCGGCGTGGACGGCCCGACCGACGTCCTCTCCTACCCCACGTCCGAGCCCACCGACGTGGGCTTCCCCGAGGTGCCGCACCTAGGGGACGTCATCGTGAGCCTCGACACCGCCGCACGCCAGGCCGCCGCCGCCGGGCACGACCTCGACACCGAGGTCGTGACGCTGGCGGCCCACGGCGTCACGCACCTGCTCGGTCACGACCACGCGACAGAGGAGGAGTGGCGACCGTTCCACGCCGCGCAGGAGCGGGCCGTGGCCCTGCTGCGCGGCGGCGACGTCTTCAGGGAGGGTTGATGGTCTTGGACAGAGCGCGCCTTGGGAGGTCGTTCGCGGTCGCCGGCCAGGGGCTGGCGCGGGCCTGGGGGAGGCAGCCGAACCTCCGCATCGAGGTCGCGATAGGGGTCGCCGCCGTCGGACTGGCGGCGTGGCTGAGGGCGCCGGCGGCGCCCATCCTGCTCGCCTGCGCGCTCGTGATCGCGCTCGAGCTGATGAACAGCGCCGTCGAGGCCGCCGTCGACCTCGCGATGCCGCACCATCACCCGTTGGCCGGCGCCGCGAAGGACCTGGCCGCGGCCTCGGTACTGACGGCCGCGATCGGGGCGGCCCTGGTCGGCGTCGTGGTCCTGGGGCCTCCCCTGCTCGGCCGCCTCGGCCTGTGGGCGGGGGCGGCGTGAGCGGCGAGCGCCCCGGGCCCGCCGACGCGAGCGTGCCGGCGGACCTCCTGGCGACGGCGAAGCGCGCGTTCGCGAACGCCTACGTCCCGTACTCGCGCTTCGGCGTGGGCGCCGCGCTGCGGGCCGCGGACGGCACGGTGTACGCCGGCGCGAACGTCGAGAACGCCAGCTACGGCCTCACGCGCTGCGCCGAGCAGTCGGCGGTGCAGGCGCTGGTCACGGCCGGGGGCCGCAGGTTCGATCAGGTCCTCGTCTACACCGAGTCGGACGAGCCGGCGTCGCCGTGCGGCGCCTGTCGCCAGGTGCTGCACGAGTTCGCGCCCGACGCCGAGGTGTTCCTCGTCAACCACCGCGGGGACGTCGTGACCACGACCGTGAAGGCCCTGCTCCCGGGGGCGTTCGGACCCGAGAAGCTGCCGTCCTGAACGGCGAAACTCCGCTCCTCAGCGGGCTCAGGGTTCTCACCGGTCCTGGTTATACTGCCGCGACATGCCGACAAGCGCGCAGCTCCTGACCCGCCTCCTCGTCGTGCTGGGGGCGGCTCTCCTCAACGTCGCCGCCGCCCAGGTAACCCGCGTCGCGGTGTTCCCCTTCGACGTGGCGGCCTCCACGCAGGCCTACCAGCTCGGCCTGCCCGGGGCCCTCCAACGAGCGCTGAACCAGCTCCCCGGCGTCTACGCGGTCCCCGTGGGCGACGTCGCGCTGGTGGCGAACAAGGCCCTCGACGCCGAGCTCGACGTGAACGCGACCGTCGGCCGTCTCTTCGACGCCGGCGCCCTCGTCACCGGCCAGGTGGCCCTCGCGGGCGGGGGCGGCGTGCAGGCGACGGTGAACGTCGAGATCGCCGGCGCCGTGCAGCCCCTCCAGGCCAGCGGTGCCGACCCCGCCGAGCTCGCCGTCGCGCTCGCGGAGCAGCTGGCGCGCGTCGTCGCGCCGGCCGCGTCCGAGCAGGCGCTCGAGCGCGTGCGCGCCGCGGCGGCCCAGACGCCCTCACTGCCCAGCCTGGGTCCCACGGGCCTGTCGGCCTCTGGCCTGCCGGGCGCGAACGTCACCGACCTCGCCACCGCGGCCGAGCTCGACCCCGGCTCGGCGTGGGTGCTCAGCGAGTACGCCAAGGCCACGGCGCTGGCCGGCGACATCGCGACCGCCGCCGACCTGGCCGCCCGCGCCGCCGCGGCGGCGCCTGAGGACGCCGATGTTCAGGCCACGGCCGGCGTCGTGCTGCGCACCGCCGGGCGCGCCGAGGAGGCCGCCGCCGCCTTCGCCCGCGCCCTGGCCACGAACCCCGACCACGCGATCGCCCTCGTCGGCCGCGCCTCGGTGCCACAGCTCAGCGACGCCGAGCCCGCCGCCGACCTCCAGGCCGCGATCGAGTCGTACCCCCGCTTCGTCGACGCCCACCTGCGCCTCGCCGACCTGGAGCCCGACCGGGTCAGGGCCCTGCAGACGCTGAGGCGCGCCGAGCGCTACTCCCCCGAGTCGGTACTGCTCAGGGGCACGGTCATCGGCCTGCTGGTGAGGAACGGCGACGCCAACGGGGCTCTCGCCTACCTGCAGCAGGCGGTCGCCGAGCCGCTGGCGCGCTCGGCCGCGCTCTACGCCCTCGCCCGCGAGCTGCCCGCCTCCCACGCCGAGCGCGCCCTGGCGCTCGTGGACCAGGGCGAGGAGCTCTACCCCGACAGCGCCGACCTGAAGGTCGCTCACGCCGACCTGCTCGTGAAGTCGGACCAGCCCGCCGAGGCGGCCGCGCTGCTGAGGCCCGTCTACGCGGCGAACCCCGGGGACCGCGAGGTCGGCGGCATGCTCGCCGTCGCGCTCGCGCGCAGCGGCGACCTCGACGGCGCCGCCGAGGTCTTCGAGGCCCAGCGCGGCGCGGGGCCGCAGGCGGACCTGGCGCTCGCGGAGGTCTACCTCGCCGCCGGGCGTGCCGCCGGCGCCCTCGACCTGCTCGCCCCCCTCGTCGAGGCAGCCCCCGACGACGCGCAGCTGCAGGCGCTCTACGGCACGGCACTGGTCCGGATGGGCCGCCTCGACGACGGCCGGGCGGCGCTGGACCGCGCCCTCGATCTCGACGAGGACAACGCCCTCGCGCAGCGCAGCCTCTCGCTCCTCGAGCAGCAGACGCGCCTGACCGGCGACGCGGACGTGACGTTCAACGAGGAGGCCGGCGTCGCGTTCCAGCAGGGCCTCTACGCACTCGACGTCGGCGACTACGTCGCCGCGCGCGACGCGTTCGGCCGCTCGCTGGCCGCCCAGGAAGGCAACCCGCTGGCGGCCTTCTACCGCGGCTACGCCAGGCAGCTCACCGGCGACCAGCGCGGCTCGATCGCCGACTACCAGGTCGCGCTGCAGGCCTTCGAGGGGAACGACATCGTCCACAACAACATCGGCTACGCCTACCTCCAGACCGGACGCTACGACCTGGCCCTCGACCACCTGCGCCGCGCCGTCCAGGCGAACGACCGGAACGCGCAGGCGCGCCTGAACCTGGGGCTCGTCTACATGTCGCTCGACGACTACGCGCGGGCCCTAAGCGAGTTCGAGGCCGCGGTGGGGTTGGACCCGAGCCTCGGCCCCACCCTCGAGCAGCTCATCGCGACCGCGCGGCAGCGGGCCGGCCAGTAGGGCATCCGCGGGACCGCAGCCCGCGGCCCGGCGCTAGCATGGACGAGATGGTCATAAGGGACGAGGTCAGGCGACTGCCCGCCTACCGCTTCGCGCATCACGACCAGCCGGTGAAGCTGGACCAGAACGAGGCGCCGGACGACGCGCCGGAGCTGGCGCGCGCCGTCGCCGAGCGCGTGGCGGCGGCGGCTTTGAACCGGTACCCGGGCCTGCACCCGGTCGAGCTCGAGCGCGCGATCGCCGCGCGCCACGGCTGGCCGGAGGACGGCGTCGTCGTGGCGAACGGCTCGAACGTGCTGATCCAGGCGCTGGTGGTCGCAGCCGGCCTCGGCCGCAGCGTGCTGACCGTGGCGCCTACGTTCGCCGTCTACGCCTCCCAGGCGCGGCTGCTGGGCGCCGACCTCGTCGAGGTGCCGCTG
>DATGNP010000011.1:0-4056 GCA_035306665.1 Trueperaceae bacterium
TGCTCGGCCGCTGCGATCAGCTTCGCGACCTCGTCCGCCGGCATCGGCTCCTCGGGGATCAGGATCGCCTCGGCGCCGCCGGCGACGCCCACGTGCAGCGCGATGTGGCCGGCGTGCCTGCCCATGACCTCGACGAGGAAGAGCCTGTCGTGGCTGGCGGCGGTGTCGCGCAGGCGGTCGACGGCTTCGAGCGCGATGTTGATCGCGGTGTTGAAGCCGATCGAGACGTCGGTGCCGAAGATGTCGTTGTCGATGGTGCCGGGGATGCCGATGACGGGCACGCCGTGCTCCTGCGTCAGGGCCAGCGCCCCGCGGAAGCTGCCGTCGCCGCCGATCACGACCAGGCCCTCGATGCCGCGGCGCCGCAGCACGGCGGCGGCCTTCGCCCGGCCCGACGGGTGGAGGAACTCCTCGGAGCGCGCCGTGCGGAGGACCGTGCCGCCGCGCTGGATGATGTTCGCGACGTCCCGGGCGTGCAGCTCGACGATGTCGTCCTCGATGAAGCCCTGGTACCCGCGGTAGACGCCCGAGACGCGGGCGCCGTCGTGGACCGCCGTGCGGACGACGGCGCGGATGGCGGCGTTCATGCCGGGCGCGTCGCCCCCGCTGGTGAGTACGGCGATGTGCTCCACGGCCGGCCAGTATAAGGGCGCCCGCCCGGGCGAAGGTCCCTCCGCGGCGTGCGCGGGCCGTGACATAGTGGGAGCCACATGAACGTCGTCGCTGTGAGGGAAACGGTCGCGGGCGAGAAGCGTGTGCCGGTCACGCCGCAGACCGCGGGCAGGCTCGTCCGCCTCGGCGCCAGCGTGGCCGTCGAGGCGGGCCTGGGCGCCGCGCTGCACGTGCCGGACTCGGCGTACGAGGCGGCGGGGGCGACGGTCGGGAGGCGGGAGGAGCTCCTGGCCGGTGCCGACCTGCTCCTGACGGTGCAGCCGCCGAGCCTGGAGGTGGTCGGGAGCCTGCGCCCCGGCGCCGTCACGGCCGGCTTCGTCGACCCGTTCTTCAACCACGAGCTCGTGCGGGCCCTGGCGCGCGGCCGGGTCTCGGCGCTGTGCGTCGAGCTCATCCCGCGCACGACGTACGCGCAGAAGATGGACGCGCTCTCGAGCCAGGCCAGCCTCGCCGGCTACGCGGCCGTTGTCGTGGCCGCCCGCCACTCGCACAAGGCGTTCCCGATGATGTCGACGCCCGCAGGCACGATCGCGCCCGCGCGCGTGTTCGTCGTCGGCGCCGGCGTCGCGGGGCTGCAGGCGATCGCGACCGCGAAGCGCCTGGGCGCGAGGGTCGAGGCCTACGACACCCGGCCCGTCGTGAAGGAGCAGGTCCAGTCGCTCGGCGCCAGGTTCGTCGAGCTCGACGTCGGCGACACCGGCCAGACCGAGCAGGGCTACGCCCGCGAGCTCACACCCGAGCAGCTGGAGCGCCAACGGCAGCAGATGGCCGCGGTGTGCGCGCACTCCGACGTCGTCATCACGACCGCGCAGGTGTTCGGCCGCCGCGCGCCCCTGATCGTCACCGAGGAGATGGTCGCCGGGATGAAGCCCGGCGCGGTGATCGTCGACCTCGCGGCCTCGACCGGCGGCAACGTCGCCGGCAGCCGCTCGGGCGAGGTCGTCGTCACGGACAACGGCGTGACGATCCTCGGCTTCTCCGACCTGCCCTCGTCGGTGGCGCTCGACGCCAGCCAGATGTACGCGAACAACCTGTACAACCTCGTCGAGCACGCCTGGGACGGCGAGGCCAAGAGGCTCAGGCTCGACGCTTCCGACGAGATCGTGGGCGGCTGCCTGCTGACCCACGACGGCGAGGTGCGCGACGAGCGCGTGCGCGCGGCGCTGGAGGCCATAGCATGACCCTGCTCCTCCTGTTCATCTTCGTCCTCGCGGTCTTCCTCGGCCTCGAGCTGATCCAGAAGGTGCCCTCACAGCTGCACACGCCGCTGATGTCCGGCACGAACGCGATCTCGGGCATCGCGATCGTGGGCGCGATCGCCTCTACGGCCACGGGCGGGACGCTCTCCAGCGTCCTGGCGTTCATCGCCGTCGTCCTGGCGGCGATCAACGTCTTCGGCGGCTACCTCGTGACCGACCGGATGCTCGGCATGTTCCGCGCCGGCAAGCGGGAGGGCTGAGGTGGGCACCGCGTTCGAGCTCGCCTACATCGCCGCCGCGGTGCTGTTCATCGTCGGCCTGAAGCTGCTCGGGCGCGCCGACACGGCGCGGCGCGGGAACATGATCTCGGCCGTCGGGATGGCGATCGCCGTCGTCGCGACCCTGCTGCACTCGGGGATCGACTACGCGCTGGTCGCGGCCGGCCTCGTCGTCGGCGGCGGTATCGGCACGTTCTGGGCGCGCCGCGTGCAGATGACGCAGATGCCCGAGACCGTCGCCCTGTTCAACGGCGCCGGCGGCGGAGCTTCGCTGCTCGTGGGCTGGGCCGAGTACCTGAGCCGACCGACCGGCGACCTCGTCACCGCGATCGCCACGGTGCTGGCCGTCTTGGTGGGGGGCGTGACCCTGAGCGGGTCGGTGCTGGCGTGGGGCAAGCTCTCGGAGCGCGTCAGCGGGCGCCCGATCCAGTTCGCGGGCCAGCAGGTCGTGAACGCCGTGCTGCTGGTGGCGGCCGTGGTCGTCGGGGTGCTCTACGCCCTCGACCCCCTGGCCGGCTACGGCTACCTGCTGGTCGCGATCGTCCTCTCCCTGGCGCTGGGGGTGCTGGCGGTGCTGCCCATCGGCGGCGCCGACATGCCGATCGTGATCTCGCTGCTGAACAGCTACTCGGGTCTGGCGGCCAGCGCGGCGGGCTTCGTCATCGACAACACCGTCCTCATCGTCGCCGGCTCCCTCGTGGGCGCGTCGGGCCTGATCCTGACGCAGATCATGTGCAAGGCCATGAACCGCTCGCTGGCCAACGTGCTCTTCAGCGGCTTCGGCGCCGTCACGCAGGCCGGCTCGAAGCAGGTCGAGGGCGAGGTCAAGCCGATGACGCCCGAGGACGCCTACTACGTCCTCGAGGCCGCGAGCAGCGTCGTGTTCGTGCCCGGCTACGGCATGGCCGTCGCGCAGGCGCAGCACGCGGTCAAGGAGCTCGCCGACCTCCTCGAGGCGAACGGCGCCGAGGTCAGGTACGCGATCCACCCGGTCGCGGGGCGCATGCCAGGGCACATGAACGTGCTCCTGGCCGAGGCGAACGTGCCCTACGAGCAGCTCGTCGAGCCGGGCGACGTGAACCCGACGATGGAGACCGTCGACGTGGCCGTCGTGATCGGCGCGAACGACGTGGTGAACCCGGCCGCGAAGGAGGACAGGTCGAGCCCCCTCTACGGCATGCCGATCATCGAGGTCGACAGGGCGCGCACCACGTTCGTGCTCAAGCGCTCGATGAACCCGGGCTTCTCCGGCGTCGAGAACCCGCTGTTCTACAAGCCGAACACGCGCATGATCTTCGGGGACGCGAAGGCGGTCCTGAGCCAGCTCGTGGGCGAGTTCAAGGAGGCCGCGGCGGCCTGAGCAGGCGTTCTCAATAAACTTGACATGACCTCGCTCAAGTTTCTAATATCGAGGTCATGGACCAAGGGCGTTTCACAGAGGCCGCGCTCCAGATGGTCGCCAGCGCCCAGCAGGTGGCGAGGGCGCGGCAGCACCAGCAGGTGACGCCCGTCCACCTCCTCACCGCCTTGCTGGCCGACCCTTCCGGCCTGCCTTCGCGTGTCGTGGAGGCGGCGGGCGGCTCGGCCGACGCTGCCAGGCAGGCCCTCGACCAGGAGCTCGAGCGCCTGCCGCAGGTGTCCGGTGGCGGCGGGGAGCTCTACCTCTCGAACGACATGGCGCGGGCGCTCCAGGACGCGAACGCCGTGGCTCAGGCCTGGGGCGACGCCTTCGTCGCCCAGGACGTGCTGCTCGTCGCCGCCCGGCGCGCCCTGCCCGCCTTCGAGGCGCTGCCGAAGGTAGAGGAGCTCGAGGCGGCGGCCCGCGAGATCAGAGGAGGCAGGTCGGTGGACACCCAGACGGCCGAGAGCACGTTCGACGCGCTGGAGCGCTACGGCATCGACCTCAC
>DATGNP010000012.1:0-4681 GCA_035306665.1 Trueperaceae bacterium
GGCCTGCGTGAGCGAGGCCTCGAGCTGGAGCTTGAGTCCGACGGACACCCGCCCCAGGGAGCCGCGCTGCGAGTCGAGGTGCTGGAGGATCCGCCGCACGGTCGCGACGTCGTCGCTGTTGAGCTTCGCGACGTCCTCGAAGCGCGCCAGGGCGGCGTCGAGGCGGCCCGGCATGCCGGCGACGCGCTCCTCGAGGCGCGCCTCGATGCGGTCGAGCAGCAGCGCCGCCTCGCCCAACCGACGGGCGTGGCCGCCCTCGGCCAGGGTCTGCCTCTCGGCGGCGAGGAGCTCCTGGAGCTCGTGAACGGCCGGGTCGTCGAGGCCGGCGTAGGGCTGGGCCTCGCGCCCGAGCCTGTGGAGCTCGCCGAGCTGGTGAGCGCGCGCCGCCTCGCGAGCGCGGCCGAGCTCGACCTCGAGGCCGCCGAGGTCGGGGAAGGTGCCGGCCTCGAGGTCGGCCATCGCGGCCTGGATGCGCTCGGCGTAGCTGACGCTCCCGATCGCCGCCGCCTGCTCCGCGAGGCCCTCGAGGCGCCGCCTGACGCTGACGACGGCCTCGTTGCGCAGGGCCTCGATCAGGGCCTCGAGCGCCGCGACGTCGGCGTGGTCGCCGGGCGGCGGCGCCGGGGCCGGCTCATCGTCCAGGAGCAGCGCGCTGGCGGCCTGCTGCCCGGCGTGCTCGTCGAGCAGGCGGTCGACCTCGCGCAGCGCGGCGTCGAGCCTGTCGTGGAGAGTGGCGGTCATGGGCATGGCGAGGAGCTGGGCGCGGAGGCTCTCGATCCTCGCCCGACGCCGCTCGGACTCCTCGGTGGCGCGCTCGGCGAGGTCGCGAGCCAGCCGCTCCTCCGCCTGCCTGACGGAGGCCATGACCTCGGGCACCAGCGTCCGGTTGGCGTGCGCGAGCCGGAGGGACTCGAGCTCCTCGCGCAGGCGCCTGACGTCATCCGCGGGGCTGTGTGCCTCGTAGCGCACGAGCGTGTCCTCGAGGCGCCTGACCAGCTCCTCCTGCGCCGCGAGCTGCGCTGCGAGCGCCTCGTCGGCGCGCCGCTGCGCCTCGACCTGCTCGCGCGCCAGGTCCCTGAGCTGCCGCACGTGCTCGATGTCGCCTGCCGCCGGCAGCGAGGTCGCCAGGATGCCCAGGGCGACCTTGGCGGCCTGGCGCAGCTCGGCGGCCTCGACGGCCTCCGGCAGCTCGTCGAGCTCGCGGCTCAGCTCCTCCAGCTCGGCGCGCAGGGCGGCGCGGACCTCCCCGGCGGCGGCGGGCAGCTCGGCCCGCAGCGCCGCGATCTCGGCGGCCACGGACCTGCCGGCCGCCAGCTCGGCCTCGAGCGCCGTGAAGCGCTCGCCGAGGTCGGGGCGGTACCCGAGCAGGGTGTCGTGCTCGCCCCTCAGCGTCGCGAGGTCGTGGGTCTCGGACGCGACGTCGAGCTGGCGCAGGCGCTCGCTCGCCTCGGGAGTGAGGCTGCCGACGTCGATCGCGAGGATCTCCTCGTCCTCGTTCTCGACGTCGTAGACGCCGTCCTCTGGGGCCGTGCCCTCGGCTTCCGAGGCGAGCGCCGCCTCGGGCTCCGCGCCCTCCTCCTGGCCGCCGGAGCCCTCGGCGTACACGCTCGACTCCATCAGCTTGCGGAGGTCGCGGGCGAGCTTCCGCGCCCTCTCGAGCTCGGCGGGGGCGAGCTGCCTGGCCTCCTGGGCGGAGCGCATGTGGTTCACGAGCGACTCGAGCCGCCTGACCTTGGGTCCGCCCAGGGACCTCACGACCTCGAGGGCCTCGGTGAGCTCGCCGATCTCGCGCGCCTGCAGCACGAGCTGGTCCTCGAGCTTCTGCGCGACGACCTCGAGCTGCGCCTCGGCGTCGGCGAGCAGCGCGCCGGACTCGCGGGCGGCCTCGTGGTCGGCCTCCAGGAGCTGGAGCTGGGCCCTGAGCTTCTGGACCTCGGGCCACTCGAAGTAGAGGTTGTAGGGCTTGAGCGCCTGCTGCAGGCGCTCGAGGCGCTCGCGCTGGGCCTCGAGCCCGCTGACGCCGGCCGAGCCCTTGACGTCGCCCAGCTCGCGGAGCCGCTCGACGATGCCGGCCACCGTCGACTTGGCCTCGGTGACGGGCATCGTCACCTGGAGCTGCCGGTAGACGTGGCCCTTGAGGATCTGCTCGAGGGTCGCGACGTCGACGGCGTCGGGGGAGCTGCCGTGCTGCCGCAGGCCCTCCTTGAGCGAGCGGGACACGACGCGGGGCGACAGCACCGCCTCGAGCTCCTCGACGACCGTCTGGTAGACGAGGTTGGTCATCCGTTCTCCAGCGCGTCAGCCGGGCCGGCCGGGCGCGCATGCCGATGCCGGCGTGCCGGCGTGCTCAGAACTCGTCGTCCCAGTCTACCGCCGTCTGGTGGCGCACTCCCGTCGACTCGACGAGGGTCGGCGTGTTGCCCACCGGCGCGGCGGCGCCCCCTCCCAGCAGGCCGAACTGGGCGCAGATGCCCCGCAGGCCGATCGTGGCGAAGAGCACGGCCAGGAGCACCAGCGCGGCCCACACGACGTGACCGGTCGTGCTGGTGAACATCGACCAGCGCGCCAGGACGTCGAGGGCGGGCATGTCGGCGAGCGTGGCGACGGCCGAGCCGAGCGAGGCCAGGGCCTCGTAGAAGACCGGCAGGAGCAGCAGGAACAGCGCCCAGGCCACGAGGCGCCAGTTCGCGTTGCCGCCGCCGAACGCCATGTTCAGGTAGCGCAGGGGCAGGAACGCCAGCAGGCCGAGCACGAACAGCACCGCCAGGCGCGCCCAGCCGCCCCAGACGGCGTCGACGGCGCGCTCGACACCGAGCCCCGCGTCGCCGCCGGCGGTAAGGCCGAGCGCAGCCCTGGCCTCCTCGGCCGTGGCTGCCAGGAGCGTGAGGTCGTGCTCGCGCAGCGCCGGCCGCTCCAGCAGCGAGTCGAACAGCGCCGCGGTCCGCGCCGCGACGTCGGCGTCGCGGGCGCCCACCATGCCCCTGAGCGGCTCGAAGGCGGCCCTGGCGGCGACGATCGCGTCCACGGCGCGCGCGGAGTCGCCGACGCGCTGGGCGGCGACGGCCTGGTTGACGCGCGCCGCGAGGGCGTCGAACGCCCCGCCGAGGGTGGTGAAGCCGGCGTCGAGCAGCGCGCCGGCCTGCGTGCGAGCCAGGCCGGCGGGGAGGCCGGCGCGCGTCAGCTCGCCGGAGAGGGCGGCCAGCTCCGCCTCGCGCCGCTCCTGCTCGAGCTGCGCGCGCACGAGGTTCACATCGACGACCGGCGTCGCCTCCTCGGCCGCGGGCGCCGCCTCCCCGAAGGCTGGCAGCTCGCCGACGGGCTCGGCCGGAGCGGCCGCGGTCGCCGGCGGGGCGGCCTGTCGGTCCTCGGAGGACGCGGCGGGCGCGTCCCCGGCGGGCGCGGCGTCGGCGGGCTGCGCGGCGGCCTGGGCCGCCTGGTCGGCGGCCGGCTGCTCCGCCTGCGCCGGCTGGCCAGCGGAAGGCTGGTCCGCCGCGGGCTGGTCCTCGGCCGCGGGCGCGGCGGCGGCGGGAGCGTCCGCGCCGCCCGCAGCGGCTGCCGGCGTCTCGGCCGCGGGGCGCGGGACCCCGGGCTCGCCGGCGCGGGCGGCGGAGGCGAGCCGCGAGAGGTGGACGGCGGCGTCGCCGGTCGCGGTCTCGAAGGCCTCGTCGTCGTTCTGCACGAGGGCCTGGGCCGCCCGCAGCAGCGCGGCGTTGAGGTCGGGGTCGGCCCGGGGCGAGTCCTGGATCAGCAGCGAGTCGCCGTAGGCGGTGCCGAGGGACTCGTAGGCCGCCTCCCTGTCGCTGGGCAGCAGGCGCTCGGCCACGGTCAGCTCCGCGGCGATCGCCTGGGCGGCGCCGGCCTCGAACGCTAGGCGCAGGTCGCCGAGCGACGGGCCGGCGGCCTGCAGCGCCTCGAGGTCGGCGGCGGCGAAGCCCATGTCCTGGGCGATGTGGGTCAGTCGCGCCAGCGCCGTGTCGCGGTCGCCGGCGGCGCCTGCGGTGAAGGCCGAGTCGGCCACGAGGCGCCGGAACCCCCCGCGCAGCACCGCCGCCTGCACGGCGAGGTCGGCGCGGCTCTGGTTGTCGACGGCGGTCCTGGCGCGCTCGAAGGTGCGCTGCATGGCCGTGAGGAGCGTGGCGCTCGTCGTGTCGCGGGAGAGGGTGAGCAGTGCGTTCACCGCGCGTTCGAGCTCGTCCCGCGCCTGCACGGCGTCGCCGGGCACGGAGGCGATCGCGAACTCGAGGTTCTCCACGGCCAGGTCGTAGCGCTGCAGGACGCTGTCCTCCTGGGCGAGCGCGGGGGCGCCGCACAGCACGGACAGCGCTGCCACGACGGCGATGGGTCTCAGACGAGCGATCATGCTGCCTCCTCGAGGGCGGCGCGGGCGGCCAGCACCGCGCCGACGTTCACCTTGGGCTTGGTCAGGACGACGAGACCGCCGTCCGCTAGGGGGAACAGGAACAGGGCGCCGGTGGGCCGCTCGAGGGCGAACGTCCTGAGCGGACCGCCGCGGTTCAGCAGGCGCGAGGTCGCGAGCGCCAGGGCGGGCAGCGCCGAGGCGTCGACGCCCTCGCCGCTCCCCAGGACGACCTTGCCGCCCCGCACCGCGACGACCTGCCTCACGGTCTCGAGCGCGCCGAAGGCGCGCAGGGCGCGCTCGACGAGGTCGTCGTCGAGGCGC
>DATGNP010000013.1:0-5529 GCA_035306665.1 Trueperaceae bacterium
TGAGGCGCGTGCAGGTGGCCTCGTTCGTGCACCCAGGCAAGGTGCCGCAGATGGCCGACGCCGAGGACCTGGTGCGCGCCCTGCCCGCCCGCGAGGGCGTCGTCTACTCGGGCCTGGCGCTGAACCGCCGCGGCGTCGAGAGGGCGGCGGCCGCCGGCCTGCGGCACGTCGACGTCTCGCTCTCCGCCAGCGACGCGCACTCGCGCCGCAACGCCGGCATGGGCCTGGCGGAGGCCGAGGAGCACCTGCTCGCGACGATCGCCCTGGCGCGCGAGCTGGGGCTGTCCGTGCGCGGCGGCGTGCAGTGCGCGTTCGGCTGCGGCATGGACGACGTGCCGCTGGAACGCGTCGTGAGGCTGGCCGCGCGCATCGCCGCCTCCGGCGTGGAGGAGCTGGCGATCGCCGACTCGGCCGGCCTCGCCGACCCGCTGTCGGTGGAGCGCCTGGTGAACGCCGTGAAGGACGCGGCGCCGGGCGTGCCGCTGGTGCTGCACCTCCACGACACGCGGGGGCTAGGCATCGCGAACCTGATGGCGGCGTTGAGGCAGGGCGTGACCCGCTTCGACACCGCGTTCGGCGGCCTCGGCGGCTGCCCGTTCATCCCCGGCGCGACCGGGAACGTGGCGACGGAGGACGTCGCGAGCCTGCTGGAGCGCATGGGCGTGAGGACCGGCGTCGACGTGGACGCCGTGTGCCGCGTGAGCGCGCGCGCCAAGGAGGCGCTGGAGGCAGAGATGACGAGCCGCATCTTCGCGTTGTGGGAGCGGGGGCAGGGCGCCGCGGCCGGCGGGCCGGGCGGGAGCCCCGCCGCGTCGGGCCCGGCGGACGGGGCCGCGGCCGCTGCGGGCGCCGCCGCGACAGGCACCGACGGCGCCCGCGCGCCGGCGGGGAGGCACTGATGCCGCAGACCGCCGCCGAGAAGGTCCTCTCGCGCAAGGCCGGCTACGCGGTCGAGGCCGGCGACATCGCCGTGGTGCCGGTCGACGGCGCGATGGCGACCGACGCCACGGCACCCTTCGCGATCAAGGCGTTCGAGAGCATGGGCGGCGCCCGCGTGTGGGACCCCGCCCGCATGGCGCTGGTCCTCGACCACGCCACGCCGGCGCCCAACGAGCGCATCAGCACGCTGCACACGCTGATGCGCCGCTTCGCGGCCGAGCAGCGCCTCAGGCTCTACGAGGTCGGGGACGGCATCTGCCACCAGCTGATGATGGAGAACGGCCACGTCGCCCCGGGCGAGCTGTTCGTCGGCGCCGACTCCCACACTCCGACCCTGGGCGCGGTGGGCGCCTTCGCCGTCGGCGTGGGCTCGACCGACCTCGCAGCCGTGATGCACACCGGGCGGATCTGGCTGAAGGTGCCGCGCACGCTGCGCGTCGAGCTGACCGGCAGCCTCCGCCCCGGGACGTACGCCAAGGACGTGATCCTCCACCTCGTCGGCGCGCTGGGCATCGCCGGGGCGACCTACGAGGCCGTCGAGTTCGCCGGCCCGACGGTGGCCGGCATGACGCTCGCGAGCCGCATGGTCCTCGCGAACATGGTCGCCGAGATGGGCGCTAAGACGGCGCTCGTCGACACCGCCGGCCTGGAGGCCCAGGAGCTGCCGGCGCCGCTGCGCCAGCGCCTGGGGGCGAGCGGCCCGCTCGCGGAGCTCTCGGCCGACCCCGGCGCGAGCTACCGCGCCGTGCACCGCCTCGACGTCTCCGACCTCGGCGCCCAGGTGGCCGTGCCGCACCTCCCCGACAACGTCAGGGACGTGCGTGAGGTCGCGGGCGTGAAGGTCGACATGGCGTTCATCGGCTCGTGCACGAACGCGCGCCTCGAGGACCTGCACGTCGCGGCGGCGGTCCTGCGCGGCCGCAAGCTCGCGGCGGGCGTGCGCCTTATCATCGCGGCCTCCTCGCGCGCGGTCTTCAACGCCGCGCTCAAGGACGGCACGGTCGAGACCCTGTCGGAGGCGGGAGCCACGTTCATCACCTCCGGCTGCGGGCCGTGCGTCGGCACCCACCAGGGCGTGCCCGGCGACGGTGAGACGGTGATCTCGAGCACGAACAGGAACTTCAGGGGGCGCATGGGGAACCCGAACGCGAACGTCTACCTCGGGTCGCCGGCCGTGGTGGCGGCCGCCGCGGTGGCCGGGCACATCGTCGACCCGGCCGAGGTGCTGAGCGGGGTGGTCGCGTGACCGCCGTCAGGACCTTCGCGGGCGCCGCGCACGTGGTGGGCGACAACGTCGACACCGACCGCATCATCCCGGGCAAGTACACGAAGACCCTCGACACCGCCGACCTCGCCGCGCACCTGCTCGAGGACTACGACCCGGAGCTGGCGGGCCGCATCGCGCCGGGCGACGTGCTCGTGGCCGGCGAGAACTTCGGCTGCGGCTCGAGCCGCGAGCAGGCGCCGCTGGCGATCGCCGCCGCCGGCATCGCGGTCGTGCTGGCTAGATCGTTCGCGCGCATCTTCTTCCGCAACGCGATCAACATCGGCCTGCCGGTCGTCGAGGTGCCGGGCCACGAGATCCAGCCCGGGGCGCGCGTGCGCGTCGACCTCATCCGGGGCGAGGTCGTCGACGAGACCGCCGGGCGCACCTACCGCGCGACGCGCATGCCGCCGGTGATGGCCGACATCCTCGCCGCCGGCGGGCTGGTCCCGTACCTGAGGTCCGGCGGGGACTACTCGGTGAAGGGTTGAGGGAGGCGGCGGGCGTGACGGAGGGCGCGCCGGGGAGCCGGGCGGCGGCGGAACCCGCGGCGGACGGAGCGCCGGGGAGCCGGGCGGCGGCGGAACCCGCGGCGGACCGTGCCGCCGCGGCCACGGGCACCGACCCCGGCCCGTTGGCCGGCCTCCGCGTCCTCGAGTTCACCCAAGCGGTCCTCGGCCCCACCTGCGGCCTCGTCCTCGCCGACCTGGGCGCCGAGGTCGTCCGCGTCGAGCCCGCCCCCAAGGGCGACCCGACGCGCTACCTGCGCGGCTTCGGGATGGGGTACTACCCGTACTTCAACCGCAACAAGAAGAGCGTGGTCCTGAACGTGAAGGACCCCAGGGGCCTCGAGGCCGCCCACCGGCTGCTGGCGACGGCCGACGTGCTGGTCGAGAACTTCGCGCCCGGCACGATGGACCGCCTGGGGCTGGGCGCCGAGGAGCTCACCGCTCGCTACCCGCGCCTGGTCTACTGCACGCTCAAGGGCTTCCTCCCGGGGCCCTACGCCGGGCGCACTGCGCTCGACGAGGTCGTGCAGATGATGTCGGGCCTCGCCTACATGACCGGCCCGCGCGGCACGCCGCTGCGCGCCGGCGCCTCGATCGTGGACGTCATGACGGGCGTGTACGGCGCGATGGCCGTGCTCCTCGCCCTGCGCGAGCGGGACCGGACCGGC
This sequence comes from Trueperaceae bacterium, assembly GCA_035306665.1. Taxonomy (GTDB): domain Bacteria; phylum Deinococcota; class Deinococci; order Deinococcales; family Trueperaceae; genus DASRWD01. Next base: position 3,381 of record DATGNP010000013.1, read on the forward strand.
CGCGGCCAGGTGGTGCGCAGCGCGCTCTTCGAGACGGCCGCGTTCATCATGGGCCACCACATGGCGTACGCCGTGGCGTCGGGCGAGGAGGTGCCGCCCATGCCCGAGCGCGTCAGCGCCTGGGCGGTCTACCACCAGTTCCGCACCGCCGACGACCAGCTCGTCTTCGTGGGCGTGACGTCGGACAAGCAGTGGGAGCGCTTCTGCCGCGAGCTCGGCCGCGACGACCTGCTCGCCGACCCGCGCCTCCAGACCAACAACGACCGCATCGCCCAGCGCGAGTGGCTGCTGCCCGAGCTCCGGCGCGTGTTCGCCGGCATGACGCTGGAGGAGGCCGTGTCGCTGTGCGAGCGCGCCGACCTCCCGTTCTCGCCGATCGCGCGGCCAGAGGACCTCTTCGACGACCCGCAGCTGAAGGCGAGCGGCAGCCTGCTGCCGACGCGCTTCCCGGGCGGCGAGGAGGGCGCGCTGCCCGCGCTGCCCTTCCGCCTCGGCGACGCGCGGTGGGAGAAGCGGGCCGACCCGCCCCTCGTGGGCGAACACACGGGCGAGGTGCTGGCCGCAGCCGGCTACGCGCAGGAGGAGCTGGAGGCCATGGCGGCCGCGGGCGTGGTGCTGCTGGGGCCCGTCGCCCCCGGCGCCGGGTCACCCGGCGCAGGGCCTCAGGGAGACACGACGCCGAACCCCCCCACAGGAGGAGAGCAGTGAGCGACCGACACCAGTACGACCTTCTCGTCAAGAACGTCCGCCTCGCGCGCCCGCACCAGGACGGCACGCCGGTGACGGACATCGCCGTCAGGGACGGTCGCTTCGCCCGGGTGGCTCCGGGGCTCTCCGCCGACGACGCGCGCGAGGTCGTGGACGGCGAGGGGCTCGTCGCCTTCCCCGGCCTGGTGGACGCGCACATGCACGTGGGCATCTACTCGCCGCTCGCGCAGGACGCCGTCACCGAGTCGAAGGCCGCCGCGATGGGCGGCGTCACGAGCGCGATCACCTACTTCCGCACCGGCGACTACTACCTGAACAAGAGCGGTCCCTACGCCGAGTTCTACCCCGAGGTCCTGAGGCTCTCCGAGGGCAACTACTGGGTCGACTACGCCTACCACTTGGCGCCCATCAACAGGGGCCACATCGACGAGATGCCCCTGCTGCTCGACCGGCACGGCGTGTCGTCGTTCAAGATCTTCATGTTCTACGGCGGCCACGGCCTCCACGGCCGCTCGAGCACGCAGCGCAACTTCCTGCACCTCGAAGAGGGCGAGAGCTACGACCTCGCGCACTTCGAGTTCATCATGCGCAAGCTCTCCGAGATGATCGCGGCCAACGCCGACCGCTCCGAGTCGATCTCCCTCAGCCTGCACTGCGAGGTCGCCGACATCCTCAACGCCTACACCGCGATGGTCGAGAGGGACGGCAAGCTCACGGGCCTGCACGCCTACAACGCCGCCAGGCCGCCCCACTCCGAGGGCCTGGCCGTGTTCATCGCCGCCTACCTCGCGTACGAGACCGGCGCGGCGAACATCAACCTCCTGCACCTGAGCTCCCGCAAGGCGCTCGAGGCCGCGATCATGATGCAGGAGCTCTTCCCGCACATCAGCTTCAGGCGCGAGGTCACGATCGGGCACCTGCTCCTCGACGTCGACAGCCCCGCCGGGCCCAAGGCCAAGGTCAACCCACCCATCCGCCCTCGCGAGGACGTCGAGTACCTCTGGGAGAAGCTGCTCGAGGGCCACGTCGACTGGGTCGTGAGCGACCACGCCTGCTGCAAGGCCGAGGCCAAGGTCTCCCAGGAGAACCCCGACGACATCTGGCTCGCCAAGTCCGGCTTCGGCGGCACCGAGTACCTCCTCTCGGGCCTCTACTCCGAGGGCCGCAAGCGCGGGCTCTCCCCGAACCGCATGGCCGAGCTCACCAGCTGGGCGCCCGCGCGCCGCTTCGGCCTCGAGGGCAAGGGCGACGTCGCCGAGGGCTACGACGCCGACCTCGTGCTCCTCGACCCGGACCAGACGTTCGTCGTGCGCGCCGCGGAGTCCGAGTCGGCACAGGGCTACACGCCGTTCGAGGGCCAGGAGCTGAGCGGCAAGGTCGTGAAGACCTTCCTGCGCGGCGAGCTCGTCTACGACGGCGGCGAGGTCGTGGGGCCGGCGCG
>DATGNP010000014.1:0-2284 GCA_035306665.1 Trueperaceae bacterium
CGCCTGGGCCCGGGACCGACGCCGCCCACGGCGGTCCACGCGCCGTCGCCGCGAGCGGCGGCTCCCGCGCCACGGCCGCCAAGCGCACCCTGCGGACGTTCAACGCGCTCACGCGCCCGCTCTACTGGCTCTACGAGCGGCAACTGGTCAAGGCGATACGCGCGGGCGGCAGGCTGCCGCGGCACATCGGCATCATCATGGACGGCAACCGGCGCTTCGCCAGGGCTGTGGGCCTGGACGTGAAGGCCGGCCACGACCACGGCGCCGGCAAGGCCCGCGAGGTCCTCGACTGGTGCCTCGAGCTCGGCATCGAGCACGTGACCCTGTGGGGCTTCTCCACCGACAACCGCGGCCGCTCCCCCGACGAGGTCTCGCACCTGCACGCGCTGTTCGCGCAGCAGGCGCGCGACCTGCTCACCGACGCCAAGCTGCACGCCAACCGCGTGCGCGTGAAGATCATCGGCGACACCTCCGACTTCCCCGCGGACGCCAGGGAGGCCCTGCGGGCGATGGAGGATGCCACCGCCGGCTACGACAACCTCCACGTGAACGTCGCGCTCGGCTACGGCGGCCGCGAGGAGATCGTGGGCGCGATCAACGCCCTGCTGCGCACCCGTCTCGCGGCGGGCCAGACGCTCGAGCAGGTCGCGGGTGACGTACGTGCCGAGGAGATCACCAGGCACCTCTACACTGCCGGCATGCCCGACCCCGACTTCGTCATCAGGACCTCTGGCGAGGTGAGGCTGTCCGGGTTCATGCCCTGGCAGACGGCGTACAGCGAGTTCTACTTCTGCGACGCCAACTGGCCGGAGTTCCGGAAGGTCGACTTCCTGCGCGCGGTCAGGGACTTCCAGGCCCGCGAGAGGCGGTACGGGCGGTGAGCGCGGCCGAGGACGCGCGGCCGGCCCTGGGCCCGATCCCCGGCTTCCGCGCCGTGATCATGGCCGGCGGGCAGGGGCAGCGCTTCTGGCCGCTCTCGACGCCCGAGAGGCCCAAGCAGTTCCTCGACCTGGGGCGCTCGGGCCGCACGCTGATCCAGCAGACCTACGACAGGGTGCTGCCGCTGGCGGGCTCCCCGGCGAACGTGTTCGTGGCGACGGCGCGCAAGTACGTCGGGCTGGTGTGCGAGCAGCTGCCCGACGTGCCGCTCGAGAACCTGCTCGTCGAGCCGACCCCGCGCGACTCGGCGCCGGCGATCGCCCTCGCCTGCCTTACCGTCGCGCAGCGCCACGGCGACGTCGTCACCGGGTTCTTCTCGTCCGACCACCGCATCGGCACCGGGTTCCACGAGGCGATCCACGCCGCGGCCGAGCTCGCCAACGACGCCGGCGGGCTCGTCACCGTCGGGATCAAGCCCACGCGGCCGGCCACCGGCTACGGCTACATCGAGGTCGGCGAGAGGGTCGGTCCCGGCCACCGCGTCAGGCGCTTCGTCGAGAAGCCGAGCCTGCGCACCGCCGAGGCCTACTTGTCGGCGGGCGGCTACCTCTGGAACGCCGGCATCTTCGTTTGGCGCGCGTACGCCGCGCTCACGGAGCTCGACAGGCACGCCCCCGACCTGATGGTCCCGCTGCGCGACGCCTTCGAGGCCGGGAAGGTCCAGGCGGCGTTCCCGCAGCTGCCGCGCATCTCCATCGACTACGCGCTCATGGAGCGCACCGACAGCGCCTTCGTCGTGCCCGGCCGCTTCGAGTGGGACGACATCGGCGACTGGGCGGCCCTCGAGCGCCTCGTCCAGGGCGACGGCACGAACACCGTCGTGGGCAGGCACGTGGGCCACGACGCCTCGGGGAACATCGTCTACACCGAGGAGGACAGCGACGTCGTCGTGACGCTGGGCGTGCACGACCTCGTCGTCGTGAAGCGCGGTCACATGGTCCTGCTCGTGCACAAGGACCGCGTCCAGGAGATCAAGACGCTGCTCGAGGACGAGCGGCTGGCGGGGCTGCTGGCCGAGAAGGCGTAGCCGAGCGGGGCGCGGCGCCCGCCGGTGAGGCCCGCGGCGGCGGTCCGCGTCCAGCGGCGGCGCGCGAAACCGTGCGGCGCCGGCGAGGCTCGTAACGACGGGGGCGCGAGCCTGCCCGGCCGCGCCCCTCGTCTCGGTCAGCCGCTCTCAGAACAGGCTCGCGACGTCCACCTCGCCCTTCGGCTCGACGTACGCGGTGTCCATCTGCGCGAGCTGCAGCTTGCCGGAGACGTCGTCGTTGACGGCGTGCCAGTAGGTGTAGCCCTCGATCACCCAGATGCCCGACTCGCGCGTGCCGTTGCCCGAGCCCTTCACGCC
>DATGNP010000015.1:0-3203 GCA_035306665.1 Trueperaceae bacterium
CGTGGCCGGCGGCGAGGACCGCCCACGGCTCCGCTTCGAGGTGTGGCCGGAGGAGGGCGCCTACTTCGGCGCGGGGCTGACGCCCGAGCAGGTGCGCCTCGAGGCCGCGTCCCGGTTCGTGGGGCCATGAGGCGCAGCGGCGTCGCCCCCGACCCCGGGCCGGCCGACGAGCAGCTCCCGGCGCTGAAGTGGGCGTGGCGCCACCCGTGGGTGCGCGCCCTCGTCTACGTGCTCCTGATCGTGGGCGCGCTCGTGGCGCTGTGGCGCGCCAGGGCGGGCTACATGTTCGCGCTCCAGGTGGCCCTCTTCGGCTTCCTCGTCGCCTACGTCCTGAACCCCCTGGTCACGCTCCTGATGCGCCTGCGCCTGAACCGCGGCTGGTCCGTCGCCGTGACTTACGTGCTCGTCGCCGGGTTGATCGCGCTGGGGTCGATGCTGATCGGCCAGGTCGTCGTCGAGGCCGCGAGCTTCGTCAACCTGCTGCCCGACGCGTTCGACAGCCTCGCGCGCATCGCCGCGAACGTCCAGGCGCGCGTCCTGACGTGGCTCGACCGCATCCCGTTCCTGCTGGCCGACGGGCTCGGGGACGTCGACCCCAGCGGCATCATCGGCTCCGAGATCAGGGACAGGGTCATCGCCGCCCTGCAGCAGCTCGGGTCCGACTTCGCGCAGCTCATGGAGAGCATGCTCAGCCGCGGCCCCGGCCTGCTCTACACCGGCGCCACCGTGGTGATCTCGACCGGCCTGCAGATCGTGCTGATCCTGCTGGCCAGCGTCTACTTCCTCTACGACTACCCGCGGTTCATGGCGCAGTTCCGGCGCTTCGTGCCGACCCGCTACCACGGCGTCGTCGGCGAGATCGCCGAGAAGGCCGACGTCGCCGTCGGCGGCTACCTCAGGGGCCAGCTGATGATCACCGCGATCCTGGGCCTCTTCGTCTGGATCGGCCTGACGATCCTCGGCGTGCCGCTGGCCACCGCGATCGCGTTCCTGGCGGCCGTGTTCAACCTCGTGCCCTACCTGGGGCCCGTGATCGGCGCCGTGCCTGCGGTGCTGCTCGGCCTCACGGTCAGCCCCCTGACCGCCCTCCTGGCCATCGTCGTGTTCGTGGTCGCGAACCAGCTCGAGGGCAACGTCCTCTCGCCGCTGGTGCTGTCGCGCGCGACGAACCTCCACCCGCTCACCGTGCTGCTGGCGATCATGACGGGCCTGGGGCTGTTCGGGCTCGTCGGGGCGCTGCTGGCGGTGCCGACGGTGGCGTTCGCGAAGGTCATGCTCGAGGACTACGTGCTGTCCCGGCGCGAGTTCGTCTCGGTGCCGCCGGACGTCGACATCGACACGCTCGAGGAGGAGGACCTCCCCGCCGCCTGACGCCGGCCGCTCAGGCCGACTGGGCGGAGCGGGTGCGCTGCTTGCGGAAGTACATCAGGTCGTCGGCGCGCCTCAGGAGGGTCTCGGGGTCGTGGCCGTCGACGGGGTACGAGGCCACGCCGACGGAGGCGGAGAGGCTCACGCCGTGGACCTCGATCTGGGAGACGAGCTCGGCGAAGCGCTCGGCGGCAGCCTGCGCCTCGGCGGGGCGAACCTCGGGCAGCAGCAGCACGAACTCGTCGCCGGCCCAGCGGAAGGCGTGGTCGGAGGAGCGCAGCTGGCGCGTCAGCGACTCGGCGACCGCGACGAGCGCGGCGTCGCCGGCGGCGTGCCCGAAGCGGTCGTTGATCTGTTTGAAGTTGTCGAGGTCGATCATCACCAGGTTGAGCGGGTGCCCGTACCGCTCCGCGCGCGCCAGCTCGGTCTGTAGCCGCCGCTGGAAGCCCTCGCGGTTGCCCAGGCGCGTCAGCCCGTCGGTCACGAGGCTCTCCTCGAGCCGCCTGACCTGCTCCGCCTGCCTGACGATCACGGCGATGTGCTGGGCGAACGCCTCGGCGATGCGCAGGGCGCTGGAGCTGAACGCGGTCTCCGAGGAGAAGCTGTCGACGTTGAGCAGCGCCACGACCTCCGTGCCGTCGGTGATCGGGATCGTGATGTTGGCCTTGATCTCCTCGACGCGGGCCGCCGCCAGGTTCGCCGGGGTCCTCTCGTCCGACGTCGCGACCGAGAACCTGAGGACGTCGGCCCCGCGCGCGATGCGCCCGATGCCGCGCCTGAAGTCGGCCTCCGAGCCGGCGTACCACCTGAGCTGCTCGCTGACCGTGAACGGGCCGGCGCCGTCCTTGATCGCGCCGAGGTCGTAGCCGACGGCGGCCTCGAAGCGGAACAGGTCGCCGTCGCGCACGAGGACGCTGGCGGCCTCGGCGCCCGTGATGAGGTCGACGGCCGCCTCGGCGGCGCGCTGGAACAGCGTCTGCGGGGCCTCGGCGCGGGCGAGCTGCCCGATGACGTCTAGGGTCGCGAAGAGCTGCCGGTTCAGCACGATGCTCCCGAGCGCCGCGCCCAGCGCCTCCGCGGCCCGGGCCACGAGCGTCACATGTCGCGCAGAGAGCGGCCTTACGGCCCCGAGGCTCACGAGCCCCAGGAGGTAGCGCACGTCGCCCTGGCTGTTGAGGAGGGGGCACACCAGCACCGTGCGCACGCCGTCCTCGCCGCCGAGCCACGGCATCGCGGCCGCGGTCTCCCGCTCCTGGAGGTCGGGCACGTGCGCCGGCTTGCCGCTCGTCCAGGTCTCGCGTAGCGGGCCGTCGAACTCGAAGCCCGACTCGGCGCGCGCCGCCATGGCGGGCGGCAGCGCGCCCACCCTCACGAGGGGCCGCAGTCGCGCCTGCCTCAGCTCGAGGACGGCGCCGGCGTCGAGGCCGAGGAAGCGCACCAGGTCGGTCACGGCCGTGCCGGCCGCCTGCTTGGCGTCGTCGGTCTGGAGGAGGGCGTGGGAGAGGCGCGCGAGGAACTCCTGCTCACGCCTCTCGGCCTCGAGCGCCGCGCGGGCGTCGAGACGCTCGAGGACCTCGACGACGATGCGGGTGAAGGCCCGCAGGGTGTCGTGGTCGTCGCTCGTGAACGCGTCGGGCTCGGTGTGCTCGAGGTTGATCACGGCCCTGACCTCGTCGCCGACCTTCACGGGCAGCGCCAGCTCCGAGCGCGTCGGCTCGGCGCCGGGCGCGACGACGAACTCGGCGTCGCGCGAGGTGTCGGGCACGTACTGGGGCTCGCCGGTGCGGTAGGCGCGGCCGATCACCGAGGTCAGCGGGACGCGGAAGCCGGGCTTG
>DATGNP010000016.1:0-2787 GCA_035306665.1 Trueperaceae bacterium
CACGACGTCCACCACGGCGTCGACGTCCTTGTAGGCGTCGGGCTGCTCCTCGGCCAGGCCCTTGCGGCTGTGCGCGAGCGCGATGACGCCGCGCTCCTCCAGCTCGCCGCGCAGGTCGCGGCCCCTGGCGGCGCGCACCGCGGCGTGCCGGCTCAGCCTGCGACCGGCGCCGTGGCACGTCGAGCCGAAGCTGCGCTCGAGCGACCGCGGTCCCCCGACCAGCACCCAGCTCGCCCGACCCATGTCGCCGGGCACGAAGACCGGCTGCCCGACGTCGGCGTAGCGCGCCGGCAGCTCGGGGTGCCCGGCGGGGAACGCGCGCGTGGCGCCCTTGCGGTGGACGAGGAGGGTGGCCCGCTCGCCGTCGACCTCGTGCTCCTCCTCCTTCGCGATGTTGTGCGCGACGTCGTAGACGAGCTCGAGGCCCAGCCGCGGCCACGGCCGCTCGAAGACGGCCTCGAACGTGTCCCTGACCTGCACGGCGAGCAGCTGCCGGTTGGCGAACCCGAAGTTCGCCGCCGCGCGCATCGCGCCCAGGTACGCCTGGCCCTCGGGCGAGGCGATCGGCGCGCAGGCGAGCTGGCGGTCGGGCAGCTCGATGCCGTAGCGCTCGGGCACGCCCTGGAAGTCGCGCAGGAAGTCGTCGCACACCTGGTAGCCGAGGCCGCGCGAGCCGCTGTGGATCAGCACCGTGAGGCAGCCCTCCTCGAGACCGAACGCCGCGGCGACCCTGCGGTCCTCGACGCGCTCGACGACCTGCACCTCGATGAAGTGGTTCCCCGACCCGACGGTGCCGCACTGGTCGGCGCCGCGCCGCCTGGCCCGCTCGCTGACCAGGTCGGGGCGCGCCCCCTCGATCCTCCCGCCCGCCTCGCACTGCGCCACGTCGTCGTCGGTCGCGAGCCCCCGGCGCCGCAGGTACTGCGCGCCGCCGGCGAGGAGGTCCGTCAGCTCGGCGTCGTCGAAGGCGAACGGCCCGGAGCGCCCGACGCCCGCCGGGACGCGCGCGAAGAGCGCGTCCATCAGGTCGCGCAGCCTCGGCTCGGCGTCCTCGAGCCTGAGGTCGGTGCGCAGGAGGCGCACGCCGCAGTTGATGTCGTAGCCCACGCCGCCCGGCGACACGACCCCGCCCAGCGACGCGTCGGTGGCCGCGACGCCGCCGATCGGGAAGCCGTAGCCCCAGTGGATGTCGGGCATCGCCAGGCTCGCTCCCCGGATGCCGGGCAGCGTGGCGACGTTCGCGACCTGCTCGAGGGACGGGTCGCCCTCGAGGTCCGCCGCCAGGTCGGCGTCGGCGAAGACCAGGCCGTCGACGCGCATCCCCCTGGACTCGTCGCGCGGGATGCGCCACGAGACGTCGTCGACCCGCTCGAAGCCCACGCCCCTCCGCTTCGCGGTGCTCACCCGGTAGCCTCCTTCCCCGGCGTCACGCCGGCGCCTCGGGCGTTCGCGCCCGGCCCGACCGTCGGTCCGGCCGGCGCCGTCGCCGCCTCACACGTCGAGCAGCACCGCCGCGCGCCAGCCGCCCGGCACGGCCTCGACCCGCAGCCCGTGGTAGGTGACGGCCTTCACCTCGAGGCCGCGGCTGTGCCGCGCCGGGTCGAACCGCGTGCCGCGCACCGCGCCCGTGAGGCCGTCCGGCCCGATCGCGACGGGGAACTCACGCCCCACCACGCCGTCGACCTCGAAGGCCACGAGCACCTCGGCGAGCCAGTCGCGGAGCATGGCGGCGTCGTCGCCCGGCGGGACGCGCACGGGGACCTCGACCGGGGCGACGGCGTCGGCGTCGCCGGCCGCGCCGCCGGCAGCCGTGGCGGAGCCGGCGTCGCCGACCGCCCCGCCCGCGGCCGTGGCGGCGGCGGCGTCGGCCTCGGTGGCGGCGCCATCGTCGGCGTCAGCGTCCGCGTCGCCGTCGTCGTCGGGCGCCGCGACGAGCAGCGCCGTCAGGGCCTCCGCCGCCTCGGCGAAGAGCTCCTCGCGGGTCCGGGCCTCGACCTCGATCCCGACGTCGGCCGTGTGCGCGACGTGTCGCCACGACATGCCCTGCCCTCCTACCCCAAGCCTAGCGGGCCCGGCGGGGCGCCGACGAGCCGGGGACGTGCATCATGGACGCCAGATGGTCGGCCGTCGCGCGGGCGACCGGCCGGGGGAGGACCCGCGATGATCACGCTCGACGAGTACCGGGACCGCCGGGAGAGGCTGATCCGCCGCGTGCGGGAGGCGAGCGGGGCGCCGGACGCGGCGGTGGTCGTGCAGGGCGCGCCCCGGCCCGAGGGCCACACGCGCTTCCGCCAGTACAACGACCTGAGGTACCTCTGCCCCATCGAGACGCCGCACGCCTACCTCACCCTGCACCTGCGCGGGGACGAGCCGCGGTCGTTCCTCTTCCTCCACCACCAGCCGGCGCGGCTCGTCGAGTGGGAGGGCACGCACCTCAGCGCCGCCGACCCCGACGCGGTGAGGGCGGCCACAGGCGTCGACGCCGTCTTCGACCTCGTCGACCTGCCCGAGTAGCTGGCCGTGCACCGCACGCTGTTCGTGCCGCTCCGCCCCGGCGAGGGAGCGCAGGCCTCGTGGAACACCGTGAGCGCCGCCCGCTCCGGCCTGGCCTCCGACCCGTGGGACGGCCGGCCCGACCGCTCGGGGCGCTTCGCCGAGCTGCTGCGGCGACGCTTCCCCGCCGCGACCCTCCACGACCTGGCGCCGCACCTCGACGCGATGCGCCTCGTGAAGTCGCCGGCGGAGGTCGAGCTGATGCGCCGCGCCGGCCGACTGGCCGCGCTCGGC
>DATGNP010000017.1:0-2744 GCA_035306665.1 Trueperaceae bacterium
AAGGAGGGCGTGAAGATCGAGCGCGAGAACCAGACGCTCGCGACGATCACGTACCAGAACTTCTTCAAGCTCTACGACAAGATCGCCGGCATGACGGGCACGGCCAAGACCGAGGAGAAGGAGTTCCAGGAGATCTACGGCTCCGACGTCCTCGTCATCCCCACGAACCGGCCCGTCCAGCGGCAGGACCACGAGGACGTCGTCTACCGCACGCAGAACGGGAAGTACGAGGCGGTCGTCGAGGAGATCGTCGAGATGCACAAGACCGGCCGCCCGATCCTCGTCGGCACGGTCACGATCGAGTCCTCCGAGCGCCTCTCGAAGATGCTCAAGCGCCGGGGCGTCCCGCACGAGGTGCTCAACGCCAAGTTCCACGGCCGCGAGGCCGAGATCGTCGCGCAGGCCGGGCGCAGCGGGGCCGTCACGATCTCGACGAACATGGCCGGCCGCGGCACCGACATCGTGCTCGGCGGCAACCCCGAGTGGCTGGCGCGCCAGCTCCTCGAGCGCGAGGGCTTCGAGCGCTACGACTCCGACACCGAGCTGTTCATCAAGGCGATCATGCTCGGCCGCATGGACGAGGCCAGGGAGCGGGCCCGCAAGCTCGAGGGGCTGCCGGAAGGCATCATCGCGCAGATCGAGAGGATCCGCGACGAGGCGAAGAAGGACCACGAGAAGGTCGTCGCCGCCGGCGGCCTCCACATCATCGGCACCGAGCGGCACGAGTCGCGGCGCATCGACAACCAGCTCCGCGGCCGCGCCGGCCGCCAGGGCGACCCGGGATCGAGCCGCTTCTACGTCTCGTTCGAGGACGACCTCATGCGCCTGTTCGCGAACGACCGCGTGCTGGGCATGATGGACCGCCTCGGCATGGACGACACCCAGCCCATCGAGGCGCGCATGGTCACGGGCGCGATCGAGCGGGCCCAGAAGCGCGTCGAGGACCGCAACTTCGGCATCCGCAAGCAGCTCCTCGAGTACGACAACGTCATGAGCAAGCAGCGCGAGGTGATCTACGCGCAGCGGCGCGAGGTGCTGCTCGGCCACGACGTCTCCGAGGGCGTCAAGGACATGATCGCCGAGTACATCGACGCGCAGGTCCAGCGCTACCTCAACCCCGAGCTCGAGGGCGAGGAGCAGGACCTGGGGGCGCTGTCCGGCGCCCTGGGCGAGGCCGTGCCGGCGCTGGCCGAGGTCGACCTCGAGCCGTTCCGCGGCAAGGACCCCGACGAGGTCACCGACGCTCTCGTCGAGGTCATGGAGAAGGCCTACGCCGAGCGCGAGGCCGAGCTCGGCGCCCCGCTGCTGCGCGAGCTCGAGCGCTTCATCGTCCTGCAGGTCGTCGACCAGCACTGGAAGGAGCACCTCCACAACATGGACGTGCTCAGGCAGGGCATCGGCCTGCGCGGCTACGGCCAGCGCAACCCGCTGCAGGAGTACGCCTTCGAGGGCTTCAACCTCTTCGAGGAGATGAAGGCGAACATCCGCCTGAACGTCGCCAAGCTGCTCTTCCGCGTGCAGGTCCAGACCGACGAGGCCCTCGACCGCGGGCGCCAGCGCCGGGCCGCCAGGCCCGCGTCCGTCACGTACTCGGCGCCCGAGGCGAGCCCCGTGCTCGCCGCGGCGGCCGCCGCCGGCCGCGGTCCCGGTCCCGCCCAGGCGCGCGCCAGCGGCCCGACGTCGCCGATCCGGGTCGAGGAGAAGGTCGGCCGCAACGACCCCTGCCCCTGCGGCAGCGGCAAGAAGTACAAGCACTGCCACGGCAGGGGCGCCGCCTGAGCGTGGCAGCTCCGCGCTCCGGCCCCTCGCGCCGGGCGGAGCCGTTCGCCGCTCGCCTCCACGCGCGCATGTCGCGTCTGGGCACACGCGTGTGCCTCGGCCTTGACCCGCGCCCGGCCGCGCACCCCCTCACCGACCCCGAGCGCCTCGGCGCCGCCTCGCCGTGGGACCCCGCGGTGGCGCGCGCCGTCGTGCGCTACCTGGCGGCGGTCCTGGAGGCCGTCTCCGACCTGGTCGCCGCCTGCAAGCCGCAGGCGGCGTTCTTCGAGGCCATGGGCCCCGCCGGCTACGCCGCCTTGGCCGAGCTCACGGCCCTCGCGCGCGACCTCGGCGTGCCCGTCGTGCTGGACGCGAAGCGCGGCGACATCGGCAGCACCGCCGCGGCCTACGCTGAGGCGTACCTCGGCGACGGGCCGCTGGCCGCCGACGCCCTGACCGTGAACCCGTACCTCGGCCTCGACACGCTCGAGCCGTTCGTCGCGGCCGCGGTCCGGGGCGGCCGCGGCCTGTACGTGCTGGTCAGGACGTCGAACCCGGGCAGCCGCGACCTGCAGGGCCTGGAGCTCGCCGGGGGCGGGACCGTCGCCTCGCGGCTCGCCGAGCGCCTCGCGGCGCGAGCGGCGGAGCTCGACGCAGACGCCCAGGGCTACACGGCGCTCGGGGCCGTCGCGGGCGCCCCCGAGGACCTCGCCTGGCTGCGGGAGGCCCTCCCCCGCTCGCCGCTCCTCGTCCCCGGCTACGGCGCCCAGGGCGGCACGGCCGACGACGTCGCGCCCGCCTTCGACGCGCGCGGGCTCGGCGCGCTCGTGAACGCCAGCCGGACGCTGACGTACGGCCCGGGGTTCGCGGACGCGACCACCCTCGACGAGGTCGCGTCCCTGGCCCGCACGGCCGCCGCCGCCATGCGCGACGGCATCGAGGCCGCCGTCGCCGCCAGGGTCACCGCCTGACCGCGTGCCGGGGGT
>DATGNP010000018.1:0-19992 GCA_035306665.1 Trueperaceae bacterium
CGCTCGTGATCCTCAGGGGCGGGGACGCCGGCCCCGGCCCGGCGCCGACGCTCCTGTGGTGCTACGGCAGCTACGGCCTCAGCACCACCGAGCCGTACTACGCCCCCTACCGCTTCGGCTTCCTGGAGAGCGGCGGCGTGATCGCGCTCTGCGGCACCCGGGGCGGTGGCGAGCGAGGTCGCGCCTGGCACGACGCGGGACGGGCGGCCAACAAGCCCAACGCGCACGCCGACCTGATCGCCGCGGCCGAGGAGCTCGTCAGGCTCGGCGTGACCCGGCCCGACATGCTGACCGTCGCCGGGGCTAGCGCCGGCGGTCTCCTCGCGCCGCCCGTGGCCCTGAAGCGCCCCGACCTGTTCGCCGGCCTCGTCGCCATCGTGGCCGCCATGAACCCCACGAGGCTCGCGGTCGCGAGGAACGGCGCCGACCAGTACGCCGAGATGGGCGACCCGAACACCCCGGACGGCTTCGAGGCCCTCTGGCGTCAGGACGCCTACGCGATGCTGGAGGAGGCGGCGGACATGCCGGACACGCTGCTGACGGTCGGCCTCAACGACTCGCGGATCGACCCCTGGATGACCGCGAAGTACGCGGCGCGCGCCCTCGAGAAGTTCGGCGACCGGCGGCTCGTCCTGGTCCGCGCCGACCGCGAAGGCGGGCATGGGATCTTCGGCCACGCCGTGGACCAGCTGGTGGACGAGTGGACCGACGTCTACGCGTTCGTCCTGAACCGCGCCGGCGTCGAGGGCTTCACGCGAACAGCTCCCCCGAGTCGAGCCAGAGGGTGACTGGGCCGTCGTTGACGAGCTCGACCTCCATCACGGCGCCGAACCTGCCGGTCTGGACGGGGACGCCGGCGGCCCTGAGCGCGTCGGCGAAGGCCAGGTAGAGGCGCTCGGCCTGCTCGGGAGGCGCCGCGCGGGAGAACCCCGGGCGGTTGCCCGACCGGAGGTCGCCGTAGAGCGTGAACTGGCTGACGACGAGGCAGCCGCCGCCGACCTGGCCGAGCGAGAGGTTCATGCGTCCCTCGTCGTCGCCGAACACCCTGAGCTTGCGCACCTTGTCGGCCAGCTTCGCGGCCACGGCCTCGTCGTCGTCCGGCCCCACGCCGAGCAGGACGAGGAACCCCCTGCCCACGCGGCCGACGACCTCGCCCGCGACGCGCACCTCGGCGCGCGCCACGCGCTGGACCAGCGCGCGCATCAGAAGAGTGAGGCCTGCTCGGCGGTGTCGATGACGACGTTGCCCTGGCGCGGCGGCAGGGAGTCGAGGACGCGCTTGACCTCCTGCATGTCCTGCCAGGTGAGCCACTTCGGCCCGCCGCGCTCGCGGCTCGGGTTGCGCAGGAGGTAGGCGGGGTGGAAGAGCGGCATGACCCTTATGCCGTGCCAGTCGTGCCAGCGTCCGCGCAGCCGCGTGATGCCCTCGTTGGTGCGCAGGAAGTACTGGGTGGGCACGTTGCCGAGCGTGCCGATCACCTGCGGTTGGATGAGCCGGATCTGCTCGAGCAGCACGCCCTCGCTGGCGGCGACCTCGGCTGGCGTCGGCGTGCGGTTGCCCGGCGGGCGGTGCTTGACGACGTTCGTGATGTAGACCTCGTCGCGGGACAGGCCGACGGCCTCGAGGATCTTGTCGAGGAGCTGTCCGGCGCGCCCGACGAACGGCCGGCCCGAGAGGTCCTCGTCCTCGCCGGGCGCCTCGCCGACGAGCATGAACCGGGCGTCCTCGGGTCCCTCGCCGAACACGAGGTTGTCAGAGAGGTCGCGGAGCGCGGGCGGCTTGCTCGCCGCCCGGCGCTCGAGCTCGGAGAGCGTCACGCCTACGTAGATAACACGCGGGCCGTGGCTCTCAGCCGCCCTGGGGGTGGAGCGCCTTGCGCTGGCTGCGCACCTCGCGCCGCAGCTTCGGCTCGAGGCCGATCATCAGGAAGAAGTTCTCGAGCGCGTTCTCGCGGCCCTTGATCTCCGTGTGCGCCTCGTCCTCGCTGCCGGTGACGAAGGGCAGCTCGCGGTAGACCTTGAGGGCCTCCTCGACGACCTCCGGGGGTGACATGGTCTGCGCCAGCTCGGAGAGGTAGGAGTAGACGCTGCGCCGCGCCTCGGCGTGACGCCTGAAGGCCTCGGGGTTGTCGGTCTCGCTCGCCAGCAGGAGGTCCTGCTTGGCGATGCGCCGGTAGTGCTTGAGGCCCCTGAGGATCTCCTCCGAGCTCAGGACCACGTTCACTTCCATCGGCTCTCCTTCCCGGGGCGCGCCGCCCGCGCCCCCACTGCCGCCTTCCGGCGGCACGCCACCACGCGCCCCCTCCTCGTTCGGGATGGGCGCCCTGGGCGTCTCCTCCACGGCCTAAGCCTTCAGGGTCCTGATGGGAACCGGGATCGCTTCGTCGTCGCGTTCGCGCTCGAGGACGCCGCCGGCGTAGCGCGTCAGGGCGGCGATCTCATCGGCGTCGGAGCGGTAGCCGCACGCCTCGCACTCGATCTCCTCGAACCCCTCCCGGTAATGGAACGTGACCGTGCGGCGGCTGCCGCAGCTCGGGCACGGGGCGTGCTCGTGGAAACCCTCGGCGTCCAACTGGCGCTCCCTTCGCGACCTGACACGAGTCTAGCTCAGGCGGGCGAGCGGCGGTGTGCCCGGGAGGCGGCCTCCGAGAGCAGCTCTTCGGCGTGCGAGAGGGACGCGTCGGTGACGGTGCCCGAGAGCATGCGCGCCAGCTCCTCGACGCGCTCCCGGCCGGTCACCGGCCTGACCGTGGTGAGCGTGCGGCCGCCCTCCTCGGCCTTGCTGACGACGAAGTGCGCGTCGGCGTAGGCCGCCACCTGCGCGAGGTGCGTTACGACGAGGACCTGCCTGCCGCGGCCGAGCTCCCCCAGGAGCGCGCCCACCTCGCGGGCGGCCCTGCCGCCGACGCCGGCGTCGACCTCGTCGAACGCCAGGGTCGGCTGCGTCGCGCCGGTGACGAGGTGGAGCGCGAGCATCAGGCGGGAGAGCTCGCCGCCCGAGGCGATCTGCGACACGGGGCCGGGCGGCTCGCCCACGTTCGCGCCGAAGCGGAACGAGACCTCGTCGGCGCCGCTGGCGTTGGGCTCCGGCAGCGGGGTGACGGCGACCTCGAAGACGGCGCCGGGCATGCCCAGCCGCGCCAGCAGCGGCGCCACCTGCGCCTCCAGCCGCTGGGCGGCGGCGCGCCTGGCCGCCGTGACGGTGGCAGCGAGCCGCTCCAGCTCGGCGCTCAGCTGCGCCTCCTCGCGCGCCAGGCCGGCCTCGTCCTCGTCGAGGGCCAGCAGGTCGTCGCGCTCCCGCGCGGCGGCGTCGCGGAAGGCCAGCACCGCGGCGACGTCGTCGCCGTACTTGCGCTTGAGCGCGTCGAGCTTCGCGAGGCGGGCCTGCACGGCGTCGAGGCGGGCGGGGTCGGCCTCGAAGCCCGCCAGGAACGACTCGACCTCGGCGGCGACCGCGCCGAGGCCGGTCAGGGCGGCGTCGAGGTCGTCGGCCAGCGCCGCCAGCGCCGGGGCGTGCCGGGCGGCGGCGGAGAGCTCGCGCCTGGCCTCGGCCGCGAGCTGGACGGCGCCCGTCTCCTCGCCCGCCAGAGCGGCCAGCGCGGCGCCCGCGCCCTGGACGATGCGCTCGGCGTGGCGCAGCGCGTCGAGCTCGGCGGCCAGCTCCTCCTCCTCGCCCGGGCGCGGCTGCGCCTCGTCGATCTCCTGCACCTGGTAGGCGAGCACGTCGAGGCGTCTGGCGCGCTCGCGCTGCGCGGCGCGGACCTCGGCCAAGCGGGCCGCCACCTCGGCCCGGCGCTGGAAGGCGCGGCGGTGCCGCTGCAGCGCCTGCCTGGCGTCCTCGGGGAGGAGCCTGTCGAGCTGCGCCCGCTGCGCCGCGGCGCCCTGTAGCTCGAGCGCGCCGTGCTGGGCGAAGACGGCGACGAGCCGGCCGACGCGCTCGGCGAGCTCGGCCACGGTGACGTGCTCGCCGTCGATGCGCGCGCCGTGGCGGCCGGACAGCGCGACGCGCCGCGAGGCCGTGGTCAGGTCGCCGTCGTCGAACTCGCCCTGCACCAGGGCGGTCTGGGCGCCGCTCCTGACGAACGCGACGTCGGCGCGTGCCCCGGCTAGGAGCGCCAGCGCGTCGACGACGATCGACTTGCCGGCGCCCGTCTCGCCGGTGAGCACGTTGAGACCGGGGGAGAGCTCGAGGTCCAGCTCGCGGATGATGGCGAAGTCGCGCAGCTCGATCCGGCGCAGCACGCCGCGAGTATAGACGTGGTGGAGCGGGTAGCCGCGCCGATGCCTGGGCTATCATCCCCCCATGCGCGCGCCGGGGCCGACCTACGTCGAGTGCCCGCGCGACGCCTGGCAGGGCCTGCCGCACGTGATACCGACCGAGGTCAAGGCCGGCCACCTGCAGTCCCTCCTCGACGCCGGCTTCACCCACCTCGACCTCGGCTCCTTCGTCTCGCCGCGCGCCGTGCCGCAGATGGCCGACACCGAGCAGGTGCTCGCCGGCCTCACGCCCCCCGAGGGCGCCGACCTGATCTGCATCGTCGGGAACGTCAGGGGCGTCGAGCGCGCCGCGGCGGCCGGCCGCGTGACCAGCGTCGGCTACCCCTTGAGCGTCAACGAGACGTTCCAGCGCCGCAACGTCGGACGGAGCCTCGAGGAGTCGTGGCGCGACCTGTCCGAGATGCAGGCGCTCTGCGCGGAGGCGGGCCTCGGCCTCGTGGTCTACGTCTCGATGGCGTTCGGCAACCCGTACCGCGAGACGTGGGGACCACGCATGACGGCCGAGGCGATCCAGCGGCTGCGCGACGCGGGCGTGGCCCGCATCGCCCTGGCGGACACCGTAGGCACCGCCGACGACAAGCTCGTCGACAGGGTCCTCTCGTCGGTGTCGAACGCCAACGACCTCGGCCTGCACCTGCACTCCCGGCCGGACGCGTGGCGGCCCCTGCTCGAGGTGGGGCTGCGACGCGGCGTCCGTTGGGTCGAGGGCGCCCTGGGCGGCGTCGGCGGCTGTCCGTTCGCCGGCGACGACCTCGTCGGCAACCTCCCGACCGAGGAGGTGCTGCCCTGGCTGGCGGAGCGCGACGTCAGGCCGCTCGACGTGGACCCGGACCGGCTGGCGGCGCTGGCCGCCGAGGCGAGGGCGCTGGCGACGAGGTTCGGTTGAGCGTCCGGTGGGGTCGTCGGTGAGCCGGGGCCCGACCGGGTCGGGCGGGGACGCGCTCGCCGCGCCGTGGGCCGCGCCGGGCGGCGGGGTCGCCGCCGCCCTGGGCGTCGACCCCGCGACGGGCCTGACGGCCGCGGCTGCCGCGGAGCGCCTCGCGCGCCACGGCGCGAACGAGCTCGAGGTCAGGCCGGCACGGACGCCGCTGGCGGTGTTCCTGGGCCAGTTCCGCGGCGTGCTGACCTGGATGCTCGTGGCCGCCGCGGCGCTGTCGGCTGCCTTCGGGCAGTGGGCCGAGACCGTCGCCGTGCTCGTCGTCCTGGCGATCAACGTGGCCGTCGGCTTCCTCACCGAGCTGCGCGCCATCCGGTCGGTCGAGGCGCTGAGGCGCCTGGGGACCTCGCGCGCCAGCGTGCGCCGCGACGGCGCGCCCGTCAGCGTCCCGGCCTCCGAGATCGTCCCCGGCGACGTGCTGCTGGTGGAGGCGGGCGACGTGGTCCCCGCCGACGCCCGGCTGCTCGTCGGCTGGCGCCTCGCGGTCGACGAGTCGGCCCTCACGGGCGAGTCGGTGCCGGTCGAGAAGGCGAACGGCCCGGTGGCGCGGGACGCGACCCTCGCCGACCGCACGTCGATGCTCTACCGCGGCACCGCGGTCCTCCGCGGCAACGGCGAGGCCGTCGTCGTGGCGACGGGCATGGGCACCGAGCTCGGCAGGGTCGCCAAGCTGGTGCAGACCGCCGAGCCCGAGCTGACCCCGCTCGAGCGGCGCCTCGACGCGCTCGGCGGGAGGCTCCTGTGGGTGGCGGTCGCCGCCGCCGCGGCCGTCGCGGCCTACGGCCTGTCGCGCGGCCTGGGCTGGTTCGAGATGGTGCAGACGGCGATCGCCCTGGCCGTCGCGACCGTCCCGGAGGGCCTGCCCGTGATCGCCACGCTCACGCTGGCCCGTGGCGCCAGGCGGATGGCGGACAGGAACGCGCTCGTGAACCGCCTCTCGGCGGTCGAGACGCTCGGCGCCACGAACGTCATCCTCACGGACAAGACCGGCACGCTCACCGAGAACCGCATGAGCGTCGTCGCGTGGTGGCTCGCCGGCGGCAGGCTCGCGCCCGGCGGCGAGCGGCGCGACCCGCGGCGCGTGGCAGCGGGGGCGGACCCGCTCGACCGGGCCCTGCGCGTGGCCGTGCTTTGCGGCACGGCCGCACTGGCGCGGGAGGAGGGCGCCGTCGACGTCGGCGACCCCATGGAGGTCGCGCTGCTGCGCGGCGCGCGCGAGGTCGGCCTCGAGCGCGGCGACCTCCACGCGCTGCTGCCCGAGCTCTCGCAGCTGCCCTTCGACCCCGACCAGCGCGTGATGGCCACCTACCACCAGTCCCCTGACGGCGGGCTGCTGCTGGTCAAGGGCGCGCCCGGAGCCGTGCTCCCCGCCTGCGACGCCGTCGTCGGCCCGGGTGGGGAGGAGGTGCCGCTCACGGAGGCCGACAGGGAGGAGTGGCTCGAGAAGAACCGCGCCATGGCCGCCGAGGGCCTGCGGGTGCTGGCGCTCGCCGACCGCGCCGGCGCCTGGCGTCCGGGCGAGCCGCTCACGGGCCTGACGCTGGTGGGGCTGGTCGGGCTGGCCGACCCGCCGCGACCCGAGGCGGTCGCCGCCGTCCGCGACAGCCTGCGGGCCGGGATCCGCGTCGTCATGGTCACGGGCGACCAGCCGGTAACGGCGCGCTCGATCGCCCGGGCCGTGGGACTGGCTCGGCCCGACGACGTCGTGACCGGCGCGGACCTGGAACGGGCCGCCGCCTCCGGGGAGGACCCCGCGCGGGCGGTCGCGACCGACGTGCTGGCCCGCGTGAGCCCCGAGCAGAAGCTGCGGCTCGTGGAGCTCCACCAGGCGGCCGGGTCCGTCGTGGCGATGATCGGGGACGGGGTGAACGACGCGCCGGCCCTGAAGCGCGCCGACATCGGCGTGGCGATGGGGCAGCGCGGCACGGACGTCGCCCGCGAGGCGGCCGACATGGTCCTCAAGGACGACGACTTCGCGACCGTCGTGGCGGCGGTGGAGGAGGGGCGGGCGATCTTCCGCAACATCCGCGCCGCGGTGGCGTACCTGCTCTCGTGCAACCTCAGCGAGATCCTCGTGATCGGGATCGCTGCGCTCATGGGGTTCCCGCTGCCGCTGCTCCCCCTGCAGATCCTCTTCCTGAACCTCGTCACCGACGTCTTCCCGGCGCTGGCGCTGGGGACTACCCCCGCCGACGCCGGCATGCTCGACAGGCCCCCGCGCGACCCGCGCGAGCCGATCCTCGCCGAGCGCCATTGGCGGGCCGTCGGCGCCTACGCCCTGCTGCTCACGGCGCCGGTGCTCGGCGCCTACGCCTACGCCCTCGGAGCTCTCGACTACTCGGCGACGCAGGCCGGCTCGGTCGCGTTCGTCGGCCTCGCGCTGGCGCAGGTCTTCCACGTCCTGAACATGCGCGAGGCGCGTCGGCGCGGCGCCCGCGCCGCGCCCGACCCGCTGCTGCGGAACCCGTGGGTGTGGGCCGCGATGGCCGCTTGCTGCCTCATGGTCGCGGCCGTGGCGTACGTGCCGCCCCTGAAGTCGGCGCTCTCGGTGGCCGACCTGCCCGCAGGGGGCTGGGCGCTGGCCGTCGCGGCGGCGCTGGTGCCGCTGCTCCTGGGTCAGGCGGGCAAGGCGGCGGGGCTCGGCCGAGTGGACTGAGGGTCAGGCCCGCACGCCCGACGCGCCGTGGCGCTCGAGCTCGCGGCGCACGGCCTCGAGGAGGCGGCGCTCGGCCGTGTCGAGGTCCGCGCCAGGCAGCGTCGCGCCGGCCGCGGCCACGTGCCCGCCGCCGCCGAGCTCGACGCATATCGCCTGCGCCGACACGCCGTCGCGGGTGCGCACGCTGACCTTCACGTCGGGGCCGCGCTCCTTTAGGAGCGCAGCGACCAGCACGCCCTCCGCGTAGCGGATGATCCCGACGAAGTCGTCGGAGTCGTCGTCCTCCTCGCCGGTGGAGGCCCGCATCGCCGCCGTGTAGCGCGCGGTGACGAGCTTGCCGCCCAGGTCGAACCTGACCGTCTCCATGACCTTGCCGAGCGTCTGGAAGTAGTCGGGGTGCCGCCACTGGAGCCGGTCGGTGAGCCACACGTAGTCGACGCCGTGGTCGAGGAGCTCGCCGGCGGCCTCGAGGGCCTCGCGGCTGGTGTTCGCGAAGCGGAAGTTGCCGGTGTCGGTGAGGATCCCCGTCAGGCAGGCCGTGGCGATGGCGGGCGTCCAGGCCACGCCCAGCTCCTCGACCAGCTCCTTGACGAGCAGCGCCGTGGCGGCCTTGCTCGGCTGCACGACGGCGATGTCGCCGAAGCGGTCGTTGGTGCCGTGGTGGTCGATGTTGACGGTGAACGCGGCGCCGTCGACGGGCCCGCCCGCGACCCGGGGCTTGTCGGCCACGTCGAGAACGAAGAGGAGCGTGCCGGGGCGGTGCGCGGGGACGGCGGGGACGAGCTCGCCTTCAGCGGCGAGGAAGCGCAGGTAGCGCGGCGGCGTCGCGGCCACGGTCACGTCCTTGCCCAGCGCCCGCAGCGCCCTGCCCACGGCCAGGACGCTCCCGATCGCGTCGCCGTCGGGGTCGACGTGGGTCAGCACGACGACCGGCCCCTCCCAGGCGCGGGCGACGCGCGCGGCCTCCCTGAGCTTGTCGCGGTAGGCGGGGTCCGGGGAGTTGTCGGGGGCGCGGGCCATGGGGCCGATGATACCCGTGCGCCGCCTCCGGACCGATAATAATGACGCCGTGTCAGGCCCGCGCCCTTTCACGTGGCTGCTGTTCTTCGCCCTCGCCCTGACGGCCGTCGTCTCATCGCAGGTCCGGCGCGAGGAGCCGCGCCTGATGCACGTGCAGGGGCCACCTCCCGTGGAGGCGCCGGAGGGCCGGCTCGAGGACGCCTACGGCGCCGCCCGCGAGGCCACGGTGCGGATCGAGGCGCGCTGCACGGGCCCGCGCGCCGGACAGACGCTCGGCGTCGGCACCGGGTTCTTCGTCTCGCCTGACGGCGTCGTGATGACGGCCTTCCACGTCGTCGACCAGAGCGGCAACCGCGCCTGCCCCACGCAGCTCGTCGCGGTCGCCGCCGACGGCTCGGAGTACGACCTCACCCTCACCGGCTTCGACGTCTACATGGACGTGGCTGCCCTGCAGGCCGACGTCGACGGCACGGTGCCGTACCTCGAGCCCGCCTCGCGGCGGCCCGCGGTCGGCGAGCAGGTCGTGGCGATCGGCAACAGCCGCGGCGACTTCCTCGGCGCCCGCGCCGGCAGGGTCACGCGACTGGGCGTGCAGGCCGGCCGGGCCGACTTCGCGAGCGGCACCATCGAGCTGACGAACTCGCTTGCTCCCGGCGACTCGGGCGGCCCGGTCGTGAACGCCTCCGGCGAGGTCGTGGGCGTCGTCAGCTACATCAGCTTCAACCCCTCGGCGATGTCCTCGCAGGACTGGGTGCCGCCCTACCTGCGCGGCGCGCGTCTGCCGCGGGCGTACGCGAGCTACGCCGTGCCGTTGGTGCGCGGCGACGAGCTGTTCACGACCGTGGTCGCCGGCGGCCGCCGCGACGTGCCGGTGCTCGGCTTCGTGTGGAACTTCGACTACGACCCCGAGACGTCGGGCCACTACCTGGGCGCCAGGCCGGGCGTGATCGTGGAGCGCGTGCAGGCGGGGGGCCCCGCCGAGCGCGCCGGGCTGCGCAGCCGCGCCCAGCAGACGGTCGTCGGCCCGGACGGCCGCATGCGCGTGGTGCCTCAGGTCGACGTGATCGTGGCCGTCGACGGCAAGCCCACGCCCTCGTTCTACGAGCTCCTGGGCGAGGTCAGGAACAAGGAGATCGGCCAGACCGTCGTGCTGACGGTGCAGCGCGGCAACGCGACGTTCCGCGTCGAGCTCACCCTGGGCGCGCGCATGGACGTCTTCGCCGCGGAGTGAGGACGCGGTCGAGCCGAGCCTCAAGGGAAGGGGCGCACCCGGAAGGTGCGCCCCGTGCCGTGGTGGGCGATGGTGGACTCGAACCACCGACCTCGTCGTTATCAGCGACGCGCTCTAACCAGCTGAGCTAATCGCCCGCTCCCGACTGGCAGCGTCCTTGAGAGTAACACGGTGGGTGTAGGCGGGACAAGCGCGTGGACGCCCGGCTTCCGCCGGCACCGGTATCATCGCCGGGATGGTCGAGCGTCTCTACCTGGCCAAGCCGCGCGGGTTCTGCGCCGGGGTCGTCATGGCGATCCAGGCCGTCGAGGAGCAGGCGGCCGAGGCCGCCGCGCGCGGCGAGGGGGGCATCGCCGTCTACCACGACATCGTGCACAACAAGACCGTCGTCTCGCGCCTCGAGGAGAGGCACGGCGTGACGTTCGTAGAGGACCTGGACGACCTCGAGGCCGCCAGGCGGGAGGCCGCCGCCGCTGGCAGGCGCGTGGGCCATACGGTGGTCTTCAGCGCCCACGGCGTCAGCCCCGAGGTCAGGCGCCGCGCCGCCGAGCTGAGGCTCGCCACAGTGGACGCCACCTGCCCGCTCGTCACGAAGGTCCACAACGAGGCCAAGCGCTACGCCGAGCGCGGCTACCACATCCTCCTGGTGGGCGACTCCACGACGCACCAGGAGGTGATCGGCACCCGGGGCGAGGCGCCCGAGCACACCACGGTCGTCGCCGTGGTCGGCAACCGGAACCACGACCCCGGGCTCGCCGACCCGCGCACGGTCACGGTGCCGGACCCCGAGCGCGTCGTCGTCCTCACCCAGACGACGCTGTCGGTCGACGACACGATGAAGACGATCGAGGTCCTCAGGAGCCGCTTCCCCAGCCTCGTCGTGCCGCCGTCGGACGACCTGTGCTTCGCGACCAAGAACCGCCAGGACGCCGTCAGGCGCATCGCCGAGCGGGTCGACCTCTTCCTCGTCGTGACCAGCGCCGCCTCGTCCAACGGCATGCGCCTCGTCGAGCTCGCGCAGGACATCACGGGCCGCGCCGAGCGCATCGAGTCGGCGGCCGACATCCGGCCGGAGTGGCTGGGGGGCGTCGCCGCGGTGGGCGTCTCCTCGGCCGCCAGCACGCCCGACGACCTCGTGCAGGACGTCGTGGCCTACTTCCGCTCCCGCAACCCCGACCTGCGCGTCGTGGAGGAGGGCGAGTGGGAGGACATCGAGTTCCGCAAGCCCCGGCGCGTGGAGGCGCCGGCGTGAGCACGGACCCGCGCGCCGTCCCCGCTTGGCGACAGCGGGCCGCCGGCTGGGAGCGGCACGGCGGGCGGCCGCGCCTGTCGGTGGCGCCGATGATGGCCCTCACCGACAGGCACTTCCGGCGCTTGGCCCGCCTGCTCTCGCGCGAGGTCCTGCTCTACACCGAGATGGTCACGGCCAAGGCCGTGCTGCACGGCGACACCGCGCGGCTGCTGGCGCGCACCCCGCAGGAGGGCGCGGTCGTGCTGCAGCTGGGCGGCTCCGACCCGGCCGAGCTGCGCGCGGCCGCTCTCGCGGGCGCCGAGCTCGGGTACGCCGAGGTGAACCTCAACGTCGGCTGCCCCTCCGACCGCGTGCGCAGCGGCCGCTTCGGCGCCTGCCTGATGGCCGAGCCCACGCTGGTGGGCGAGTGCCTGGCGGCGCTGGCCGACTCGGGCCTGCCCGTGAGCGTCAAGCACCGCATCGGCATCGACGACGCCGACGCCTACGAGGACCTGCTGGCGTTCGTCGACGGCGTCCACGCCGCCTCCGGCGGGGTCCCCGTCGCCTACACGGTCCACGCGCGCAAGGCGTGGCTCCGGGGCCTCTCGCCGAAGGCGAACAGGACGGTCCCGCCGCTCAGGTACGAGGACGTCCACCGCCTGAAGCGCGAGCGGCCGGCGCTCACCGTCGAGCTGAACGGCGGGGTCCCTGACGTGGACGCCGCCCTCGCGCACCTGCGGAGCGTCGACGGCGTGATGATCGGCCGGGCGTTCTACGAGGCGCCGGTCCTCCTCGCCGACGTCGACCCGGCCCTGACAGGCAGCGCGCGCGCGGTGACCCGTCGCGCCGTCGTCGAGGCGATGGCCGACTACGCCGCCGACGAGGCGCGCCGCGGCACGCCCCTGGCGGCGATCGCCAAGCACATGCTGAACCTCTTCAAGGGCGTCCCCGGGGGGCGAGCCTGGCGCAGGGCCCTCACCGAGGGGTCGCACCGTCCCGGCGCGGGCCCCGACCTCCTGGCGGCGGCGCTGAGGGCGGTGCCCGACGACGTGCTCGACGCGCCCTTGTCCACCGTTCCGGCCGGAGCGCGGGCCGCCGCCTGAGCCTGGGTCGGCCGCTCAGGCGCGCAGCGAGCGCAGCAGGTCGCGGGCGATGATCAGGTGCTGCACCTCGTCGGTGCCCTCGCCGATGCGGGTCAGGCGGGCGTCGCGCCAGTAGCGCTCGACCGGGTAGTCCTTGGTGTAGCCGTACCCGCCCAGGACCTGGATCGCCGCGTCGCACGCGTCCACCCCGGCGGTGCTGCCCTTGAGCTTCGCCATCGCCGCCGCGGCCGTGTGCTCGCGGCCGGCGTCGCGCAAGGTCGCGGCCTTGAGCACGAGCAACCTGGCGGCCTCGAGCTCGGTGGCCATCCCGGCGAGCTTGAAGGCGATCGCCTGGTGGTGGGCTATCGGCTTGCCGAACTGGCGCCGCTCGGCGGCGTAGGCCAGCGCGGTCTCGAGCGCGGCCCTGCCCAGGCCGATCCCCATCGCCCCGATGCCGATGCGGCCGCCCGTGAGGACGTGAGCGACGTCGGCGAACGCCTCGCCCTCGCGCCCGAGGAGGGCGTCGCCCGGCAGGCGCATGCCCTCGAAGGTAAGGGGGGTCGTGTCGGAGCTCGTCAGGCCGAGCTTCCTCTCGGGCCGGCCCCTGACGAGACCGGGGTTCGACCCGTCCGCGACGAAGGCGCTGATCCCGTGCGAGCGCTCGCGCCCCGGGGCCGGGTCGGAGGTGCGGGCCATGACGACGTAGGTGCCGCCAACGGTCCCTTGCGTGATGAACGCCTTGCTGCCGTCGATGACCCAGCCGTCGTCGTCGCGCCTGGCGCGCGTGGCCAAAGCGGCCGCGTCCGAGCCGGCTCCCGGCTCGGTGAGGCACCAGGCGCCGAGGCGCTCGCCGCGGGCCAGCGGCGGCACCCACGACCGGAGCTGGTCCTCGTCGCCGGCGCGCAGCAGGTGCCCGAGGCACAGCGAGTTGTGGGAGGCGACGGTGAGGGCCAGCGAGCCGTCGACGGCGGCGATCTCCTCGATGACCAGCGCCGTCGTGACCGTGTCGAGGCCGGCGCCGCCGAGGCGTTCGGGCACCTGCAGCCCGAAGAGGCCGAGCCCGCCGAGGCGCCCCACCAGGTCGTGCGGGAACGCGCCGGTCGCGTCGCGCTCGGCGGCGCCCGGCGCCACCTCCTCGCGCAGGACCTCGCGCAGCGGTCCGATCAACGCGCGCTGGTCCGGCGACAGGTCGAACCAAGCTGGGGCGGCGTCAGGTGCTGTGGCCATGGGAACAGTATGGACGGCGGCGCCTCGGACCCGGAGTGTCGCGACACGGCTGGTACACTCCGCGCCATGGAGGACGGCCACTACTGGCTGCGCGGGGTGCGCGGCGCCACGACGGTCGCCGAGGACCGCCCCGAGCTGATCCTCGCGGCCACCCGCGAGCTGCTCGTCGCGATGCTGGAGGCGAACGGTGTCACCGACCACGAGCTGATCGCGGCGATCTTCTTCACGACGACCCCGGACCTGGTCTCTACGTTCCCCGCCGAGGCGGCCCGCGAGCTGGGCATGAACATGGTGCCGCTCCTGTGCAACCAGGAGATCCCGGTGCCCGGGCGCCTGAAGCGCTGCGTGCGCGTGATGATGCAGGTGCACACGCGCCGCTCGCAGGCGGAGATGGTCCACGTCTACCTGCGGGAGGCGCGCTCGCTGCGCCCCGACCTCACCAGCGCCCAGTGACGTAGCAGCGCGGGGCCCTGAGGCGGACGCGCCGCCCCGCCGCGCGACGCCCGGCCCGCGGGCGCGCAGGCCGCCTCAGGCGCGGCACGAGAGAAGGAGCGCCCGCACCCACGGCTGGCGTGCGGTGCGGGCGCTCCTCGGGCCTCGGCCCATGCTCGGCTTCAGCGGGGGCGGCTGGCGTCCTTCCCGGCCCGCGCCGCCCTCGCGCTGCGGGCGCTGCGCTCGACGGTCCAGATGCGGTCCTTGGCCTGCTGTCTGAGTACCTCGACCGAGAAGTACATCGGCCACCTCCTATGAAGGAGGATAGGCGACAGCACGCCAACTGTCAATAGGTCAGGGCCGATATAGGCGCTGAGCGAAGCTGCCCGCGGGGAGGCGAGGGGGGCGCTGCCGCCGGCTCAGCCGAGCAGTGCCCGCTTCATCGCGGCGATGACGTCGCCGACGGCGCTCTCGTCGAGGCGGTAGTACGAGCGGTTGCCCTTCCTGACGACGTCGACGAGCCCCATCTCCTTGAGGAGCTTGAGGTGGCCGCTGGTCGTCGGCTGGCTGACGCCGACCTGCTTGGCGAGGTCGCCGACCGTGAGGGGGAACTGCGAGAGGCGGCCGATCAGCACCATCAAGAGGAGGCGCGTGGGGTCGCCGAACGCCTTGAGCTTGTTGGCCAGGTCCGCGAGCTCCGACTGCTGCTGGGCGAAGAGGCTCTCGGCGTGGACGCCGTAGCCGACGTAGTCGACACCGTCGAAGTCGAGGTGGAAGCCCCCCTGCGAGGCGAAGAACAGCGGGACGACGACGAAGCGCCCGCCCTCCTCCTGGGCCTGGCGGAACGCCTCGGCGGCGCGCTCGAAGCGGACGAAGTGCTGCTCCGGCAGCGCCGCCAGGAGGTCGCCAGAGGCGGCGACCTCGGCCTCGAGCTCGCGGGCGGCGGCCTCGGAGACCGCGCGGCCCTCGCGCTCGTAGGTCGGCTCCAGGTAGGCCCACAGCGCCGTCAGCGCGCGCTGCAGCCTGGCGCCCACCGCGGGGTCGGCCAGCACGCGGAGCTGCTTCTCCAGCTGCTCGCGCTTGGCGTAGCGCTCCTCGGGCGTCCCCGGGCCCCGCTCGTCCACGAGCTGGCCCAGGCTGTCGAGCGCGCGCCCCGCCAGGGTCGGGAGGTCGGCGAGGAAGCGCTGCGGCGTGCCGTCGAGCGCGTAGCCGAGGCTGCACGCCAGCAGCAGCAGCTCGGTGCTGAGCGACCGCAGCTGAGGGTCGGCCCACGCCTCCTTGAGCGTCTCGATGCCGGCGGGCGGGCTCTCGCGGAGCTGCCGCACCCAGGGGAGGTCGGAGTCGCGGCCCTCGCCCTGGTGCCGCGTCAGGAAGTAGTTGGCGTACGTCAGCTCGAGGACGGGCGACGGCGTGACGACGAGCCTGCGCCGGCCCACGAACGGGGCCGAGTACGACAGGATCGCGTCCTCGTTCATTGGCACGTGCCGATGATAGCAGCCTCGTGCGTCCCCGGCGGTGCCGGGCCGCCGCGGCGGGTAGACAGCCTCACTCGACCCACTCGTCGGTGCGCAGCAGCTCGCCGCCGTCGACGGCGGCGCTGACGACCCTGTGCGACCGGTTCATCGTGACCTCGAGCGTGGCGTTGTCGAGCGACCGCGGACCGATCAGCGTCTTCCGCACGAAGTAGCCGCCGCCCGACACGCTCATCTCGGAGGTCTTCGACAGGCGGACCTTGATGACCTCGCCGTGGGCGTCGGTCCTGACCTGGCACAGGAGGAAGTTGCCGTCCTCGCGGAAGCGCGGGTCCTGACGGCGGAACAGGCCGAACATGAGAGCAGTGTAGCGCTGCTATGCTCCGCTTCGTCCATGGCACGTGTCATCGCTGCCGACAGGAACGGCATCGCCACGGCCGCGGCGCACCTGCGCGCGGGCGGCCTGGTGGCTTTCCCGACCGAGACCGTCTACGGCCTCGGCGCGGCCGCCGGCGACCCGCGGGCCGTGGCGCGCGTGTTCGCCGCCAAGGGCCGGCCGCGCGGCCACCCGCTGATCGTCCACCTCGGCGACGCGTCCGCGCTGTGGCAGTGGGCCGACCGCGACGCGCAGGCCGAGCGCGGGGCGGACCCCGCGCTGGTCGAGGCCCTCGCGGAGCGCTTCTGGCCCGGCCCCCTCACGCTCGTGCTCCACGCGCGCCCCGGCGTCGACAGGGCCATCACCGGCGGCCAGGACACCGTGGCCCTGCGCGTGCCGGCCAGCCCGGTGGCGCGGGCGCTGATCGCGGCGTTCGGCGCGCCGCTCGTGGCGCCCTCGGCGAACAGGTTCGGGCACGTGAGCCCCACGCGGGCCGACCACGTCGCCGGCGACTTCGGTGACGACGACGTGCTGGTGCTCGACGGCGGGCCCACCGACCTCGGCCTCGAGTCGACGATCCTCGACCTGACCGGTCCCGAGCCGCGGCTCCTCCGACCCGGCGCGCTGCCGCTCGAGCGGGTCCGCGAGCTGGTGGCGGTGGTGGAGGGGCGCGCCCCCGCCGGCGCCCCCAGGGCGCCTGGCTCCCTGGACAAGCACTACGCCCCCCGCACGCCGCTCCGTACGGTGCCGGGCGCCGACCTCGAGGCCCAGCTGACCGGGTCCCGCGGCGCGATCGCGCGGCGTGCGCCGCGCGGCGAGGTGCCCCACGCCCGGTTCGTCTCGGCCGCGGAGGCGCCGGCCCCAGACGTGAGGTGGCTCGTGCTGCCCGCGGACCCCGAGGGGTTCGCGCGCGAGCTGTTCGCGGCCGTGAGGCACCTCGACGGCCTCGGCCTCGCCGAGGTCCTCGTCGAGCAGCCGCCGGCCGACGACGCCTGGCTGGCGGTCCGCGACAGGCTGCTGCGGGCCGCCGGCGGCGGGGCCGGGGCGCCGCTAGACGGTGACGACGCCCCGGGCCAGGGCGAGGCCAGGCAGGAGGCCGGGGACCGCGTCGGCGCGGGCGCGGCCGCCGGCGAGCGCCCCCTCGTCGCCGTCGTCATGGGCAGCGGCTCCGACTGGGAGACGATGCGGCACGCCGACGAGGTCCTCACGCGCCTCGGCGTGCCGCACACCTGCCACGTCGTCTCGGCCCACCGCACGCCGGAGCGTCTGGCCGAGTTCGCGCGCGGCGCCGCCGACGCCGGCTACGAGGTGATCGTCGCCGGGGCCGGCGGGGCGGCGCACCTGCCCGGGATGCTCGCGGCCCACACCCACCTGCCCGTTCTCGGCGTGCCCGTCAGGAGCAGCGCGCTGTCGGGCCTCGACTCGCTCCTGTCGATCGTCCAGATGCCGCGCGGCGTGCCCGTGGGCACGCTCGCGATCGGCGAGGCGGGCGCCGCGAACGCCGGCTTGCTGGCCGCGGCGGTCCTGGCGCTCACGCGCCCGGAGCTGCGGGCGCGCCTCCTCGCCTTCAGGCGCGAGCAGACGGAGGCCGCGGCGGCCGCGACGCTGCCCACCCCCACGTTCGAGCCCTGATGGGTAGGAGGGCCGCGGAGCCGCTCCTCCCCGGGGCCACCGTCGGCGTCGTCGGCGGCGGCCAGCTCGGCCTGATGCTGGGCGCCGCCTGCCGGCGGATGGGCTACCGCTTCGCCGTGCTCGCGCCCGAGGAGCGCCCGCCGGCCGCGGCGGTCGCCGACCTCCACCTGCGCGCGCCGCTCGACGCCGCCGACGCCCTGCGCGAGCTGGCGCAGCGGGTCGACGTCGTCACGTTCGAGTTCGAGAACGTCTCCTCGGCGGCGTTCGCCGCGGCCGAGACCGCCGGCGCGGTGCGGCCGTCGGCGCGCGCCCTCCACCTCACCCAGCACCGCGGCCGGGAGAAGGGGTTCCTCGCGGGTGCCGGCCTGCCGCTGGCCCGCTGGCGCGCGGCGGCGGACGCCGCCGAGGTCGACGCCGCCATCGCGGAGGTCGGCACGCCGTGCGTCGTGAAGACCGCCGGCTTCGGCTACGACGGCAAGGGGCAGGTCGTCGTCGCGGGACGGGACGGTCTCGCCGCCGCCCGCGCCCTCGCCGCGGCCGGCCCGGTGGTGGTGGAGGAGCGCGTCGACCTGGCCGCCGAGCTTTCGGTGGTCGTCGCCCGCGGGGTCGACGGCGAGGTCGCCGCCTACGCCCCGTTCGTGAACCGACACGAAGGGCACGTGCTCGACGTGACGGTCGCGCCGTTCGCCGCGCACGTCGACGCGTGGCGCGGCGTCGATCGCGCGGCGGCCGACCGCGCCCGCGACCTGGCGGTGCAGGTGGCCGAGCGGCTCGACCTGGTGGGGGTCTGCTGCGTCGAGTTCTTCCTGTCGGCGTCGGGCGAGCTGCTCGTCAACGAGGTCGCGCCGCGCCCGCACAACTCCGGGCACCTCACGATCGAGGCGGCGCCGGCGAGCCAGTTCGAGCAGCAGCTGCGCGCCGTGTGCGGCCTCCCCCTCGGGGCCACGACCCTGGCGCGGCCGGCCGCGATGGCGAACCTCCTCGGCGGGCTCTGGGCCGACGGCACGCCGGACTTCGCCGCGGCCCTGGCCGTGCCCGGCGTCTCCCTGCACCTCTACGGCAAGGAGGAGGCGAGGCCCGGCAGGAAGATGGGTCACCTCACGGCCGTCGCCGACGACCCCGGCGAGGCGCTGGCACGCGTGCTGAGCGCGCGCGCTGCGCTCACCGCGCGGCGGCGGGCCTAGCTGCCGGCCGGGGCAGCAGCGGACCTAGCCGTCGGTAGGCGTCGCGCCGCCCCGGGGACACCTAGGCCCCGTCACCCGGTCGGGCCTTCCCGCCGTGGCGGCCGCCCGGGCCCGCTTGCCTCAAGCCCGCGTCGCCCGGCCCAGGCTCTCGCGCAGCAGCGCCATGACGTCGGCGAGCGTCGCCTCGAGCTCCTCGTCCAGCTCCGCCGCCGGCTCCTCCGGCCCTAGGGGCGGCTCGCGCACGTCCTCGCCCCGCGCCAGCTTGCCCTCGGCCAGCTCCACCACGCGCCGCGCTCCGGCGTCCGCCAGCTCGTCCGGGTCGAGCGCGTCGGCGTACAGCTCCCGGGCGGCGGCCTCGATCCGGGCGACGGCCCCGACGTCCGCTGGCCGCAGGGCGGGCAGCCCGACGTCGGCGGGCTCGCGCACCTCGTCGTGGTAGCGGAGCGTGAGGCCCCTGAGCGTCCCGCCGTGCGCCACGACGGCGAGCAGGTAGGAGCGCCCGCGCATCACGAACGTGGCGATCCCGGCCCGCCCCTCGGCGGCCAGGCTGGCCACGACGAGCCGGTACGCGGTGAGGGCGTCCGCTTCTGGCACCAGCACGTAGGCGTTCTCGACGTACACGGGGTCGACCTGGTCCAGCGGGACGAAGACGTCGAGGTCGATCACGGTCGAGCGGTCCGGGTCGAGGGCCGCGAGCTCCTCGTCCTCGACGGTCACGAAGCCCCCGGCCTCCGGGTAGCCGCGGACGATCTCGCGTTCGTCCAGGAACGCGCCGTCGCGCTCGCGGTAGTAGCGGCGCGCGAGCGGGGTGCCGTCGGGCGCGACCAGGCGGAGGGGCGCGCCGCCCGACCGGGTCGCGGGGTAGAGGCCGACGGGCAGGGTCACGAGGCCGAACGCCAGCGTGCCCCTCCACACCGGCCGCGGGGCCTCGCGCCGACCGGCGTCGCTGGGGTCGCCGGCGCCGCCTGCGCTCGCGCGCGCTCCGCCTGGCCCTCGCCTCTCAGCCACGGGTACCGCCCTCCTCCCGGCCGCGCGCCAGGCTGCGCCTGAGGGCCTCGGTCAGGTCGGGGCTGGCGGGGGCGGCGCCCGGCGCCGTCCCGGCCCCTCGCTGCCCGCGACCTTCGCGGCGACGAGCTCCCGCACGGCCTCGCGGTCGTCGTCCACGTACGCCTCGTGGTCGAGGTCGGCGGCGAGCGTGCCCACGAGCCGCCGGGCCAGGTCCACCAGCTCGGCGT
>DATGNP010000019.1:0-4124 GCA_035306665.1 Trueperaceae bacterium
TCCGCCGCCTCGGACCCGGCCGGCACGCGGCCGGTGGACCCGAGAGTGACCTCGGCGCCCGGCTCGAGCGCCCCGTTCCACGCCTCCGGCGTGAACAGGTAGCGACGCCGGCCCGCCAAGGCCGCGACCGAGCGCCTCGACGTCCCGAGCGCCCTGCGTATCCCACGCGTGTTCATTCGCACCGCCTGACTCCCGTGACCTTACCCCTTCCCGTGCTGGACGGGCCGCGGCAGGTCGCACGGGCCGAGTTGCGCCGCGGTATACTGCATAAACATGCCGAGCAAGGACTACCGACAGCGCCTGATCGCGGAGCTGGTGGAGGAGGAGTTCCTCTCCACCCAGGCGCAGATCGCCGAGAAGCTCGCCGAGCGCGGCATCCGCGTTACCCAGGCCACCGTCAGCCGCGACGTCACCGAGCTTCGCCTCGTGCGCGTGCCCGCCGGCAAGGGCCAGCACCGCTACCGCGCGACGCCGCTCACCGGCCAGGAGGACGTCGAGGCCGAGCTGCGGCAGCGCTTCAAGCTGTTCGTGAGGGACCTGGACCGCGGCGAGAACATCATCGCCGTGAAGACGGACGAGGGGCACGCCTCGGGCGTCGCCTACGTCATCGACAAGCTCGACCGCGAGGACATCGTCGGCACCCTGGCGGGGCAGGACACGATCCTCGTCGTGGGGCGCACGGCCCGGGACGCCGAGGCCCTGCTGGAGGAGTTCGAGCGCCTGCTGGAGTGAGCCCCGGGGCCGCAACGTGGGTGGCTCGTGGCCGTCCAGCGGCTCTCGGGGTGCGTGCTAGCCTCTTGGCACTCACGTGGAGGCGAGCATGTTCCCTGGACCCTTCGAAGTCCGCAGCAAACGCCTAGCGCCCACCCGCGCGTCGCGGTTCGGCGCGCGCTTCCTGGTCACGGCCGTCGCGTTGCTGGCCCTGCTCGGGGCCGCCCAGGCGAGGACCTCGGTCCTCGTCCACCAGTTCGACAGCCAGGACGTGCTCCTCGGCGCCGCGCTCGCCGCCGAGGTGGCCGACGCGCTCGAGGACGCCACCGTCGTCATCGGCCCCGAGGTCGCCTCGGCGGCGGTGCCGCCCATCGTCGTCGAGGGCGGGTTCGTCAACGCCGCGCGCGTCATCGAGCCCGGCGTCATGTTCCGCCCCGCCGGAGCGGCCCTGCTGCGCGAGGCCACCGGCGTCGACGTCGTGATCACCGGCTACTTGGAGGAGCGGGACGACCGCGTCTCGCTGTTCGTGACGCTGTCGCACGCTGGCGGCATCCGCACCGCCGAGCTCACCGCCGACCCCGCCGACCCGCAGCGGCTGGTGTTCCAGGCCGCCGCGCTGGTCGCCG
The DNA here is from genome assembly GCA_035306665.1 of Trueperaceae bacterium. Lineage (GTDB taxonomy): Bacteria > Deinococcota > Deinococci > Deinococcales > Trueperaceae > DASRWD01. The sequence goes on from DATGNP010000019.1 coordinate 1,338, forward strand.
GCGTCCTGGACAGGCTCGACCCCGACGCCGCGCCGCACTACGCGCGGCCCACCGAGCCGCCGGTGCTGACGGGCGGCCTCCAGGGGCCGTACGGCGCCTACGCCAGGGCCGTCGCCCTCGTCGGCGCCGGCATGCTGGCCGAGGCCCGGACCAGCCTCGAGGAGGCCGTGGGCGAGCCCGGGGTGCCGGATCGAGCCGCCGAGGTCCTCGCCGACATCGTCGCCGTCGTCGAGGGCGACGACGGCCCCGCCCCGACCGCGACCGCGGCGGCCAGGCGCGCCCTGCTCGCCGTCCAGGACGTCTCTGCCGACGTCTCGCGGACCCGCGCGGCGTTCCAGGCGATGCGCGAGGCCACTGGCCTCCCGTCCGCGGCCGCCTGGGAGGCGGCGATCGCGGCCAGCGTGAACGACCGCGCCGGCGCCGAACAGGCCTACGACGCGGCCGCCGCGTACGACTTCGGGGCCGTCGCCCGCCGCTCCTTCCTGCGCTCGCGCGGCGAGGAGGGCGACCCGGACCTCATCGCCACGCTCGTCGCCGACCCCGCGGCGGCCGGCGGCGCGGCGCTGCTCGCCGCCGCGCTCGCGGCCGAGCTCGAGGGCGACGTCGAGACCCAGGTCGCCGCCCTGCGGGCGCTGACGCGCGCCGCGCCGTTCCTGGCGTACCCGCTGGAGGCGCTCTCGTACCACTACTTCGACGTCGACGACGGCCGCGCGGCCGCCGAGGTCCTGGCCGTGGCGGTGGAGCTCGAGCCCGAGTCCGACCTGTACTGGACGAACCTCGGCTGGGCCTACTACCTCGTCGGCCGGCTCGACCTGTCGGAGGAGGCGTCGCTGCGGGCGCTCGCGCTCGACGGCACGCAGAGCGTGGCCGCCTACAACCTGGGCCTCGTGCGCACGGTCACGGGCCGGCTGACTGAGGCGGTCCCCGCCTACCAGCAGGCGCTCCGCTTCGACGCGGGCGTCAACGACGAGGCGATCGAGGACCTGCAGAAGGCGCTCGCTCTGTACCCTGGCGTGCCGGACGTGTACTACTCGCTCGGCTTCCTGCTCGAGGCCGACGGCCGTCGTCAGGAGGCGCGCGAGGCCTACCGCGACTTCGTGGAGCGCGCCGAGGGCGCCGACGAGGCGGTCCTCGCCGACGCCCGGGCTCGCCTCGCGGCCCTCGAGGCGCCCTTGCCGCCCATGGAGATCGTAGGCCAGGCGCGCGTCACGCTGGGCGCGCGCGGGCCCGAGGCGGCGCCCTACCACCCCGGCGACGAGGTGCACCCCGTCTTCGAGCTGAGCACGCCGGGCGACGAGCTGCCGCGCCGGGTGCAGGTAGCCGCCGAGCTGCGCCCCGCCGGCGAGGCCGGCGACCCGCTGGTGGCCGCCGAGCTGGCGCTGGACCTGCCGCCGGGTGCCGTGGGCTTCGTCGTCGACGGGCTCGCGATCGCCCTGCCCGAGGACCTCCCGGCCGGCACGTACGAGATGAAGGTCAACGCCTGGGGCGGGGAGGGGCAGGAGGCCGAGGCGACGGTCGCGTTCGATGTCGCCGGCGAGCCGCAGGCGCTGCGGCAGCTCGTGGGCCGCAACCTCACGATGACGGGCCTGAGGTCCGGCCAGCCGCTCTACGTGCCGGCCGACGTCGCCAGGGCGGACCAGCTCGTCGACACGCTGCTCGCCGAGCTGCGCTTCGCCGCCGACGCCGCCGAGGAGGCCTTGCCGACCGTCGAGGTCGGGCGCTTCCAGGGCATGAGCGGCGGGGAGCTGTTCACGGAGGCGACGGCCCAGGACGTCGAGGACTTCCTCGAGTACCTCCTGATGAGCGGCTCGCGCGACGCGCGCTTCGCGTTCGTCGACGCCTACGCGCAGTGGGCGCTCGACGGCGCCCCCGAGGCGCCCTAGCGCGCCTCCCCGTGCCGCGCGCCCGAGGCGGCCTAGCCGCGGCTCGCGCGACGCGCGCGACCGGGCGAAGAGGCGGCCCGGCGGGCAGCCCTAGCCGACCAGGCGCCCGAAGATGCGTGCGCTGGCGAGGAACGTCCCGGCCGACGCGCCCAGCGTCGACAGCACGAACACCAGCAGCACGCGGGCGGCGCGGTTCGTCCACCACCCCTTGAGGGTCGTGACGTCGCGCCGCAGGCGCTCGAAGTCGCCGACGTTCGGCTTGCGCAGCCACAGCTCGACCCCGGCGGCCACGAAGCCGGCGCCGAGGAGCGGGTTCAGCGTCGTGAACGGCGCGGCCACGGCCGTCGCGGCGATCGTGATCGGGTGGGCGAGGGCGACCAGCGTGCCGATGCCCGCGAGCGTCGCGGTCACGATCGTCCAGTCGGTGAGCAGGCGCAGGCCCTCCTCGGGGCTCCTGAGGAACCCTATGGCGAAGCCCGCCAGGACCAGCACCAGCACCGCCCACGGGACCAGCTTCGTGACGCGGCTCGGCGGCGGCGTCGTCTCGAGCTCGCGCAGGCGGGCCCTCAGCGCCGGCTGGCCGTTCCCGCCCGCGGTCGCCGGGGCTTCGCCGGCGGGCGAGTCGGGGTCGCCGTCGGCGTCCGCCCCGTTCGGCGCGCCGCCAGCCCCGCCCGCCTCGGACGAGCCCTCGTCGACCGGGGCGGTGGTCGCCGGCGCGCGTGCATCGCCGTCGGCGGCGTCCTCGACGACCTCGGCGCCCGCGGCTACGAGCGCGGCCGTGATGCCCTTGAGGTGTCCGGCCCCCACGACCGCCAGCACGTCCCGGTGGCGCTTGCCGTTCGCGCCGACGGCGAGGAGGAGCTTCGCGGCCATGTACTCGTCGCGCTCGGCGATCAGGGGGCCG
>DATGNP010000020.1:0-5680 GCA_035306665.1 Trueperaceae bacterium
CACTTCGGCGGCGTGCCGGCCGCCTACCGGCCCGGTCAGCCCGGCATGCGCCTGCGCGGCCTGAACGTCGGGCTCCAGGCCGACGGCACGGTGCTCATCAACGCGCTGCTCCTCTACGGGATCGACCCGCTCGACGCGGACAGCCTGGCCGAGGGCAGGGAGCGCGGCCTCGCGGAGGGGCCGAGGATCGTCGCGTACCTCGCCGAGCACGTGCCCGGCTTCGGGAACGCGGTCTTCGCCGGCGGCGCCGAGCGGCTCTACGTCCGCGAGAGCCGGCACCTCAGGGCGCGGTGCACGCTGACGGCCGACGACGTCTTCGACAACCGCGTGACCCCGCAGGACGTCGCCGCCGGCGGCTACCCTCTCGACGCCCAGTCGATGACCCCGCACGACACCGGCTTCGTGTGGGGCGTGCCGGAGATGTACGGCGGACGGCTGTGCATGCTCGTCCCCGCCGGCGGGCCGTCGGGGCTCTGGGTCGTGGGCCGCAGCGCCGGCTTCGACCCCGTCGCCTTCTCGAGCGCCAGGGTGGTGCCGTTCGGCATGGCGATGGCCGAGGCCGCCGGCGTCGCCGCGGCCCGCGCCGCGCGCGCCGGGCTCTCGCCCCAGCAGGCGGCGCTCGACGCCGGGACGGTCGCGGCGGTGCGCGAGCGGCTCGCCGAGCGCGGCGCGTACCTGCCCGACGTCAGGCCGCGCCGCGCCGCCGGGCCCGTCGAGCACGACCACTACGCGGCGTTCCGCACGCTGGTGGCGCGGGGCCTCGCCACGGCCGGCTACGCCAACGACCCCGGCCTGTCGGCGCCGGTCACGACGCTCTCCTTCGCCTACCTGCTCTCGAACGTCGCCTCGCGGTTCCACCTCAGGCCCGAGCTGGGCCAGGCGATCGTCGACGCGGCCGTGGCCGCCGCCGCCCCCGACGCCCCCCTCACGCCGGACGTCGCCGCCGCGGTGATGCGCGAGGCCGCCTGCCTGCTCACGGCCTGCCCCGACGGCGCGGGGTGGGGCGCGCTGCACGCCAGCGGGCTCGCCTGGCGCGAGGAGCCGCCGGCCGGGAACCTCGACCGTGGGCAGGCGTACGCGCTGGCCGCGGCGCTGGCGCGCGCCGCGGTCCCGTGACGGCCGGGCGCCTCAGCCCGCCGCCGGCGCCGCCCGGCCGGCGCGTACGCCGGGCAGCCTGCCCTCGTCCCTGAGGCGCGCGAGCAGCGCGCTCATCGCCCGCTCGCCGGCGGCGATCGCCTGCGGGGAGCGGTGGAAGTCCCACCACGACACGTCGGGGTCGACGGAGACGAGGAAAGCCCCGCGCGGCGCGCGCACCGGGCGGCTGTACGACCGCGCGGAGATCGCGAGCCCGCGCGCCAGGCGCCCCACGACGCCGCGCGGCGCGGCGCTCCCCGTCCGTCGGTAGTGGGCGCGACCGCCCGGCGAGGCGGCGAGGCGCCTCACGGCCAGCACGAAGCGTGAGCGGCTGACGTCGACGCCGGCGTGGACGCCGAGCATCAGGGGCACGCCCAGCGTCGACAGCGCGCGGAAGGGCACGGTCTCGACCAGACCGCCGTCGATGAGGACCTCGTCGCCGAGGGGCACCGGCGCGAACACCCCCGGCAGCGCGCACGACGCGCGCACGGCGTCGGCGATGCTGCCGGAGCGGAGCACGCGCAGGCGGCCGGAGGCCAGGTCGGTGCAGGCGATCGCCAGCGGCACCCGGGCGTCGGCGAACGTGGCGCCCATGAAGAACTTGCGGTCCAGCCAGCGCGACAAGCGCCTGCCGGCCACGAGGCCGCCCTCGAGCACGCCGGGGTCGAGGGCCTGCCGCCACAGCTCGGCCATGTCCTGCGCCCGCACCGTGCTCTCGATCTCGAGGGCGGGGCTGCCGAGCGCGTAGAGCGCCGCGATCACGGCGCCGTAGCTCGTCCCGGCCACGCCGCCGACCACCACGCCGGCGGCCTCCAGCGCCTTGAGGGCCCCCACGTGCGCCAGGCCCCGCGCCGCGCCGCCGCCTAGGGCCACGCCGACGACGCCCCGGGAGCCGGCCTCGGTCATGCGGCCGATGCTACCACCGCCCCGCCCGCGCCCGCGGTGTCGACTGGCGCGAGAACCGCGGCCAGGACGTGTTTCCCGCTTCGGCACCCGGGCCGGGGCCATCCGGCCGGCGGTGCTAGACTGCCCCGAGGATGTCGGCCCTCTACCAACGCGCCAGGCCCGTCACGTTCGACGAGGTGGTGGGTCAGGAGCACGTCAAGGACGTGCTGACGTCGGCCGTGGCGCGAGGTCTGACCGGCCACGCCTACCTGTTCTCGGGGCCCCGCGGCGTCGGCAAGACCACCACGGCGCGCCTGCTGGCGATGGCCGTGAACTGCGAGCGCGAGGACCCCACCGAGCGTCCCTGCGGCACGTGCGAGTCGTGCCGCCTCGTGCAGGGCGGCGGCCACCCCGACGTGATCGAGCTCGACGCGGCCTCGAACAACTCCGTCGAGGACGTCCGCGACCTGCGCGAGCGCGTGGGGCTCGCGAGCCTGCGCGGCGGCACCCGCGTGTGGATCCTCGACGAGGCCCACATGCTCACCCGCGCGGCCGCCAACGCCCTGCTGAAGACGCTCGAGGAGCCGCCTCCCGGCCTGATGTTCGTGCTGGCCACGACCGAGCCGGAGAAGCTCCCGCCCACGATCCTCTCGCGCTGCCAGCACTTCCGCTTCCGGCGCCTCACCGACGGCGAGATCCTCGGCAAGCTCGGCCGCCTCTGCGAGGCGGCGGGCGTCAGCGCCGAGGAGGCCGCGCTGTCGCTCGTCGCCCGCGCCGCCGAGGGCGCGATGCGCGACGCCGAGTCGCTGCTCGAGAGGCTCCTGGTGGGCGGCGAGGCCATCACGGCCGCGGCGGTTGAGGACGCTCTCGGCCTGCCGCCGCGCGAGCGCCTGGCGGCGCTGGCCGACGCCCTCGTCGCCGGCGACCTCGCGCGCCTGCTGCCGCAGGCCGGCGACCTCTACCGCGCCGGCTTCGCGCCCCGCACCGTCGCCGAGCAGCTCGCCCGCACGCTCCGCGACCGCCTCGTGGGGGCGCTCGCGAGCGGCGCCGCCGACGAGGCGCGCCTCGTCGCGCTCCTCCACGCCCTCGACGAGGAGCAGGAGCGCTTCGGCCGGCGCGACGACCTGTACGCGCTCGAGGTCGCGCTGATCAAGGCCTCGCGGGCCGGGCGGCCGGCGGCGGCCGAGGACCGGGCGCGCCCGGCGCGGGAGGCCGCGCCCGCGGCGGCCCCGCACGAGGGGACGGCGTCGACGCGCCAGCCCGCGCCGGCGGCGCCGCCCGAGCCCGCGGAACGCCAGCGTCCGGCCGCGGCGCCGGCGGCCGCGCCCGAGTCGGCGCCGCCCCCGCCTCCCCCCTTCGACCCCCACCCGGGAGCGGGGCGCCGCCCCGCCGCGGACGCCGCCGCCGAGCCGGGCGCGCACGCGGGTGGTGGGCCGGGCGCGCAGACGGGCGGCGCGGCCGAGCAGGACGCCGACGCGCCGCCGCCGTCCGCTTCCGCGGCCGGCGCCACACCGCCGGCGCAGGACGGCGCCGGCGAGCGCCGGTCGTTCTCGTGGCACGCCGTGCGCATGGCCGCGACCCCGCAGCTCAAGGCGTTCCTGCAGCCGGCCAAGGTCGAGGAGTCGGGCGGCCGCGTGACGCTCGAGTACGGCGAGAGCTGGCGCTTCCACTACGAGCAGGTCCTGGCGCGCCAGGAGGAGCTCGAGGAGCTGGTGACGCGCGTCGCGGGTCCCGGCTACACGGTCGAGCTCAAGGGGCCGCGCGGCGCCGCGGCGGGCCGCAGGCGGGCGTCGGCGGCGCCCGCGGCCCAGCCGCGGCCGCCCGCCGAGCCCGCCGCCCCGCGCCGGCATGGCGCCGGGACGGTGGAGCGCGCCGGCGAGCGGGCCGGTCCCGCCGTGGCCGCCGCGCCCGAGCCGACGGGCGGCCCCGCCGCTCCGGCGGCGAGCGCGCCCGAGGCGGCGGTCGCCGCCGGCGGCCCCGCGGCGGCCGAGCCGGTGGCGCCGGCCGAGGCCGCGGCGCCCGAGGACGAGGAGCCGCTCCCACCGCCGGACGACGGCTACGAGGAGCTGCCGCCCGGCTTCTGGGACGACGAGGGCCGCGATCCGCCGCCCGAGGACGAGCCCGGACCGGCGGCCGGGAGCGCCGGCGCGTCCTCCCTGGCCGAGCTGCAGCGCCTCTTCCCCGGCCGCGTGATCGAGTTCAAGCCCCACGCCGCTCCCGACGAGGCGCTCGGCGTCGACGCAGCGCCGGATGCGCCCGAGGGCGAGTCGCAGGGATACGATGACGAAGGACAGGACCGCCTCGGGTTCGGCGTGAGGCCGGACGACCGTTGAGCCGACCACGGCGGCAGGTCCGAGGAGACTCATGAACATCCAGAAGCTGATGAAGGAGGCGCAGCGCGCCCAGAGGCAGATGGCCGAGGTGCAGGAGCGCCTCGCGGGCATGACCGTCGAGGGCTCGTCGGGCGCGGGCATGGTCACGGCCGTCGCCAAGGGCGACGGGACGATCGCCTCGGTGCGCATCGACCCCAGCGTCGTCGACCCCGAGGACGTCGAGATGCTCGAGGACCTGGTGACCGCCGCCGTCGCCGAGGCGCAGCGCCAGGCGAAGGAGCTGCAGGAGCGCGAGATGGGCCAGGTCATGGGCGGCATGGCCGGTCTGGGGGGTCTGTTCTGACCGGCGCCCCGAGCACGCCATGAGGTACCCGACCCCCCTGACCACGCTGATCCGCGAGCTCGGGCGCCTGCCGGGCATCGGGCCGAAGAGCGCGCAGCGCCTGGCGTTCCACCTCTTCAACCGCCCCGAGGAGGACGTGAGGTCGCTGGCCGAGGCCCTGATCGAGGCCAAGCGCGGACTCGCGCGCTGCCCCGTCTGCTTCAACGTGATGGGCGCGGGCGAGGAGGCCTGCGCCGTGTGCACCGACGCCACGCGCGACCGCGGCCTCCTGTGCGTCGTCGAGCAGCCCGCCGACGTGCTGGCGATCGAGCGCAGCGGCGAGTACGACGGGCTCTACCACGTCCTCCACGGCGCCCTCAGCCCGATGAACGGCATCGGGCCCGAAGAGCTCACGATCGCGCCGCTGCTGGAGCGCCTCACCGGCGTGAAGGAGGTCGTGCTGGCCACCTCGACCACCGTCGAGGGCGAGGCCACCGCCCTCTACCTCGCGCGTCAGCTCCAGGACATGCCCCTGACGGTGAGCCGCATCGCCTACGGCCTGCCGGTGGGCGGGGACCTCGAGTACGCCGACGAGGTCACCCTGGGGCGCGCGATCAGCAACCGCCGCGCCGTCTGACCCCCTCCCTCCAGGCGCTTAGGCGCGCCTGCGACGGGCGATATCTCCCGTCGCGAGCGGGCCCTTGACCGCCGAGAGACCGCCCGTATAATGTGCCGGCTTCCCGGGAGGGGGACTAGCTGAGATTGGCAGAAGAACGCCGTAGGACCCGCCTCGTCATCGTCGAGTCACCAACGAAGGCGCGGACCATCAGCCGCTTCCTGCCGCCGGGCTACCAGGTCGAGGCGAGCATGGGTCACGTGCGCGACCTGCCCTCGTCCGCCGCCGAGATCCCCGAGGAGATACGCAAGGAGCCCTGGTCGCGCCTGGGCGTGAACGTCGCGGCCGGGTTCAAGCCCGTCTACGTCGTGGCGCCGGGCAAGCGCGAGG
>DATGNP010000021.1:0-7383 GCA_035306665.1 Trueperaceae bacterium
CCTCGAGCACGGCCGCGACGGTCTCGCCCACGACCTTGGCGCCGAGGTTCTCGGGGTGGAAGCGCCTGTCGGGGCACCCCTCGGTCATGACCGCCACCACGTACTCGCGCGGCTCGGCGCCGCGCGCGCCCAGCGTCACGACGCCGGCGTCGTTGCGCACGCCGCGCACCGAGCCGCTCTTCGACGCGATCACGACCTCGGAGTCGCCCACCTCGGCGCTGTACTGGTCGTAGTCGATGGCGCGGCCCAGCTCGGTGAACTGCTGCCGGCGGTAGATGTCCTTCGCCACCGCGGTGAGCTCGGCAGGCAGCAGCTCGCCCCGCCACAGGCGCGCGAAGTAGTCCGCCAGGTCGCGCGGCGTCGTGCGGCTGGGCGACGGCTTCTGGTCGCCCAGCACGGGCGCGACCTGCAGCTTGCCCCTGACGTAGGTCCCGCTCCAGCCGTGCGCCGCCACGACCTCGCGCACGCGCTCCACGCCCAGGAGGTCGATGAGCAGGTTGGTAGCGGTGTTGTCCGACACCACGATCATCAACGTCGCGACGTCGATCAGCGGGTAGGTGCCGCCGGGACGGAGCGCCTTGAGGACGCCGGACCCCGTCACCTGGTCGTCACGGCGCAACGGCACCCCTGCCTCGAGGTCGTGCCGGCCGTCCGCCACCGACTCGAGCAGCGCCTGCAGCACGTAGACCTTGATAGTGCTGGCGGCCGTGAAGGCCTCGTGCGCGCGCCGCGTCACCGGCGCGTCGTCGGCGCCGCCGGCGCTCAACGGCAGCGCCACCACCCCCAGCCTGGCGTCCTCGGCCGGTGCCGCGCCGAACCGCGGGTCGCCGTGACCGGCGAGCTTCCGCTCGAGCGCCTCCAAGCGCGTGCCCAGGCGCGAGGCCGTCGTCTCCGTGTCGATCCGAGCCTCTCCCACGCGCGGAGGTTACCGCGACGGCGCGCCGCCGCGCGCCCGGCACGAGCCCGGTGCCTACCGGCACGGGTCCCGGGTTCCACCGGCACGAGCCCGCTCGTGTTGTCACGGGCCGTGTCGGTGCCCTACACTTCGGGCGCCAGGCACCGTTGGCGTTCAACAGTCGTCCGGCCCGCGCCGGACCGGTGGGGTACGCCTGGCGGTACTGGCAGTCTCACGAGCCCGGCGGTCCGGGCGGCTAAGGAAGGTCATGGCAGAAGGCAAGGTCAAGTGGTTCAGCAGCGAGAAGGGGTACGGCTTCATCGCCCACGACGACGGTGGCGACGACGTGTTCGTACACTTCAGCGCCATCCAGGCCGACGGCTTCCGGACCCTCAACGAAGGCGACGAGGTCACCTTCGAGGTCGAGCAGGGTCCCAAGGGTCCGCAGGCCCGCAACGTGGTCGTCACGCACCGCGCGCCGGTACAGGCCCCCTCGTTCGACCGCTCTGGCGACCGCTTCGGTGGTGACCGCGGCGGTGGCAGGATGGACGGCCGTGACCGCGACCGTGACGGCAGGTACGACAGCCGCGACCGTGGTGACCGTGGCGGCCGCGGCGGCCGTAACCGCCGTTACTGAGTCGGCGCCCTGAGCCGCCAGTAACGGGACGACAACTGAGGCCCGGTACCGCAGCTACGGTACCGGGCCTCGTCACCACGGGCCCGTAGGGCCCTGGACCGCGAGTCAGCTCGTGGTGGCCGGCTCGCCCGCGGCGGCGGCTCGCCTGCGGCTGAAGCCGTCGGCGGGGGCGCCGAGGAAGGGCAGGACCCAGTAGTCGAGGCCGTAGTAGCCGGCGATGCGCCAGGCCAGCACGAGCCACGTCGCGAGGATGAACATGATGGGGTTCGACGAGAGGGTGCCCGCGAGCATGAACGCCACGTTCATCAGGCCGCCCAGGAAGGCCACCAGGCCGGTGAGGAAGCCGGCGATCAGCGCGAGGCCGACCAGCACCTCACCGAACGCGACCAGGTAGGACATGAGCGGCGCGGCCGGCAGGAAGAGATGCTCGACCAGCCACGCGTACCAGCCCGTGACAGCAGGGGCGTCGCCGCCCGACAGGCTCAGGGCGCGGTTCAGGAAGCCCGAGACCGCCGTCCCGGCCTCCGAGCCGACCCAGCGGGGGTCCGTGACCTTGTGCCAGCCGGCGTTGAGCCACAGCCAGCCGAGGTAGATCCGGACGACCGTCCAGAACGGGGCCATGTAGCGAGACGCGAAGAGGAACTTACTGATCTGCGGTTCCGGGTAGTACGTGGTACGAGGCATAATCGTCGCCTCCCTTTCGTCTCGCAGTATGGTGTCCGGACGTGGCCGGTCCAAGGGACGTAGGTACCGCTCAGCGTAGCCGAGTGACTCGGCCGCCGTCATGACAGCCCTCAGCGGGACGCTCGTGCTCCCCAGCGGCGCCGCGCCGGGCCGTGTCGAGTTCGACGCGCGCATCACGCGCCTCGAGGTCGGCGGCCCGCTCGGGCCCGCGGCGGGCCGGCCGGCTCCCTACCTGCTGCCCGGGTTCGTCGACGTCCACGTGCACGGCGGCGGCGGCGGCGACACGATGGACGGGCCGGACGGCGTCGTGGCGCTGGCCCGCCTGCACGTCCGCCACGGCACCACGACGCTGCTGCCGACGACGATCACGCACCCGTGGCCGGACGTGCTGCGCGCCCTGCGGGCCGTGGCGGAGGCGCGGGAGGCCACCGCCGAGGCCGGCCTGCCCGACCTGCCCGACCTGCCCGGAGCTCACCTCGAGGGACCCTTCATCAACCCCGGCAGGCTCGGCGCCCAACCGCCCTACACCGTGGCGCCGCACCCCGACCTGGTCGCCGAGGCGATCGCGCTCGACGTGGTCAGGGTCGTCACGCTCGCTCCCGAGGTCCCGGGGGCGCTGGAGGCAGCGCGGGCGTTCGCGCGCGCCGAGGTCAGGGTCAGCGTGGGCCACACCCTGGCGACGGTGGAGCAGGTGGAGGACTGCCTCGACGCCGTCGCAGCGGCCGGCGGCGTGGCGGGGTTCACGCACCTCTACAACGCGATGACGCAGCTCTCCTCGCGCGAGCCCGGCGCCGTGGGCGCCGCGCTGTCCCGCCCCGACGCCTACGCCGAGGTGATCCTCGATACGCACCACGTGCACCGGGCGGCGTTCCGCGCCGCACTGGCCGCGAAGCCGGGCCGCCTGATGCTCGTCACCGACGCTATTCGGGCGGCCGGCGCCGGGGACGGAGAGAGCGAGCTGGGCGGCCAGCCCGTCGTGATCGCCGACGGCGCGGCGCGCCTGCGCGACGGCACCCTGGCAGGCAGCGTCCTGACCATGGACGAGGCCGTGCGCAACGCCGTGGCCTGCGGCCTCGACCTCACGCAGGCCGCCGCGCTGGCCGCGACGGTCCCGGCCGACTACCTCGGCCTGGCCGACAGGGGCCGCCTCGCGGAGGGCGCCAGGGCCGACCTGGTCGTGCTGGGCGCCGACCTGGAGGTGCAGGGGGTCTACGTGGCCGGCCGTCGCGTCGTCTGACGCGCCGAGCACGACCGCCTACGTGCCGACCGCCACCGCCGGGAGCGGCGCCCGGCACGCGCCCGGCGGACGTACGTCCGGTCGCGACGCCGAGCGCCCTCACCCGTGGCCTGAGGGGCGGGGCTGGCCGGCGGCGGCGTCGGCGACGCCCCGCCCCGCATCAACCGTGACGGCGCGGAGGGCTCCCCAGCCGCTCTAGCCGCTGGCCGACGGCCACCAGGGACGAGCCCATCCGGGCTGCCGCGGCGTGCCACAGGGAGCGGCGGCCGAGCCGTGCCGGGGCGGGAGCGCCCCGCCGCGAGCCGGCGCGCGGGGGAGCGCCGACCCGACCCGTCGGCCCCCTGGCCTCGCGCCCACCGGCACCGGTCGGCGCGAGGCCTCCCGGTCGGGCCGCCCGCCTGGCCTCACGGACCGCGCGCCGCGCGACCCGGAGGCGCTCGGCTTCGTCCAGGAGCTCCTTCTGCCGGTTCCAGAACCCGACGGCGATGTAGTTGCTGCTGAACTGCTCCATGCGTCCCTCTCTCGCTCCGCCCTCGAACGAGCTCAGCCTAGTGCCGTACCCGGACAAGAACTGGCCGTGTTGAGGGCGGGGTGGGAGGCTCGGCAGCTGGCAGGGAGGGTCGAGCTTGGGCCCGCGTTCCGCCGGCGGAGCGGTCAGCCTTCTGACGCCTGCAGCGCCTCCTCGACGAGGCGCTGGACCAGGCCGGGGTCCGCGCGGCCCTGGGACCCGCGCATGACCTGGCCGACGAAGAAGCCCTTGAGACCGAGCTTGCCGGCGCGGTACGCCGCGGCCTCGTCGGGGTGGGCGGCCACGGCCGCCGCGGCCAGCGCCCTGACCTCGTGCTCCGGGACGGCCCGGTCGAGGCCGCGCTCGGCGACCAGCCGCGCGGGGTCGGCGCCCGTCGCGGCCGCCTCGGCGAGGACGTCCTTGGCGGCGGTGGCCGTGACCTCCCCGTCCTGCAGGAGCCGCGCCAGCCCGGCCAGCGACTCCGGCGTGAGGCGCATGTCGTCGCCGCGCTCGCGCAGCTGGCGCGCGACCTCGTTGACGACGAGGTTCGCGGCGGCGCCGGCGGGAGCGCCGGCGGCCACGGCGCGCTCGAAGAAGGCGCGCAGGTCGGGGGCGCCGGCCAGGGTGTCGGCGTCGTGGGGCGGGATGCCGTGGCGCGCGGCCAGCTCCGCGGCCAGGGCGGCGCGGGCCGGGTCGACGTGCGCCTTGGGCCCGGGCGCGGCGCCGCGCGAGGCGTCGTCCGAGGGCGCGTCGGCGCCGCCCGCGGCGGTCGCCCCGCGGCCCGCGTCCGGCTCGCGGCGACCGGCAGGGCGCCCGGCCTCGCTCGCCGCCCGGCGCGCCCACCCGTCCTTGAGCGGCACGATGCGGTTGAAGACGAGATCGTCCCCGCGGCCGTCGACGGGGTCGCGCCAGAAGTAGCCGAGGCGCTCGAACTGGTAGCGGGTGTCGGGGTCGTCGTCGAGGACCGAGGGCTCGACCAGGCCGCGCCGCTCGACGAGCGACCCGGGGTGGAGGTGGTCGAGGAAGTCGCCGTCGCCGGCCTCGGGGTCGGGCACGCCGAACAGCCTGTCGTAGAGCCGAGCGGTCATGGGCACGCCGTGCGTGCGCGACACCCAGTGCACCGTCGACCAGACCTTCACGCCCTCCGGCGCCGCGCCCACGTCCTCGAGGAACGCGTGGCACCGCAGCCGCGCGACGCGGCCGGCGTCGTCCGTGACGACCTCGTCGCAGCGCACCACGGGCCCGTGGCGCAGGCGCACGGCGCGGCCTGGCGCGAGGCGCTTGTAGCCCTTGGGCGGCTCGAGCTCGAAGTCGCTCCGCTCGATCACGACCTCGCGCGTCAGCGGCACCTCGCGGCTGCCTACCTTGGGCACGTCGTGCGGCCAGTACGGGGCGTCGAGCCTCGTGACCTCGCCCTCGGCCACGTTCGTCAGCTCGACCACCAGCGGGTCGAGGACCGCCAGCACGCGCGGCGCCTCCGTGTTCAGCGCGTCGCGCACGGAGTGGTCGAGGAGCTGCGGGTCGGTGCGGCTGTTCGCCTTCGCCACGCCCACGCGGTTCGCGAAGTCCTTCAGCGCGGCCGGCGTGACGCCGCGGCGCCTGAGGGCCGAGAGCGTGGGCATGCGCGGGTCGTCCCAGCCGCTCACGAGGCCCTCCTCGACGAGCCGGAGCAGCTTGCGCTTGCTCACGACCGTGTAGTCGAGCGTCAGACGCGCGAACTCGTACTGGTGGGGGCGCTGGCCCGTGACGAGGTTGTCGACCAGCCAGTCGTACACCTCGCGGTTGTTCTCGAACTCGAGCGTGCACAGCGAGTGCGTGATGCCCTCGATCGCGTCCGAGAGGGGGTGCGCCATGTCGTACATCGGGTAGACCTTCCAGCGGTCGCCCGTGCGGTAGTGCGGCGTGTGCAGGATCCGGTAGAGGATCGGGTCGCGCATCTTCATGTTCGGCGAGGCGAGGTCGATCTTCGCGCGCAGCACGTGCGCGCCCTCCGCGAACTCGCCGGCGTTCATGCGCTCGAACAGGTCGAGGTTCTCCTCCACGCTGCGGTCGCGGTAGGGGCCGGGGCGTCCCGGCTCGGTCACCGTGCCCCGCAGCGCGCGGATCTCCTCCTCCGAGGAGGAGTCGACGTACGCCAGGCCCTTGCGGATCAGCTCCTGCGCCCACGCGTAGAGGTGCGGGAAGTAGTCGGAGGCGAAGCGGACCTCGACGGGCCTGAACCCGAGCCACTCGACGTCGCGGATGGCCGCCTCGACGTAGCGCATCTCCTCGGTCTCGGGGTTCGTGTCGTCGAAGCGCAGGTACGTCACGCCGCCGTAGTCCTCGGCGACGCCGAAGTTCAGGCAGATCGACTTCGCGTGCCCGACGTGGAGGAAGCCGTTCGGCTCGGGCGGGAAGCGCGTCACGACGCCCAGCACGCGACCGGCCGCGAGGTCGGCGTCGATGATGTCGGTGATGAAGTTGGGCGCCACCTGCCTCTGCCCCTCGCGCGGGATCCTCGCAGGCGGGTGGTGCGCGGTGGGGGGCAGCGGGGTGGTGTCCTCGGCCTTCATGCTGGCTCCTCCAGGCTCGCCGGCGGCGGGGCCGCGACGGCATGAACCTAGACTCTACCGCTAGCGCACGTAGGGCACGACGAACACCGAGACGACCAGGTAGCTGACGGGGAACGTGAACAGGAGCGAGTCGATGCGGTCGAGGACCCCGCCGTGGCCGGGGAGGAACACCCCGGCGTCCTTCACCCCGGCCCAGCGCTTGAGCAGCGACTCGAACAGGTCGCCGAGCTGGGCGGCCAGCGAGGTGATGAGGGTCAGGACCACTACCGTCCCGAAGCCCAGCTCGAGCCCGACCGCCTGGCGCGCGAGCGCCGCCGTCGCGGCCACGATCACGAGGGCGAGGAGCAGCCCGCCCAAGGCCCCCTCCACGGTCTTCTTGGGGCTGACGCGCGGGGCCAGGGGGGTGCGGCCGAACAGCGACCCGAGCATGTAGGCGCCGACGTCGCTGGCAACGGCCGAGAGCAGCGGGATGGCGAGGAACCACAGGCCCAGGTGACCGTCGGGGGTGTAGCGCAGCGTGACCACGTAGCCGAGGAGGAATGGCACGTAGAGGTAGCCGGCGATCGTGAACCCGGCGGCGTTTATCGAGCTGCGGTTCGCCGACACGACCTCGAGGACGAGCACGTAGATCACGAAGGCGACGAGCAGGGCCTCGCGCCAGCTCACCCCGCCGGCGAGCGTCGGCATGCCCGGGTAGGTCGAGGGCAGGGAGGCGGGCAGGGTCAGCACGGCCGCGACGTAGAGGCTCCGCTTCCTCACGGGCACGCCGCGCAGGCGCATGAGCTCGGCGTACTCGCTGAGCGCCACCAGCGAGAGGAACACGAAGGCCGGGGCCAGGAGCGGCAGCCCCACCCACAGCACGAGCATCGC
>DATGNP010000022.1:0-4245 GCA_035306665.1 Trueperaceae bacterium
GAGCTGCACGTGGCGCACGCCGGGCTTCTCGCCGTGGAGGGCGATGCGGTCGCGGTAGAGGCGCAGGACGTCGACGAGGTGGGAGCGGGGCATGCGGTCGAGCGTCTGCCTGGCGTCGGGGTGCTCGACGATGATCTCCTGATGCCCGGTCGAGGGGCCGTGGCGGAAGAGCGCGTCGCCCTCCTCCACGAACCGTCGCTCGCTGAGCGTGTCGTGGGGGTGCTCCACCACGCGCATGCTCCACGGCGCCCCCGCCTCGCCGCCGCCGCCGTACGACGCCACCTCGGTGACGGCGCGCGACCCCGGCGAGAGGGGGCTGCGCTCGGCCGGCTCCGGCACGCTGCCGAAGTCGGACGGGACGAGGCCGCGCTCGGGCGAGAGCAGCACCCAGGCACGGCCGAACGTGTCCTTGCGGAACACAGGCATGCTCCGGGAGTCTAGCAGCGGCGGCTACGTCCTGGCGCTCGGTTCTTCCACGCCCGACGGGGATCAGAACAGCGCGTCCTGCACCGCGCTCGCCTGGTGCATGTCGGGCAGGGCCGTGATCTCGCGGAACTCGAGCCCCAGCGCCCCCAGCCGGTTCAGCGCCGGCGCCGTCACGGCCGGCGCCGCCAGGATGCCCCTGACGGGGCCGCGCCACGCCGCCTTCACGCTCTCGACGTAGCGCGCGAGCTGGTGCACGGCCTCGTGGCCCGCCTTGCCGCGCTTGAGCTCGACGACGACGAGCGCGCCGTCCCCGTCGCGCGCCAGCAGGTCGATGCCGCCGACGTCCGTCGGCAGCTCGAGGTCGACGAGGGTCAGGCCCGGCTCGATCACCTCGGGGTGCGAGGCGAGCGCGGCCTGCATCTCCGCCTCGGAGCCCAGGAGGACGAAGCCGCCGCCGTCCTTGAGCTCGAACGCCTGCGCGAACGCGGGCGCGAGGAACGCCACGCGCAGGGTCTCCGGCGGCGTGAAGCGCTCGGCGGTCATCACGGCGCTGCCGTCCTCGCAGGTCACGCGCACGTCGTCGGTCTGGGGCTGCCAGTTGACGGGCTTCACGCCGCGCGGGCCGTGCACCTGCACGCTGCCGTCGGGCTTCACGATCAGCAGGTAGTCGCCGGCCTCCGCCACCGAGGCGGCGCGGCCGCTGTAGAGGACCTCGAACTCCCCCGCCACCTGCACGACGGCGCCCTTGTCCCGGAGCGCCTCCTCGAGGAACGCGACCAGCTCGTCGGGGGCGGGCTGCGTGAGGGAGGAGCGCAGCACGCGGTGAAGCGTACCACCGGTTAGACTCGCGCCCATGGCCCTGATCGGCGCTCACGTCTCCACCGCGGGCGGCATCCACCGCGCCTTCGACCGTGCCGACGAGCTCGGCTGCGAGAGCCTGCAGGTCTTCGTGAAGAGCCCCAACCAGTGGCGGGGCAAGGCGCTGGCCGACGAGGACGTGGCGGCCTACCGGGAGCGTCAGGCCCAGGACGGCCAGCCCGTGATCGCGCACGCCGCCTACCTGATCAACCTGGCCTCCCCCAAGGAGGACATCCTGAAGAGCTCGATCGCGGCGCTCACCGACGAGCTCGCGCGCTGCCACCGGCTAGGCCTGCGCGGGCTGGTGCTGCACCCCGGCGGGCACCTCGGCGCCGGCCTCGAGGCCGGCATCGAGCTCGTGGCGCGGTCGCTCGACGCCGTGCTCGCGTCACCCGAGACGGGGGACGCCCGCGTGCTGCTGGAGAACACCGCCGGCCAGGGCACGGCGCTGGGCTCCCGGTTCGAGGAGCTGGCGCGGATCATCGCGCTGACCGACGGCAAGGACCGTCTCGGGGTCTGCCTCGACTCCTGCCACGCCTACGCGGCGGGCTACGACGTCGCGACCCCGGACGGCTACGAGGCCACGCTGGAGGCCGCCGAAGCGACGTTCGGCCTCGCGCGCGTCGAGGCCGTCCACCTCAACGACTCCAAGCACCCGCTGGGCAGCCGGAAGGACCGGCACGAGAACATCGGCGAGGGGCTGATCGGCGAGGGCTTCTTCGCCCGCGTCCTGGCCGACGCGCGCCTCGCCGACCTGCCGATGGTCCTGGAGACGCCCCTCGGCGACGACGACGAGGGCCACGCCCGCGACATGGAGCGGCTCAGGGCGCTGCGCGGCTGAGCGGCCCGGCGGGCGAGCCGCCTAGGCCGAGGCGCATTGGCCGAGCCGCCTAGGCCGAGCCGCCTAGGCCGAGGCGCCTCGGGCGAGCCGCCGCCACCGCGCCGCCGCGGTCGCCAGCCCGCCGCGGGCGGGCCCCGCAGCCCGGGGCCTAGCGCGGCCGGGTGTCGTCCCTGACCGTCGTGTCGCGCCTCACCCCGACGTCGGCGTCCACGACGGGGTTCCTGCCCAGCTCGGGCAGCAGCGCCAGCCCCGCCAGCCCCACGAGCACGTAGATGACCGAGGAGATCGTGTTCTTCTCCCCGAAGTCGTTGCCCGTGATGGCGGCCACGAGGTCGAAGCCGAACAGGCCCACCAGCAGCCAGTTCACGGCACCGATGATCACCAGCAGTAGCGAGATCGTCCTCAGCGCTCCCATGCAAGCTCCCTCCACGGCGCAAGCCCGGAGTGGGTCCGGTGCCCGCCCGCAGGTTAGGGGCAGTGTGTGAGAGCGTCACGGGAGGGGCTCCCATGTGGCGAGGCGCCGGGAGGCTAGCGCCCCAGGTAGGCGGAGGCGACCCGCTCGTCCCGCGCAAGCTCGGCGGCCGGCGCCGACAGCAGGACCGTACCCGTCTCGAGGAGGTAGCCGTGGTCGGCCAGCCGCAGGGCCGCGCGCGCGTTCTGCTCGATCAGCAGCACGGTCGCGCCGGCGTCCCGGAGCGCGCCGACGACGCGGAAGATCTCCTCGACGATCAGCGGCGCCAGCCCCAGGCTCGGCTCGTCGAGGAGCAGGAGGCGTGGGCGGGCCATCATCGCCCGGCCGATCGCCAGCATCTGCTGCTCGCCGCCCGACATCGTGCCGGCGAGCTGCCTGCGGCGCGCGCCGAGCTGGGGGAAGGTCGCGTAGACCTCGTCGAGCGAGGCCCTGAGGTCGTGCTCGTCACGCAGGTAGCGGCGGTAGGCGCCGAGCCGGAGGTTGTCGTCGACGGAGAGGGCCGCGAACAGCTCCCGGCGCTCGGGCACGAGGACGACGCCGCGGCCCACCAGGGCCTCGGGGGTGGAGCGCGTGACGTCCTCACCGTCCACGAGCACGCGCCCGCCCGCCTTCGGCACGACGCCGACGACGGCGTTCACCAGGCTCGACTTGCCGGCGCCGTTCGCGCCGATCACGGTCACGAGCTGGCCGCGGCCCACGCTGAGGTCGACGGCGTCGAGCGCGAGGACGCCGCCGTAGCGCACGCTCAGCCCCTCGACGACGAGCAGGGGCCGGGTGGCGGCCGCGCCGGGGGCGGCGGCGCCGGCCTCCGCCGCGGAGCCGCCGTTCGCGCCGGGGGCCGCGGAGCCGCTGATCGCGCCGGCGGCGCCTCCGCGGCCCTCGGGCCCGCGGTCCCGGTCGTCGCCCCTCACGCGACCTCCCTCCCCAGGTAGGCCTCGATCACGGCCGGGTCGCGCCTGACCTCGGCCGGCGTGCCCTCGGCCAGCTTCTCGCCGTGGTTCATGACGACGATGCGGTCCGCCAGGTCCATGACCACGTCCATGTCGTGCTCGACCAGCAGCACGGTCACGCCCTCGGCCCGCAGGCGCCTGACCAGCGCCTTGAGGTCCTCCTTCTCGTGGCGCCTGAGGCCGGCGGCCGGCTCGTCGAGGAGCAAGAGCGCCGGGTCGGCCATCAGCGCCCTCGCGACCTCGAGCAGGCGCAGCTTGCCCAGCGGCAGCGAGTCGGCGCGGGCGAACGGGTCGTCGCCGAGCCCGACGCGCCTGAGCTGCCTGAGCGCCTCGGCCCTGACGCGTTCCTCCTCGGCGCGCCCGAGGCCCAGCAGGCCGCTCCACAGGCCCGAGCGCGTGCGCGAGTACGCGCCCAGCGCCACGTTCTCGAGGAGGCTCAGGCTCGGGCTCAGGTTCAGGTGCTGGAACGTGCGCGCCAGCCCGAGGCGGGCGACCTCGTGCGGGTGCCGGCGCGTGATGTCGCGGCCGGCGAAGCGCACGCGGCCGGAGTCGGGCCACAGCACGCCCGTGACCAGGTTGAACGCCGTGGTCTTGCCGGCCCCGTTCGGCCCGATGAGGCCGAGGACCTCGCCCGGCTCGACGCGGAACGACAGCCGGTTCACGGCGGTGAGGCCGCCGAACGACCGCGTCACGCCCTC
>DATGNP010000023.1:0-5943 GCA_035306665.1 Trueperaceae bacterium
GCAGCAGGGCGCCGAGCAGGCCGCGCGTGCGGTGCGCGGCGGGCACGCCGTGCTGCGCCGTGGTGGCGTCGGGGTCGCCGGACAGGACCGTCACCCGCAGCCCGCGCGCCGTGAGCTCGCGCGCCAGGCCCGCGAGGATCGCCTCGTCGCCCAGGTTCGCGAATCCGTAGTAACCGGAGAGGAGGACGCGCACGCTCAGGTGCGGCCGACCGCCTCGTCGCGAGCGTCGGAGCCGAGCGCGGAGCCGCGCGAGTCGGGGCCGGCCGCCGCGTCGCCCGCGCCGGGACCCGCGACGGGGCGCAGCGTCGAGGCGGGTGCCGGGCCGTCGGGCGCGTCCAGCCACGCCGCCACGCGCCGCGTCAGCCAGCGCGCCACGACGAGCGCGACGAGCCCCACGACCAGGCCGATCGCCAGCGCCACGACGGTGCGCTCGAGCGAGACCAGCACCGGGGTGTGGAAGTGGCTGAACGAGTTGAGCACGCTCGCCTGCGCCACCACGCCGCCGGTCAGGAGCACCCACCGCAGCCACGCCGGCCAGGCGGCCATGCCGAGGCCGAGGACGGCCATCGGGTGGCCGATCAGCTCCTTGAACCGCGGCCGCGCGAAGTACTGGCCGAGGAGCTGCCTGAACGTCAGCTCGAGCTGGCTCACGCCGATCACGGGGTCGTTGCCCCGGCGCAGCAGCACGAGCGCGATCGCCGCCACCGCCACGGCCGCGATGGCGACGTGCCAGACCTTCACCGGCGCGTCCCACGTCGCGCGCACCCAGTGCTTGAGCGGACGCTGCCGCAGCGCGCAGGCGGCGAAGAACAGGGCGGGCGGCGCCACCAGCGTGGCGCCCACGCCCGCGAACGGCTGGATGGCCAGCACGGTGGCGCGCTCGCTGCCTACGGCCACCAGCAGCGCAGCGCCGGCGAGGCTCAAGAGCGTGGCGGGCAGCAGGTCGAGCACGCGCCGCTGCCACAACAGCAGGCCGAGCACGGGGAAGACCAGCGCGGCGGCCAGCGCCAGCGCGCCCCAGTCGAGGCCGGCGGCCAGCACCCCGAGCGCGAGGACGGCGAGGGACGCGAGCCAGCCCCACGGCGCCGGCATCGCGAGGGCTAGGAGCGCCAGCCCGGCCAGCACGCCCACCGCGGACAGGGTCCGGAGCGCGCGGTTCGTCTCGAACGTGGTGTCGAGCGTCGTCAGCGGCCCGACGCGGTACCCCTCGGACTCGAGGGCACCGACCAGGCCGGACACCATCGCCTCGGTGTTGGCTACCGGGTCGCCGAGCTCGGTCGTCGTCCAGGGGCGCAGGTAGAGCAGGCGCACGTTCCGCTCCGAGACGGCCAGCAGGTACTTGTCGACGATGTCGGCCGGGCGCAGGCGCCGGTCCACGTAGTCCTGGTTGAACGACAGCAGCCGCACGGTGGGCACGCGGCCCGAGACGCGGCTCATGCCGTCCTGCGGGGTGCCCTCGATGATCGCGGTGAGGAACTCCTGCGAGGCGTCGATGACGGGCTGGGCGCCGTCCTCGTCGGGGCCGAACGGGTGGCCCGCCACCTGCGTGCCGGCGTACACGAGGTACCTCGCCTGCTCCGGGAAGTCGGCGCCGGGGTCGAGCAGCCGGTAGGGCGCGTTGCGCGGCCGGTAGGCGATGTCGAACCCCGCCGCCTGCCACAGCTCGAGCTCGGCGCGGTCGGGCCCGGCGGGCAGCGTCTGGCGGACGTCGCCCAGCCACAGGTACCAGGTGCGCCCGGCGTGCTCGAACGGCCTGGCGTCGGGCGTGTTCTTCGCGATCAGCGCGTCGAGGGCGCCGGGGAGCAGTGGCGTCACGACCGTCGAGTCGGCCGGGATCGGCGGCGGGGCCTCGCCCCGCGCGGCCGCCTGCGACCGCAGCTCCGAGCCGAGCATCGCGGCGGCGTAGCCCTTGTTCACCAGCGACTCGATGTTGTCCTCGTAGAGCGCGATCCCGGTGAGTCCCAGTGCCTGGTAGCGGCGCCCCAGCTCGAGGCTCGTCAGCCCCAGCAGCGCGGCCTGGTCGGCGAGCGCCTGCTCGTCCATGACGATCGCGACCTCGACGCGGCCGCCCTCGGAGGCGACGCGCCGGCCGACGAGCAACGCGGCCGGGACGAGCGACAGCGCCAGCACCAGCCACAGGGCCCGCCGCCAAGCGCCGCTCACGTCGCGCGCGCCGCTGGGTCCGGACCTCACGCGGCGCCCCCGCTAGGCGCGCCCACCGCTCCGGGTCGGACCTCTCCGATGCGCGCCTTGACGTGGTCCACGAGGACGCGGATGGCCACGAGGTTGCGCCCGCCCTCGGGCACGATCACGTCGGCGTACTGCTTCGTGGGCTGCACGTAGAGGTCGTGCATGGGCTTCACCGTGTTCCGGTACTGGTCGATGACGCTCTGGGCGCTGCGGCCGCGCTCGGAGACGTCGCGCTCCAGGCGGCGGATGAAGCGCTCGTCGGGCGGCGCGTCGACGTAGACCTTGACGTCCAACCGTCGCCTCAGCTCCGGCTCGTGCAGGACGAGGATGCCCTCGACCACGACCACGGGCGCCGGCTCCAGGCGCAGTGTCTCTGGGCGCCTGTCGGACGCCTCGAAGTCGTAGACGGGCCTCTCGACGGGCCGGCCGGCGATGAGGCCGTCGAGGTGCTCGACGAGGAGCGGCGTGTCGAACGCGCCCGGCTCGTCCCAGTTGATGGGGTGCCGCCCCTCGAAGTACGGGTCGCTGGCGCGGCGGTAGTAGACGTCCTGAGGCAGCACCAGCACCTGGCCGGGCGCGGCGTCCGCCATCGCCGCCGCCACCGTCGACTTCCCGCTGCCCGTGCCGCCCGCCACGCCGATCACGTAGGGGCGCTGGGCGTCGAACCCCTCGGTCACGCTACGGTGGCGGCCTCCTTGGCCGCGTGCCTGACCGCGGCCTCGATGAAGCCGGTGAAGGGCGGGGACGGGCGCATCAGGCGCGACTTGAACTCGGGGTGGCTCTGCACGCCCATGAAGAACGGGTGGCCCTCGAGCTCGATCGCCTCGACGAGGCCCTCGCCGCGCCCCTCCATGCCGGGGGTCACGCCCGACACGACGAGGCCGGCCCCCTTGAGCGTCTCGACGTAGTCGGGGTTGACCTCGTAGCGGTGGCGGTGGCGCTCGTGCACCGTGCCGCCCTGGCCGGCGGGCAGCCGGTAGACGCGCTCGAGCAGCGTGCCGGGGAACACCTGCATGGGCCACGAGCCCAGGCGCATCGTGCCGCCCATGCCGTCGACCTCGAGCTGCTCGGGCATCAGGTCGATGACCGGGTGTGGCGTGTAGGGGTCGAACTCGGTGGAGTTCGCGCCCTCGAGCCCGGCGACGTCGCGCGCGAACTCGATGACCGCCACCTGCATCCCGAGGCAGATCCCGAGGTAGGGGACCTTGCGCTCGCGGGCGATGCGGGCGGCCGCCACCTTGCCCTCGATGCCGCGCACGCCGAAGCCGCCCGGCACGAGGATGCCGTGGTAGCCGTCCAGGGACGGTGGCGTGTCGGACATGAGCCGCTCGGCGTCGACCCACTCCACGTTCACGGCGGCGCGGTTCGCTATGCCGGCGTGCTTCAGGGCCTCGAGCAGGCTGAGGTAGGCGTCGGGCATCGCCACGTACTTGCCCACGACAGCGATGTCCACGGTGCGCTCGGGACGCCGCAGGACCCTGACGGCCTCCTGCCACACCCGCAGCTCGGGGGTCACGTGCTCGAGGTGCAGGCCCTTCTCGATGAACCGGCCCACGCCCTGTTGCTCGAGCATCTCGGGCACGGCGTAGACGTGGTCGGCGTCGTAGGAGTTGAAGACCGCGTCGCGCTCGACGTTCGCGAACAGCGCGATCTTCTGGCGCTGCTCCAGCGGCACCTCGGCCTGCGAGCGCAGGATGAGGGCGTCGGGCTGGATGCCGACGCCGCGCAGCGTCGCGACCGAGTGCTGCGTCGGCTTGGTCTTGAACTCCTCGCTGGTGCCCAGGTACGGCACCAGCGTGACGTGGAAGTAGAGCGTGTTCTCGCGGCCGGCGTCGAAGCGGAACTGCCTTATCGCCTCGAGGAACGGGAGCGACTCGATGTCGCCGACGGTCCCGCCCACCTCGACCAGGACGATCTCGGCGTCGGCGGCCTTCCCGGCGGCGCGGATGCGCTCCTTGATCTCGTCGGTGACGTGCGGGATCACCTGCACCGTGTGCGAGAGGTAGGCGCCCTGACGCTCCTTCTCGATGACGCTGAGGTAGACCTGCCCAGTCGTGACGTTGTTGCCGCGGCCGAGGTCGACGTCGAGGAAGCGCTCGTAGGTGCCGATGTCGAGGTCGGTCTCGGCGCCGTCGTCGGTGACGAAGACCTCGCCGTGCTCGTAGGGCCGCATCGTGCCGGCGTCGACGTTGATGTAGGGGTCGATCTTGACGGCCGTGACCGAGTACCCCCTTGCCCGCAGGAGGGCCCCGATGCTCGAGGTGGCGATGCCCTTGCCCAGGCTCGAGACCACCCCCCCGGTGATGAAGACGTACTTCCGGTCCATGGCCAGACCACCTTCCCGGGACTGAATCGTAGCACCCGCCCCCGCGCGGCCCTGGTCGGCCCGGCGGCTCGTGTGGGCGCCGGCACGGCGCCGGCAACAGGCCCGCCTCCGGCCCCGTGGGGCGGGGGTCCGTTCCCGGCTGTCAAGGACAGCGTGGTACAGTCGTCGGGCCTGCGGGCGCCGATCGCCGTGCCCGTCTGGAACGGGCAGCTCTCACCGGAGGACCTGAAGACCACGACGTGACGCCAGAGGACACCGAAGGGAACCAGTCCGTCGCCATGGGCGACGTCGAGCGTCGTAGCGGCCCGGACCGCAGGGCCGCCTCGGTGGCCGGCCGACGCAAGCGCGGGATCCTGTTCGTGATGACCGGCGCCTCGGGCGTGGGCAAGGACTCCATAAGGCGCGTGGCGCTCCCGCAGATCGACGACATCTTCTACTCGGTGTCGGCGACCACTCGGCAGCAGCGGCCCGGCGAGGTGGACGGGCAGAACTACCACTTCCTCACGCGCGAGCGCTTCGATGAGCTGCTCGCCGCCGACGGTCTCCTGGAGCACGCGGAGTACGTCGGCGACTTCTACGGCACGCCCTCCGGCCCGGTGGAGGAGGCCCTCTCGCGCGGTAAGGACGTGCTCCTCGAGCTCGAGCTGGTGGGCGCGCGCAAGGTCAAGGCCCGCGTGCCCGAGGCCGTGATGGTGTTCATCGCGCCGCCGTCGATGAGCGAGCTGGAGCGCCGGCTGCGCGGCCGCGGCACGGACTCCGAGGAGAAGATCCAGAAGCGCCTGGCGCGCGCCCGCGAGGAGATCAGGGCGATGCGCGAGTTCGACTACGTCGTCGTGAACGACGACCTCTACAGCGCGGCCACCGACTTCGTCAGCATCATCCGCGCCGAGCGGGCGCGGGCGCACCGCGTCACCGACGCCGACATCGAGCGCACGCTGGCCGGCTGAGCCCCGTTCGGTCTAACGTGGGCGCAACCCACTCACGTCGTCCCCTCATTTCCTGCAGGAAGGGACGAGATGGACAGGTCCACGCGCCAGCATGTCGCAGCGACATGGGCTCGCGCCTGTGGCGGCCTCGTGTGCTGTGTGGCGCTGGCCGCGTGCGCGGGACCCGGCCTGTACTGACCGCGTCGTCGCGGTCCGCAGCGGCAGGGCGTCTTCCCGCTCGGCCCGCGGCCGCCCGAACGACGCGCGGTCCGCCGCGGCAGGGCGTCGTCCGGCCCGGTCCTCAGCCGTGCGCGCGACGGGCGCGGCGCGTCCCTGTGCTAACATCCCAAGGTTGCAAGGAGGCCCACGTGGCTCAGGAAGGTTACGACAAGCTGCTCGCGCTGACCGACTCCCGCTACCGGTTGTCGATCGTCGTCGCCAAGCGCGCCGCGCAGCTCAAGTTCGGCGTGCCTACCGTCCTCGACGTCGACGACGTCCCCA
>DATGNP010000024.1:0-11305 GCA_035306665.1 Trueperaceae bacterium
CGAGAGGACGGTGCCGGGCGCGAGCCAGCTCAGCGAGGAGCAGCTCCGCGAGATCGCCCGCACCTCGAACGGCGTCGTCGAGGACCTCGGCGTGCCCTACCGCTGGCTGCACAGCTACGTGGCCGGCGACAAGATCTACTGCGTCCACGAGACGGAGAACGCCGACATCGTCCGCGAGCACGCCCGTCGCGGCGGCTTCCCCTGCGACCGGGTGACCGTGATCAGCGAGGTCATCGGGCCGCGCACCGCGGACGGCTGAACCTCGGCCCGACGAGCGCGGCGCGCCCTACGCGCGCGCTCGTCGGGAGGGGTCCTTTCGTCGCGCGAGGGCAGACCGCCGGCCGGGGCCGCGGGTCTCCCCTCGCGCGTCTACGTGTCGTTCAGCCTCTCACCGGTCCAGCCAGGTGGTCCTCAGACCGAGGTAGCTGGTGTTCGGGAAGTGCTCGAAGCCCATGACGTCTGAGCGCAGCGCCTCGAACTGCGAGGAGTGGAACAGGAAGACGTGCGGCACCAGGTCGAGGATGCGCTCCTGCGCCTGGACGTAGATCGCGCGCCGCTCCTCCTGGTCGGCGACGCGCCGACCCTGCTCGAGCAGGGCGTCGAGCTCCGGGTCGCTGAAGTTGCCGAGGTTGCCGCCGTTGTCGGTGTAGAACACGTTGAACAGGAAGTCGTCGGGGTCGCTCTGCCCGGACTCGCCGAGGATCGTGGCGGCGAAGTCGCCCTCGAGGGCCTTGGGCAGGTAGATCGTCCAGTCCTCGGCGACGATGTTCGCGGTGATGCCGATCTCGGCGAGGTTCGCCTGGATCACCTCGGCCGGCGTGCGCAGGAAGTCGTAAGTGCTGGTGACGTAGAGGTCGAACGCGAAGCCGTCCGGGTAGGCCGACTCGGCCAGCGCGGCGCGGGCCGCCTCGACGTCGCGGCCGACGTAAGGGCTCGTCTCGATGCCGTAGTAGTTCGAGGCCGGGATCGTCGTGCCCGTGGCGGGCACGCCGCCGGTGCCGAACAGCGCCAGGTCGACGATCGCCTGCTCGTCGATCGCGTGGGCGATCGCGCGGCGCACGTTCACGTCGTCGAACGGCGGGCGCTCGACGTTGAAGTAGATGCTCCGGAAGTTCGCCGACAGGCCGCCCACGACCTCGACGTTCGGGTCGGCCCTGAGCACGTCGACGTCGGCGGCCGGCACGTACTCGATGAAGTCGGCGTTACCGGTCTGGATCGCTGTCGTGCGCGCGGTGGGGTCCGGGTAGAACTGGAACGTGATGCCGTCGAGGTAAGGGAGCTGGTTGCCGTCGGCGTCGGTGCCCCAGAAGTCGGGGTTGCGCTCGAGGACCATGCGGGTCTGCGGGACGTACTCGACGAACCGGAACGGCCCCGTGCCGACGACGACCTCCTGCAGGTCGCCGTTCGCGGCGACCACGTCCTCCGAGACGACGACGTTGAGGCTGTGCGCCAGCTTCGAGAGGAGCGGGCTGAACGGCTCGGAGAGCGTCATCACCACGGTGCGCTCGTCGGGCGCCTGGACGTCGGCGACGACCGCGAAGTCGTCGGCGCGCGGCGACGCGACCGCCGGGTCCTTGATGCGGTTGATCGAGAACACCACGTCGGACGCCTGCAGCCGGTCGCCGTCGTGGAACGTCACGCCCTCGCGCAGGTGGAACGTCCAGGTGAGGCCGTCGTCGGACACCTCCCACGACTCGGCCAGGCCGGGCACGATCTGCAGGCTGGAGTCGAACATGACCAGCGTGTCGTAGACGTTCTCGAGCATGTTGCGCGTGGAGGTCGCGTTCGTGATGTGCGGGTCGAGACCGACCGGGTCGGTCTGCATGCCGGCGACCAGCGTGCCGCCGTACTTGGGTTGGGCGAGCGCCAGGCCAGCGCTCGCGACGAGGACCAGTGCGATCAACCTGCGGACCATGCCGACCTCCTGGACTGCTGTCGTGCTAGACGGTGACGATACCCTTACCGCCTCAGGCGCGTCCGCGGGTCGAGCGCGTCCCGCAGGGCGTCGCCGAAGAGGTTGAAGCCCAGTACCACGAGCATGATCGCCAGCCCGGGCGCGACCGTCGCCCACGGGCTGAGGGACAGGAAGCGCCGCCCCTCGGCGACCATCAGGCCCCAGCTGGCGGCCGGCGGCTGCGTGCCGAGGCCCAGGAAGGACAGCGACGCCTCGGCGAGGATGCCGTACGCGAGGCGCAGCGTGACCTCGACGATCAGGGGCGCCGCGGCCGCCGGCAGGACGGCCCGCAGCAGCACGCGCCAGTCGCGGCTGCCGAGGGACCGGCTGGCCTCGACGAACAGCTCCTCGCGCACCGTCATCACCGCGCCGCGCGCCACGCGCGCGAACGGTCCGACGTAGACGAGGCCGATCGCGAGCACCAGGTTCACGAACCCCGGGCCGAGGAAGGCGAGCAGGGCGATCGCGAGGAGGATCGCCGGGAACGAGAGCAGCACGTCGGTGACGCGCATGATCAGGCCGTCGACCCACCCGCGGTAGAAGCCGGCCAGGACGCCGAGCGCGCCGCCCACCAGCAGGGCGAAGAGCGTCGAGGCCCCGGCCACCGAGAGCGAGGCGCGCCCCCCGTAGACGATGCGCGAGAGGGTGTCCCGACCGTACTGGTCGGTGCCGAGGAGGTTCTCGGCCGACGGGCCCTGCAGCCTGGCGGGCGGGTTCAGCGCGACGGGGTCGTAGGGGGCGACCCACGGCGCGAACACGGCCGCCAGGGTCACGACCGCCACGATCGCGGCGCCCACGCCGCCCGCGCCCCCGAACGCCACCCGCAGGGCGCGCGAGCTCCGGCCGCGCGGGGCGGCGGCCTCCCCGGGCGCCGCGACGAGCCCCTCAGCCATAGCGCACCCGCGGGTCGATGAGCGCGTAGAGCAGGTCGACGACGAGGTTCACGACGACGAACGCCGAGGCGATCAGCAGCACGGCGCCCTGCACCACCGGGTAGTCGCGCAGGTTGATGCCCTCGAGGGCGAAGCGCCCCACGCCCGGGAGGCTGAACACCTGCTCGATGATCACGGCGCCGCCCAGCAGCTGGCCGAACTGGAGCCCCACCACCGTCACGACGGGGATGAGCGCGGTGCGCAGGGCGTGGCGCAGCACGACGGCGCGCTCCGAGAGGCCCTTGGCGCGGGCGGTGCGCACGAAGTCGAGCTCGAGCGCCTCGAGCAGCGTGGAGCGCACGATCCGCGCCGTCGCGGCCGCGAGGATCAGGCCGAGCGACAAGGCCGGCAGGACCATGTGGCGCAGGTTCGCCAGCGGCGCCTCGGCCAGCGGCACGTACCCCGCCGGCGGCAGCCAGCCGAGCCTCAAGGAGAAGAGCAGGATCAGCAGGATCCCGAGGAAGAAGCCGGGGATGCTCAGGCCCAGCAGCGCGAACACCGACCCGAGGTGGTCGAGCCACCTGCCGCGGTTCAGCGCCGCCGCCACGCCCACGGGTAGGGCGATCGCCAGCGCCACGACGAGGCTCAGGAGCGTGAGCTCGAGCGTCACGGGGAACCGCAGCGCCAGGTCGGTGGCGATGGGCCTGCCGGTGCGCAGCGAGCGGCCGAGGTCGCCCTGCAGCGCGGCCGAGGCCCACTGCCCGAACTGGACGTGGACGGGCAGGTCGAGGCCGAACATGCGCCTCAGCTCCGCGATGCGCTCCTGCGAGACGTTGCCCTGCAGCCCCACGAGGTTCGTGACGACGTCGCCGGGCACGGCGCGCATCAGGGCGAAGACGATCAGCGCGACACCGAATAGCGTCGGGATGGCCAGCAGGCAGCGCCTGCCCACGTAGCCGAGCATGAGTGGCGCCAATCGTAGCAGCGGGCGTCGTGGGTGAGGAGCGCGGCTTCCTGGCCGCCCCCGCCTCGCGCGCCGGTCGCGCGGCGCGCGGCGTGGGCGGCCGCGGCGCGTGGCGCGGAGGCTCTCCCCGGCGTAACCTGCCCGCGTGCCCATACGCGACGAGCTGATCGAGCGGGTGATCCGTCAGCTTGCGGCGGCGTTCCTGCGGCTGACCTCCCGCCCCGTGGCGACAGGGCTCGCCGAGGGCGAGGCCGACGCGGTCCGCGCCGAGCTCGACGAGGTCTACCGCCGCTTCCTCGGGACCAGCGCCGGCCTCGTCTCCC
Source organism: Trueperaceae bacterium (assembly GCA_035306665.1). Lineage (GTDB taxonomy): Bacteria > Deinococcota > Deinococci > Deinococcales > Trueperaceae > DASRWD01. Next base: position 4,114 of record DATGNP010000024.1, read on the forward strand.
GCCTCTCGACCGACGACCTGCTGGCCGTGATCGGGTCGGCAGGCTACGTCGACGCCGAGCGCGCCTACCTGCTGTCGGCGCTGCTCGAGACCGAGGCCGAGCTCGAGCACGCCCTCGGTGCCGCGGCCGACGACCCGCTCGTCGCCTCCCTGCGGGCGAAGGCGCTGGACATGGCGCTGGAGGCCGGCATCGAGGAGCTGGGCGAGCCCGACCTGCCGCAGCGCGTGGAGCGCCTGCTGCCGGCGGTCGCCGAGGAGTCGCGTACCCCGGCGACGTGGGAGCGCCTCGTCTGGTTCTGGCGCGCCCTGGGCAGGTTCGCGCGCGCCGAGGACGCGCTCTTCGCCTGGCTCGACGCCGCCGCGGCCGCGGGCGAGGCCCCCGCCCGGCTCGCCGGCGTCGCGGAGAGGCTCTACGCCGACCTGGAGCTCCTCGACGACGCCGCGCTGGAGGCCGGCGGCCTGCCGCGCGCCGAGCTGGGGGAGGGGCGCGCCGACCTGGGCGAGAGGCTCGCGGCGCTCGGCGCGTGAAGCGAGTGGGCCGGGGACCGCCGCGGCCCCTGGCCGGGCCTACGGCTCGGCGACGGCTGGCTTCGGACCCCGGTCCGCGGGGCGGCGCTCGCGCGCCACGGGCAGGTAGAAGAGCGTCGTCGCGACCGCCAGCCCGGCCGTGAGCAGGAAGGCGGGCCGGTAGGCGAGCGCGCCGTAGCCGTTCGCGGCGGCGCCCGCCTCGACGATCGCGCCCATCGCCCACTGCAGCGCCATCGCGCCGCCGATGCCGAAGAAGTTCACGGCCGTGATCGCGCGGCCCAGCGTCCCGGGGGTCGCGACCTCGCGCACGTGCCCCAGCAGGACGGCGATGAACGCCCCCGAGAAGCCGAGGGCGAGGTACACGACCGCCAGCACGACCGGGCTCATGCCGGCCGGCGCCAGCGCCAGCAGCAGGTTCGCGCCGGCGGCCAGCGCGCCGGAGACGAGCACCGTCAGGTACCTGCCGAACGTGTCGGCCAGCCAGCCCGTGAGCGCGTTGCCCAGCACGACGCCCACACCGAGCGCGACGAGGAGGTTCCCCACGGCCACCGGCTCGAGGCCGTGGACGTCGGCGGCGTACGGTCCCGCCCACAGCCCCTGGACGGCGAGCACGGCGCCGATCAGCCCGAGGTTCACGAGCGAGATGCGCCAGAAGCGGTGGTCGCGGAGCACCCCGACGAGCCCCTCGGCGGCGCCGGGGTCGGCGGCCTCCCGTGGGGCCGCGGCCGCGGCGCCGTCGGCGCGTTCTCCCGCTGGCGGCGCGTCGCGCGTGAGGAGGAGGACCGCGGCGGCGGCGGCCAGGACGACGACGGCGCCGGCGACGAACACCGCCCGCCAGCCGAACGCGCCGGCGAGGAGGGCCAGCGGCGTGCCGGCCACCAGCGCGCCGGCCGAGCCGACGGCGACGAACAGGCCGGAGACGGTCGCGAAGCGGCGGGGCGGGAACCAGGCCGCGAACGCCTTGACGGCGCCCATCAGCACGCCGGCGAACCCGACGCCGAGCAGCGCCCGGCCCAGGGCCAGCGGCGCGAAGCCTCCGGCGAGGCCGAAGAGGGCCGAGCCGGTCGCGCCCAGCACCAGCATCGCGGGCACGACCCGCCGGCTCCCCCACCGGTCGAGCGCGCCGCCGAGCGGGAACTGCGTCAGTGCGAACGCCAGGAAGAACAGGCTCGTCACGAGGCCGAGCTGCTGCGCGTCGAGGCCCAGCTCGGCACGCAGGTCGCCGGCGATGACGGCGTTGGCCGAGCGGAAGAAGTAGGAGAGCACGTAGGCCGCCACCCAGACGAGGAACAGCGTCAGCCTTCCGCCCCTGAACATCAGGCGACTCTAACCACTGGCGCGCCGCCCCAGGTGCTCCGCCGCGCTCGCGCGCGCGGCCTTAGACTCGTCGCATGGCCGTCAAGACCCTCCCCGCACGCTCTGACCTGGACCCCCGGTACACCTGGGACCTCTCCGTGCTCTACCCCAGCGAGGACGCCTACCGGACGGACCTCGAGCGCTTCGAGACCGAGGCCGACACCCTGGCCGGCTACGCGGGCCGGCTGGGCGAGTCGGCCGCGAACCTGGCGGAGTTCCTCGAGCTGTACTTCGGCTTCCTCGCGACGGCGCAGCGCCTGCGCAACTACGCGGCACTGCCGGTGAACGTCGACCAGCACGACCAGGAGGCGAGGCGGAAGGCGGGCGAGTTCCAGTCGCTGGCCGCGCGGGTGAACCAGAAGCTCGCGTTCGTCCGGCCCGAGCTGCTGGCGATCGGCGCCGAGGAGGTCGAGGCGTTCATGCGGGAGGAGCCGGGCCTGGCTCGGCTCGGCCGCTACTTCGAGCGGCTCGAGTCGCTGCGGCCGTACGTCCGCTCCACCGAGGTCGAGGCCCTGCTCTCCGGCCTCTCGGACCCGTTCGGGGCGGTCGACCGGGCCTACAACAGCCTCGCCAACGGCGACATCCGGTTCGAGCCCGTGCGCGTGGACGGCGAGGAGTACGTCGTCGAGCGCAGCACCTACCCCGCCTTGAAGGGCTCGCGCGAGCGCGCGGTCCGCGAGGCCGCCTACGCGTCCTACAAGGAGGGGTTCCTCGGCTTCGCCGACACGCTCACCGAGCTCTACCTGGGGCGCGTGAAGCAGGCGGTGTACACGGCCAGGGCCAGGGGCTACGCCGACACGGTCGCCCTCCAGCTCGAGCCCCACGAGGTGCCGCGCAGCGTGCTCGACGCCGTGATCGACACGTTCAGGGCCAACCTGCCCGTGTGGCACCGCTACTGGGCCGCGCGCAGGCGGATCCTCGGCGTGGCGCGCCTCGAGGAGTGGGACGTCTTCGCTCCGCTGGCGCGCCGACCGCTGGAGGTGACGTACGAGCAGGCCGTCGACTGGGTCATCGAGGGCATGTCGCCCATGGGCGAGGAGTACGTGGAGCCGATGCGTCGCGGCCTCGTCGAGCAGCGCTGGGTCGACGTGCTCCCGAACCGGGGGAAGCGCGACGGCGCCTTCTGCTCGCGCGCCTACGGCCACACGCCGCAGGTGATGATGAGCTTCGTCGGCGACCTGGGCTCCGTCTCGACGCTCGCGCACGAGCTCGGCCACGCCATGCACGGCGTGCTCATGGACGGCGCCCAGCCCCTCCCCTACACCGAGATCTCGATGGTCGCGGCCGAGACGGCCTCGAACTTCAACCAGGCCCTGGTCAGGCGTCACCTGCTCTCGCGCTTCCGCGAGCCCGACCAGCGCCTCGACGTCCTCAACGAGGCCTTCGACAACTTCCACCGCTACCTCTTCATCATGCCGACGCTCGTGCGCTTCGAGCTCGCCGTCCACGACGCCGTCGCGCGCGGCGAGGGCCTGACCGCCGAGTCGCTCGTGAGCCTGATGCGCGACCTGTTCCAGGAGGGCTACGGCGAGCACATCACGGCCGACGACCGCGTCGGCATCACCTGGGCGGAGTTCGGCCACCTGTACGTACCGTTCTATACGTTCCAGTACGCCGCCGGCATCTCGGCAGCCGCGGCGCTCGCCGAGGACGTCTACGAGGGCGAGCCCGGCGCGGCCGACCGCGTGCTCGGCTTCCTGCGCGCGGGCAGCTCGCTGCCGCCCGTGGAGGCCCTGAGGCAGGCGGGCGTCGACCTCACGACGCCCGAGCCGATCGAGCGGGCGTTCGGGGTGCTCGAGGGGCACGTCGCGGAGCTCGAGCGCCTGGCCGGGACGTGACGGGCGCGAGACCGGCCCGCGGTCCGGCCACGCCCGGCGCGGCCGCGGCCCGCAGGCCGGCCCTGCCGGTCCTCGCCACGGCCGTGAGGAACGGGGCCGCGCTGGCCCGCAACGCGCTCCTCGGCGCCTGGCCGGGCCCGCGACCGCGCTGGGTCGTCCTCGAGCTCACGGGCGCCTACCCGGAGCGCACGCCGCCGCGCCGGCTCGTCTCGCTGGAGAGCCTGGCCGCGGGCCGCAGGGACGCGTCGCTGGCGGAGCTGGCCGCTACCGTCGACGCCCTCTGCCGAGCCGACTGGCTCGAGGGCGCCTTGCTGCGCGTCCACGAGCTCAGGGTCGACCTCGCCGCCGCCTACGCGCTCCGCGAGCAGGTCGGCCGCCTGAGGGCGGCGGGCAAGCGCACTCTCGTCGTCGCCGCCGCGCTCGACACGACCGCCTACTACGTCGCTGCGGCCGCCGACGAGGTCGTCGTGCCGGAGAGCGCGGAGCTGTGGGTCCACGGCAACGCCCTCGGCGCCACGTTCCTGGCCGACGCCTTGGCGAAGGCGGGCGTGAGGTTCGAGAAGCACGCGATCCGCGAGTACAAGAACGCCGGCGACCAGTTCGCGTTGCCGGCGATGAGCGAGGCCCAGCGCAGGCAGTACGACGCCCTCCTGGACAGCGTCGAGCGCACGTTCGCGAGCGCCGTCGCCGCCGGGCGGGGACGCGCGCCCGAGGAGGTCAGGTCGTGGGTCGAGGAGGGCGTGACCAGCGCCGCGCGGGCCCTGGCGCTCGGGATGGTGGACCGCGTCGCCTACGAGGACGAGGTCGTCTCCCGCGACCACGCGCCGGCGGCGCGCGCCGTCGCGCTCGTGCCCGGGCGCACGCGGCCCCCAGGGGGACGCGTGGCCGTCGTCTCGCTCGAGGGCGCGATCGTCACGGGACGCTCGCGCCGCTCCCCGGTGCCGCTGCCCCTCTTCGGCGCGGCGATGGCCGGCAGCGAGACGCTGGTGAGGGCGCTCCGCACCGCCGCGAAGGACCCGCGCACGAAGGCCGTCGTCTTGCACGTCGACTCGGGCGGCGGCTCGGCGCTGGCGAGCGACCTGATCTGGCGCGAGGTGAGCCTCCTGGCGCGCCGCCTGCCCGTCGTCGCCGTGATGGGCGAGCTCGCCGCCAGCGGCGGCTACTACGTGCTCACGCACGCGACCCGCGTCGTCGCGGCCCCGACGACGATCACCGGCTCGATCGGCGTGGTCGCCGGCAAGTTCGTGCTCGAGGAGTTCAACCGCCGCCACGGCGTGAACCCGGAGGTGCTGCGCCGCGGGCGCTTCGCGACCCTGATGCGGAGCGCGGACGGCTGGGACGACGCCGAGCGGTCCCTGATCGAGCGCTACGTGTCCGAGGTGTACGAGCGGTTCGTCGCGAGGGTGGCGGACGGCAGGGGCCTGAGCCGCGAACGCGTCGACGAGGTCGGACGCGGGCGCGTCTGGACCGGCGCCGACGCGCTCGAGGTCGGGCTCGCCGACGAGCTCGGCGACGTGCAGCGCGCGCTGGCGCTCGCGAAGGAGCTGGCCGGACTGCGCGACGACGCCGAGGTGTGGGACGTCCCCACCCCGCAGAGGCCCGTCCTGCCCGTCGGGGGCAGCCCCGAGGCGGCGCTCCACGCCGTGGCGCCGCTACTGTCGGAGCGCGCCCTGCTCGTGCACGGCGCGCGCCTGCGGCTCGGCTGAGCGGAACCTTCGCGGAGGCGGCGCCTCTCGGCGACCGCCGCTAGTACTCGAGCGCGTCGCCGGCCCGGCGCCACTCGTCGCCGGCCACGTGCGCCAGACTGGCGGCGTCGACCGGGTCGGAGTCGGGGATGTCCTCGATCATCGCCGTCGCGACCTCCCACGTGATCGCGGTGACGCGCTCGGGCGTGACGAGGTAGGGGGTGGGCGTCCGGCCGAAGGCGTCCTGGCAGCAGCGCGCCACCTCCGAGGCCCAGCGCTTGCCGCGCGGCACCAGCGCCGCGAGCTGCGACCCGCCCTCGTGGGGCACCCACAGCCAGCGCGGCACGTCGGGGTTCAGCGCGAACGACTCCTCGTCGCGGTCGAGGTCGCTCCGGTAGCGCTGCCCCGTGATCGCCGCGATCTCGCGCAGCTCGCGCAGGCGCGCCGCGATCGCCGCGGGGGTGAAGGCCGATGCGGGCGTGATGGTGGTCATGCGCCTCCTGTCCCGACCCCTCTGCCTACGGACCGTCTCTCGTTAGGGACGAGTCTAGTGCCCGTCGATGAGTACGTCGCCAGGCGTCGCGGCCCGCACGGCCCCGAGCTCCCTGGCGACGCGGATTCCCTCCCTGAGACGGTCACTCACGCCGAGCCCGCGGTAGGCGTCGCCGACGAGCCGCACGCCGGGCAGGCCCGCGAGCGCGGACTCCGCGGCCGCGAGCCGCTCGGCGTGGCCGAGGCGGTACTGCGGTATGCCGCGCGGCCACGGCACGACGTGCGCCATCACCGGCTCGGCGGCCACGCCGAGCGTCACCGCCAGGTCGGCGACGACGGCCGCGACCTTCTCGGACGGGCCCAGCGCGGCGAAGCCGGGGTCGAGCGCGCCGCCGGCGATGGCCCTGAACAGCACGTGCCCCTCGGGCGCCAGTCCGGGCGCGATCGCCGAGGAGTAGATGACCCCCAGGCTCCTCACGCCCTGGCCGCGCGGCGCCACGAAGCCGAAGCCCTCGAGCGGCGGCACGTCGGCCCGGCGGTACCCGAGTGCGACGACGTCGACCGCGGCGTAGGGGACCTCCTCGAGGAGGCGGGCGGCCTCAGGGGCATGGGACGCCAGCAGGCGTGCTGAGACGAACGCCGGCGTCGCCAGCACGAGCGCGCCGGCCGTCCACGCGCGCCCGTCAGTAGCGCTCACCTCGTAGCCGCCGCCCTTGCGACGCAGCGACGCGACCTCCGCGCCGGTGACGAGCCGCGCGCCCAGCGCAGCGGACAGCGCATCGTGCAGGCGGCGCATGCCGCCGCGCAGCGTGACCGGGCTGCGGCGGGGAACGCCGGCCCTGCGCGCGGCCGCCATGCCCTTGAGAACGCTGCCGAAGCGCGCCTCGAGCCCCTTGAGCTGCGGGAAGAGCGCGCTCGCGCTCAGGTCGTTGGGGTCGCCGGCCGCGATGCCGGAGACGAGCGCCTCGCCGAAGGCCCCCGCGACTGCCGGCCCGAAGCGGCGCGCGAGGAAGGCGTGCACCGACTCGTCACCGGATGCGGGTGGGCGCGTCGGCTCGAGCAGCGCCATGGCCTTGGCCGGCCACGACAACAGCGGCGACGCGAGGAAGCCAGACGGCCCTGCCGGCACGGGCACGAGGCGCCCGCGCCTGACCAGGTACCGCTTGCCGACGTCGGTGGCAGGAGGCAGCACCTCCCCCGCCAGGCAGAGGGCCTCGAGCAGCGGGACGGTCGCCTCCGGCTCGAGGACCAAGGTCCCCGGCCCCGTGTCGACGGCGAAGCCGTCCACGTCGAC
>DATGNP010000025.1:0-13909 GCA_035306665.1 Trueperaceae bacterium
CGGGGTCGCCGGCCTTTAGCGAGCCGCCCAGCACGCGCAGCATCGAGACCTTGCCCATGTACGGGTCGATGACCGTCTTGAACACGCGCGCGGTGAAGGGGGCGTTGGGGCCCAGGGCGGGCGGCTCGCCCCTGTCGACGCGCAGCGGCATGTGGTCCTCGACCTGCCGCACGCCCTCGAGCATGAAGTCGAGGAGCAGGCTCACGCCCATCACGCGCGTGGCCGAGGTCAGGAGCACCGGGGTGAGCTCGTTGCGCCGCACGGCGGCCTCGAAGGCGGCCTTCAGCTCGGCGTCGCCGAGCTCGGCGTCCTCGAGGTACTTGAGCATGAGGTCGTCGTCGGTCTCGACGATCGCCTCGACCAGCCGGTCACGGTACTCCTGGGCGATGCCGGCGACCTCGTCGGGCACGGGCACCGACCGCGGCTCGCCGCCGCCGGCGTCCCACTCGTAGGCGCGCATCGTGAGGAGGTCGACGAGGCCGCGGAACGACTCGGCCTGCCCGATCGGCACCTGGATGGCGGCGAGGTTGCCGGGCAGCGTCGACTCGATCTCGGCCATCGCGCGGAAGAAGTCCGCGTTCTCGCGGTCCATCTTGTTCACGACGACCATCGTCGAGAGCTCGCGCTCGCGGCTCGAGCTCCACACGCGCTCGGTGCCTACCGCGACGCCGGACACCGCCGACACCACGATCATCGCCGAGTCGGCGGCGGCCATCGCGCCGCGGATCTCGGACACGAAGTCGGCGTAGCCGGGCGTGTCGATGACGTTGAAGCGCTGCCCCTTCCAGGTCAGCGGGTGGATGGTCGAGTAGATCGAGATCTTCCGGCGCTTCTCCTCCGGCGTGTAGTCGGAAGCGGTGGTGCCGTCCTCCACCGCGCCGAGCGTGGGGATGGCGCCGGCCTGGTAGAGCAGAGCCTCGACCAGAGACGTCTTGCCGGCGCCGCTGTGCGAGAGGACCGCGACGTTGCGGATGTCGGACATCTCGGCTCCTATCCTCGTGTGAGGGTGCGTTGCCGCGGCGTGCCCCAGGTGGGCGCGCTTGCCTGTGAGTGGGCACATGGTAGCAGAGGCGCTAGAGTCCGGATGTGGACGTGGAGCGCGAGCAGGACTACGTGACCGAGCGCGAGCTGAAGTACTCGACGACCGACGAGCACGTGCCGAGCCACGCCGAGCTGGCCGCGGCCGTGGCCGGCACCGGCCTGACCCTGGACGCGCCCACCGTCGAACGCTACGTCGACGTCTACTTCGACTCGGCCGAGCGCGCTCTCGTGCGGGCCGGCGTCGCGCTCAGGCGCCGGCACCGGCCCAGCGGCACCTACGCCACGCTCAAGGGCGCCGGCTCCCGCGAGGGCGAGCTGCACTCCCGCCCCGAGCTTGAGGTGCGCGTCGAGCAGGACGACGCCTGGCCCGAGGCGGTGCTGGCCGCCCTGCCCGAGGGCGCCGCCGCCGGCCTGGCGCCGATCGCCGAGCTGTGGGTGGAGCGGGTGAGGCTGGTGGCGAGGAGCGAGGGCGCTCCCGTCGCCGACATCGCGTTCGACGCCGTCGAGTGCCGCGCGCCCGGCCACGAGGGCGGCTCGGTGACCTTCAACGAGGTCGAGGTCGAGGCCCTCCACGCCGGGCCGGAGTCCGACGCGGCGCTAGGAGCGCTGGCCGACGCCGTCGGCACGCTGGTCCCGCTCACGCCGTCGAGCCACTCGAAGCTCGAGCGCGCGCTGGCGCTGCTGGCCGCGTTCGCGTAGCGCCGGCGCGACCGACCGGCCCACGGTTCCCCGCTGGACCGCCGGGACGCTTACCCTCGCGTGGACGGGCGCCGCGAGGCCCGCTACCTGGCCAGGTACCCGCCGTCGACGGGGATGTACGCGCCGTGGACGAACGACGCCGCGTCGCTGGCCAGGAACAGCGCCAGCGCCGCGACCTCCTCGGGCTCGCCGAGGCGGCCGATCGGGTGCAGCGAGACGAGCATGTCGTAGGCGGCCTTGTCCTCCTCCAGGGCCGAGATCAGCGGCGTCCGGATGAAGGCGGGGCCGATCGCGTTGACGCGCACGCCCTTGGCCGCGTACTCGAGCGCCGCGGTCTTCGTCAGGCCCACGACGCCGTGCTTCGCGGCGACGTAGCCCGCCGAGGTCGCCCAGCCGGCCGCGCCGAGGATCGACGCCATGTTCACGATCGAGCCGCCGCCGGCGGCCAGCATCGCCGGGATCTCGTACTTCATCGCGTAGAAGACGCCAGAGAGGTTGATGGCGATGACCTTGTCCCAGCCCTCGACGCTCATGTCGGCGACCGCGTTCACCTCGCCGCCGATGCCGGCGTTGTTGCAGGCGACGTGCAGGGCGCCGAAGCGCTCGACGGTCTCGCGCACCATGCGCTCGTTCTCCTCGGGCCGCGAGACGTCGGCGCGCACGAAGTGGGCCTCGCCGCCCATGCCGGCGACCTCCTCGACGGCCTTGCGGCCGTTCTCCTCCGACATGTCGACGATCGTGACCTTGGCGCCTTCCCTGACGTAGGCGTCGACGACCGCCCGTCCGATGCCGGACGCGCCCCCGGTGACCAGGGCGACCTTGCCTTCCAACAGTGCCATGTAGGGGTTTCCTCTCTCCGCCGGCGGCGCCCGCGAGCGCCCGCGGCGGCTGGGACGAGCCGCAGACGCGGCCACGTTCACCACGTTGCCACGCACGGGTGAGGACCGGCAGGAACGGATGTCCCGCGGGCCCGCGCCGCGGCGCCCGGCCGGCGCTCGCGGAGACGGGCTCGTGCCGGTAGGCCGCGGGCCCGCGCCGCGGGGCTCGGCCGGCGGCCCGGACATATACTCGGCCGCATGTCGCGGGACACCACGGTCTTCGAGCTCATCGCACGCGAGCACGAGCGTCAGCGGCACGGCCTCGAGCTCATCGCCTCCGAGAACTTCGTGTCGCGGCAGGTCCTCGAGGCCGTCGGTTCGGTGCTGACGAACAAGTACGCGGAGGGCTACCCGGGCAAGCGCTACTACGGGGGGTGCGAGGTCGTCGACGAGGTCGAGACCCTGGCCATGGCGCGCTGCAACGAGCTGTTCGGCTCGACGTGGGCGAACGTCCAGCCGCACTCGGGCTCGAACGCGAACCTCGCCACCTACTACGCGCTCCTCGAGCCCGGGGACCGGGTCCTCGGCATGGACCTGGCGCACGGCGGGCACCTCACGCACGGCTCGCCGGTGAACTTCTCGGGCATCTACTACGAGGTGCGCGGCTACCCCGTCGACCGCGAGAGCGAGACGATCGACTACGACGCCCTGGCGGCGATCGCCGAGGAGTTCAGGCCGAAGCTGATCATCGCCGGCGCCTCGGCCTACAGCCGCCTGATCGACTTCGCGCGCTTCAGGCAGGTCGCCGACGCGGTGGGGGCCTACCTCATGGCCGACATCGCCCACATCGCCGGCCCCGTGGCCGCCGGTCTCCACCCGCACCCCCTGCCGCACGCGCACGTCGTGACCAGCACGACGCACAAGACGCTCAGGGGCCCGCGCGGCGGGCTGATCTTCGGGCAGGACGAGGAGGTCGGGCAGAAGGTCGCGCGCACGATCTTCCCCGGCACGCAGGGCGGCCCGCTGATGCACGTGATCGCCGGCAAGGCCGTCGCGTTCGGGGAGGCGCTGACCCAGGAGTTCAGGGACTACACGCGGCGCGTGCTCGACAACGCCGCCGCGCTGGCGAGCGCTCTGCAGGGGCGCGGCTACCGCATCGTCTCGGGCGGCACCGACAACCACCTGTTCCTCGTCGACCTGAGGCCCCAGGGCATCAAGGGCAACAGGGCGAGCAGCCTGCTCGACGCGGCCGGCATCACCGTCAGCAAGAGCATGGTCCCCTACGACCCGGAGAAGCCCTGGGTGACGTCGGGCATACGGATCGGCACGCCGGCGATCACGACGCGCGGCTTCACGCCCGAGGAGATGCCCGTCGTCGCCGAGCTGATCGACACGGCGCTGCAGGGCGGCGACCCGGAGAAGGTCGCGGCCCGCGTGCGCGAGCTGACCGCCTCGAAGCCGCTGCCGGCCTGAGCCTCCGGGCGCTGAGCGAGGCCCGCCCCGGGCGCGTCCCTCAGCGCCTGCGCCTGAGGCGCTCCATGCCCTCGCGCAGGCTGATGCGCATCCGCTCGACGGCGCCGGCGATCTGGCCGAGCTCGTCGTCGCGCTCGAGCTCCACGGGCTTCTCGAAGTCGCCGTGGCTGATGCGGTCGGTCGCCACCAGCAGGTAGCGGACGGCGTCGGTGACGCCGCGCGTCAGCGAGAGCGCGGCCAGGACGGCGAACAGGACCGGCACGAGGCCGACCAGCAGCGAGGTGAGGAGCACGCGGCCCAGCTCGCCGCGCAGGCCCGAGGGGTCCACGCCGACGACGACGGCGCCCAGCGGCGAGCCGGAGCGCTCCATGCGGGCCGCCGCCACCACCGGCTCGGCCCGCCGCAGCCCCACCACGGACAGCAGCGTCTCCCAGGTGCGGGCGAGGTCCGCCGTCCAGCTCGCAGGCTCGTCGGCGAGCTCCCCGCGCGCCGCCGCCAGCGCCAGGTCGCGCGTGGCGGGCGACATGTCGGCCGCGCCCGACTCCCACCCGAGCAGGACGTTCCCGTCGGGCTCGACGATGGCCATGAACGACACGCCCTGCGTGGCGAGCTGGGACGCCGTGCGGTCCTCGACGGCCCTCAGCTGGGTCCTGACGAGAGGCGAGGAGAGCGGCAGCCCGCCCGAGAGCCCCTCGACCGTGGCTGCCACCGCGGTGGCGGTGCCCTGGGCCCGCTCCGCCTGCTGGGCTCGCAGCAGCGGCAGCAGCGTGAAGGTGAGGACGAGGAGCGCCGCGAGGAGCGTCAGGACGGCGGGCAGCGTGGCCGCCGTCGCGATGCGCCGGCTGAGCCCGTGGCGCTCGACGTCCGGCGGCTCGCGCGTGAGCGTGGTCTTCATCGGGTCGCGGGGCGGCGTCGTCGTCGTGGCCCCGGCGGGCGGCACCTGCGTCGACCGCACCGACCGCTCGACGGGCGGGGCCTCCGGCTCGGTGGCGGCGGATGCTGCGGACTCGCTCCCCGCCTCCGCCCGGTCGTGCGCCGCGACCGCCTCGTCGTCACGGTCGCGGTCAGCGGCGTCGGCCGACGTCGCGTCGTCGCCGGCGACGCGTGCCCGGGCCAAGGACGGCGGGATGCGCAGCGCCTCGGCGCGCGGGTCGAACGCGGCCTCGCCAGCGCCGGAGGCGACGGGCTCGTCCTCGCGGCCGGGGACGGGCTCCGCCGGCGGCACGCGGCCGGCGTGCTCGGCCGCGTCGGGCTCGGCCGCGTCGGGCCCGGCGCCCGCGGGCTCCGCCGCCTGCGGCTCGCCGCCGTCCGCCGCGTCCGGCGCCCCCGGCCGAGCGTCGGGCACGGGCGTGGGGGCCGAGACCGGGGCCGCGAACGGCACCGCGGGGCCGTCCGGGCCGCCCTCGCGCATCTCGACGTGGAGGCCGGCCTCGGCGAGGATCGCCGCCACGGTCCGGGCCTGGGCCTCGGGCACCGCCTTCGTGACGGGGCCGGGAGCGCGCCTCAGGAGCTGGAGGGCGCGGTCCTCGGGGATGCGGAAGCGCTGCGCGACGAACGCCGCGGCCCCGCCCAGGTCCTCGGGCAGGGGGTCGAGCACGACGACTACGTGGTCCATCACTGTCTCCCTGCCGGTACCGGGTCGAGGGCGAAGAGCTCCCTGAGCTCGGCGGCGCGGCGCGCGAACTCGGCGCGGGCCGGCGAGTCGCCGAAGGCGGCCTCGATCGCCTGCACCAGCTCGTCGACGCGCCCGACGGGGACGGCGTCGGGGCTGAGGCCGAGCTCGTAGAGCGCGTCCTCGACGACGATCTCGCCGACGGGGCCCAACAGGTCGACGGCCTCGCGGGCGAGCTCGCGGGGGAAGCGGGGGTCGGCCACGGCCACCGCGACGAACGCGGCGAGGCCGGAGTCGAGCAGCTCGGCGGCGGCCTCCACGACCTCGGAGAGCGGTCGACCGAGGGCCGACGACAGCTCCCTGAGGCTGCTGGCGCCGTCGAGGCGACGCCACAGGTGCAGCGCCGCCAGCGACAGGGAGACGCTCTCGGGAGCGGCGCGGGCGCCGACCTGCTCGCCGGCGTCGCCGACCTCGCCCAGCATGCGCACCGGCCCGAACGGGCTGTCGTCGTGGGCGCCGCCGGCCAGCGTCGTGGCCCGCTCCTCGCGCCGGGCGGCCGGCGCGTCGCCGCTGAGCGCGCACAGCACGGTGTCGGGGTCGACGGCTCCCGGCACCGGCTCGTCGGCGCGCCTCGTCGCCTCGAGCAGGAGCCTCTCGGTGGCGACGTCGATCGTGGCGCGCGGCGCGGCGACGCCCGGCCGGAACGCGAAGCGGCCGTCGTTCCAGCCCAGCAGCTCGCTGAGCGCGGCGACGTCGTAGAGCGGCCTGGCGTCGACGAACACGACGCGGCCGTTCTCGAGGTAGACGTACGCCTGGCGGCGCTGCGGGTGCCTGAGGAGCAGGCAGCCGGAGGCGCGCGACAGCGCGAGGTACTGCAGCAGGTCGGCCAGCGCCCCTGGCGCGAGACGCCCGCTCAAGCTGGTCACGCTTCCGCTCCTGGCATGTTTCGCGCCATCCTAACAACGCGAGGGGCCCCCGGCGGCGCGTGATACCTTCGAGTGGCCTCGGCCGCGCCGCCCCCTCCGGGCCGCCGGCCGTCACGAGCATCAAGGAGTACTCAATGCCTACCATCTGCCTCATCCCCGGTGACGGCATCGGGCAGGAGGTCGTTCCCGCCACGCGCCGCCTGCTCGAGGCCACGGGCCTCGACCTGACCTTCGTCGAGGCCGACGCCGGCTGGGCGACCTTCAACCGCACGGGGACCAGCGTCCCGGCCGACACCCTCACCAAGGTGACGAGCTCCGACGCGACCCTCGCCGGCGCCTTCACCAGCCCCTCCCACAAGGTCGAGGGCCACCAGGGCGCGATCCGCTACATGCGCCGCACGCTCGACCTGTTCTCGAACCTCCGGCCGGCGCGTTCGCGGCCCGTGCCCAAGTGCCTGCCCGGCATCGACATGCTGATGGTCAGGGAGAACACGGAGGGGCTCTACGTCGAGAACGAGCGCCGCTACGCCGGCGGCGACCTCGCGATCGCCGACGCCGTCGTCACCCGGCGCGCCAGCGAGCGCATCGCCCGCGTCGCGCTCGAGCAGGCCCGCAGGCGCCGCGGCCGCCTGGCAGTGATCCACAAGGCGAACGTCCTGCCCCTGACCTCGGGCCTGTTCCTCGAGACGGTCATGGAGGTCGCCAAGGAGTACCCCGACGTCGAGACCTACGACGTGATCGTCGACGCCGCGGCGATGAAGCTGGTGCGCGAGCCCGAGAGCTTCGACGTCCTCGTCTCGACCAACCTCTTCGGCGACATCCTCTCCGACCTGATGGCCGGCCTGACGGGCGGCCTCGGCGTCGCGCCGAGCGCGAACGTCGGCGAGCGCTACGCGATCTTCGAGCCGGTGCACGGCAGCGCGCCGGACATCGCCGGGAAGGGCGTCGCGAACCCGACGGCCACGATGCTCACGGCCGCGATGATGCTCGACCATCTCGGCTTCAGGGAGGAGGCAGCGCGCATCGAGGCGGCGATCGACCGCGTCCTCGCCGACGGCCCCGTCACGCGGGACCTCGGCGGCGACGCCACTACCGCGCAGTTCACGGACGCGGTGATAGCGGCGTACACTTCGGCCTGATGTACGCGCTGGCGCAGGCCATGCGCGCCATCCGGGCCAACTGGGTGGCGAGCGTCTCCACGATCACCACGATGACGCTCTCCCTCACCATGTTGGCCGCGCTGAGCCTGACCAGCGCCAACCTCAGCCAGGTGCTGGCGAACCTGCAGGGGGAGCTCGAGGTGGCCGTCTACCTCGCACCGGACGCGAACGACGAGCAGCTGATCGGCACGGTGCGGGCGTGGCCTGAGGTCGAGAGGGTCGCGTACGTCCGCTCCGACCAGGCCCTCGCCGACCTCGTCGCCGACCTGCCGGCGCTGTCGCGGGCGGCCTCGTTCGTCGAGAACCCGCTGCCCGACACGCTTCACGTGCGCCTCTACGACCCCGCGCTGACGCAGACCGTGCGCTTCCGCCTCGAGCAGCTTCCCGGCGTCACCGACGTCGACGACGCCAGCCAGGCCGTCGACACGTTCCTCGCCGTCTACGACGCCCTGCGCGTGGGCGGCTCGATCCTCGTCGTCGTGCTGCTCTCCGCTGCCCTGTTCGCGATCGTCAACTCGATCCGCGCCGCGATCACGGCGCGCCGCGACGAGATCGACGTCATGCGCCTCGTCGGCGCCAGCCGCCGGTTCATCCGCGCGCCCTTCCTCATCGAGGGCGTGCTCCTCGGCCTGATCAGCGCGACGGTCTCGCTGGGCCTCGTGATCCCCGGCTACCAGTTCGGCATCGCGCGCCTCTCCGAGCAGTTCACGTTCGTGCCGTTCGTGCGCGACCCCGCCCTGCTGGGCTCTATCGCGGGCGCCCTGGCGGCGCTCGCGGTCCTCGTCGGCTTCGTCGGCAGCGCCATAGGCCTCTCGCAGTTCCTCCGGGAACGGACATGACCGGGCCGCGACCCGCGCCCCGCAGGGCGGGCCCGGTCGCGCGCGCCCTCCGTCACGTCGCCAGGCCCCTCCTCGCCTGCCTTCTCCTCGCCGGCGCGTACGCGCTCGCGCAGGTCGTCCTCGACTCCGAGGAGCGCCGGCGGCTCGAGGCGGACATCCAGCGCTTCGAGCAGCTCGAGGAGCAGCGGCGCCGGGAGCTCGCCGAGATCGAGGCGGCCCTCGGCGCCACCGCCGCGCAGCTCCAGCAGCGCATCGAGGAGCGCAACCGCGTCAGCGCCCAGCTCGCCGAGCGGCGCCGGGAGCGCGAGGCGATCGTCGGCCAGATCGCCGACCTCGAGGCGCAGCGGCGCGAGACCGAGGGGCGCATCGCGGGCCTCGAGGAGCGGCTCGGCGAGATGCGCACCCGCGTGAGCGAGCTCCTCGTAGCGCTCTACAAGCAGCGCGGCTCGCCCGCCCTGTTCGCGCTCTCGCGCAGCGGCAGCTTCCACGAGCTGCGGGTCAGGAACCACTACGTCTCGCTGCTCTCGCAGCAGGACGCCGACGTGATCGGGGAGCTCGACTCGCTCCTCTACGCCCTGCAGATGGAACGCCAGAGCCTGGCCGAGCAGGAGGCCGCCCTCCGGCAGGCCGAGGCCGAGCTGGCGGCGGCCGAGGCGGAGCTGGCGGCGGCGGAGGCCCGCCTGGCCACGGTCGTCGCCGAGCTCGAGGCGACGCGCGAGGGGCAGCTGGCGCTGCAGGCCGACCTCATCGCCGAGCAGCGGCGCATCGAGGCGAGCCTCGCGAACCTCGGCCGGTCCCTCGCCGCCGAGATCGAGCGCCTCAGGGCCGAGGAGGCGCGGGCGCGCGAGGAGGCGCTGCGCGCCGCCCAGGACCGCGAGCGGCAGCTCCAGGCGCAGCGCGCCGCGGCCGCGGCGGCCGCCCAGCGCGAGGCGATCGAGGCCGCGCTCGAGCCGCAGAGCAGCGGCCTCGTGCGGCCGATCGACGGCGCCAGGCTCGTGACCCGCTTCGCGCAGGCGAACAACTCGTACATCGAGCTCGAGTCCCCGGTGGCGAACGCCGCCGTGCGCGCCGTGGGCGCCGGGGTCGTCGTCGCCACGAACTACCTGGGCGCGAACCTCGGCTACCTGGTCGCCGTCGAGCACGGCGGCGGGATGCGCAGCATCTACGTCAACCTGCGGCCGCCGGTCGTCGCGGAGAACCAGGTGGTGGCACAAGGCGAGCTACTCGGCTACCTTGGGGGCGGAACGCTGGTCCACAACGACACGCTGCACTTCTTCATGCAGCGCACGGCGGGGGGCGAGTCCACCTACGTCGACCCCGCACCGATGCTCGGCTGGTGACGACTTGACCTGCAGGACCTGCGGCAACCTCAACCCCGAAGGCCATCGCTTCTGCGGGATGTGCGGCAGCCCGCTGGCGCGGCAGCTCACGGGACGGGAGCGGCGTCGCGTGAGCGTCCTGTTCGTCGACATGGTCGCCTTCAGCTCGATGACGCGCGGCCTCGACCCCGAGGAGGTGCGCGACCTCGCGGACAGCGTGCTCACGGCCGTAGCCGGGGTGGTCGAGGACCTCGACGGCTACGTCGACTCGTTCAAGGGCGACGGCCTGATCGCCCTGTTCGGGGCGCCCCACTCGCACCCCGACGACCCCCAGAGGGCCGTGCTGGCGGCCGCCAAGGCGCTCGACACGATCCAGGAGGTCGGCCGCTCGCGCGGCCACGAGCTCGTCGGACGCGCCGGGGTGAACACCGGCATCGTGATCGCCGGCGCCGTCGGGTCGGGCAAGGTACGCAGCTACACGGTCATGGGCAGCGCCGTCAACCTCGCGGCGCGCCTCGAGGAGGTCGCCGGACCCGGCGAGGTGTGGGTCGGCCCCGAGACCTACGAGTCGACGCGCCACCGCCTGTTCTACGAGCCGATCGGCGACATCGAGCTCAACGGGTTCCCGGCCGTCCGCGAGGTCTACCGCCTCGTCGCGCCGCCGTCCCAGCCCGAGGCCGACCCGTTCGCCCACCTCGCCTTCGTCGGCAGGCAGGAGGAGCTCCTGAGGCTCACGGCCGCGCTCGACACGGTCGTCGCCACGGGGCAGGCCGCCGAGCTGTGGATCGCCGGCGAGGCCGGCCGCGGCAAGACCCGGCTGCTGCGCGAGTTCGTGTCGCAGGTCAAGGACCGGGCCGTGACGCTGTGGCTCGAGCTCACGCCGGCGTCGGAGTTCTCGTGGGAGTCGCTGGCCACGCAGGTCTTCGGCCTGACGCCGGGCCAGGAGGAGCACTCGGCGCTGATGCAGGCCCAGGCGGTCCTCGACGCGGTCATGCCCGGCGACGCGCGCGCCCACCGGGCGGTGCTCGGCAGCCTCGACCTCGCGCCCCTGCAAGCCTGGACGCGACTCGAGCGCCGGCGCGTCGACCGCACCAGCCTCGCGTGGCGCGACCTCCTCGCCCGCCTGCCGGGCACGCAGGACAGGCCGCCGGCGCTCGTGCTCGTCGTCGAGGGCGAGCCGCGCGACAGGCAGCTCCTGCAGTTCCTCGACCTGCTCAAGAACGCCGCGGCGCCCGTGCTGGTCCTGCGCTCGAGCCGCGCACGCACCCTGCCGGAGGGCGCCGACGCGATCCACCTCTCGCCCCTGTCGTTCGAGGAGAGCCTCGAGCTGCTCGGCGAGGTCGTGAGCCCGGCGCTGCGCGTGGCTGCCGACAGCCTCGTGCGCCAGGTCGGCGGCGTGCCGGCCTACGTGCTCGAGCTCGGGCGGGCGCTCTCGATCACCCAGGAGGACTCGTTCTCCGGCTCCCTGGCCTCCCTCCTGCAGTCGCGCCTCGACATGCTCGACCTGCGGCCGCGCAGGCTGCTGGCGCAGGCCGCGCTGGTGGGCGAGCGGTGCTGGGAGGGGCTGCTCAAGGAGCTCGCCGGCGGCGTCGACGCCGCCGACGTGAGGGTGCTCGTGAACGAGAACCTGCTCGTCAAGCAGCCCGGCTCGCTGATCCCCGACCAGGTCGAGTACCGCTTCCAGAGCGAGCTCCTCCGCAACGCCGTGCTGCGGATGGTGCCGTTCGGTGACCGGCCGCACCTGCACCTGCGCATCGCGACGTGGCTCGAGCTGCACGCGCCGCTGTCGCTGGCCGAGCTGATCGCCGAGCACTTCGAGAAGGGCGGCTCGCCCGACTCGGCGTTCGACCACTACCTCACGGCCGCCGAGCACGCGCTCTCGGAGGGCGACTTCGAGCGCTGCTTCGAGCTCTTCGACCGCACGCTCGCCCAGCCCGTGCCCGTCGTGACGCTGGCCCAGGGCGCCCTCGCCTACCTGCAGGCCGCGACCTCCCAGGGCGACCCCGAGCGCGTGGCCGAGGCCCGCTCCCGCGCCGAGCGCGCGGTGGCGGCCTGCTCCGAGGACGTCAGGCGCGACCTCGAGCCGCTGCTCCTTCAGCTCAAGGAGACGCCCGTCACGCCGGCCTGAGCCGGGTCCTCGCCGAAGACCGCGAACCAGGGCCGGAACGACGGCTCGACCTCGACGAGGGCGCGCGCCACGTCGCCCCTGTCGGGCGCGGGAGCGCCCTCGTCGCGGGACAGCGCCGCCCTGAGCTCCAGGGCGAGGTCGAAGCCGCGCGCCGGCGCGAGCGCGAGCGCCCGCTCGGTGAACACGCCCTGGAACCACAGGAGCTTCGCCAGCTCCATGCGCCCCCGCGGGTACTCGAACTCGTCGAGCGCGCCCTTGAGGTCGGCGGTCGCAGCGACCTGCACGCGCGTCCAGCGCTCCAGCAGGGCGTGGGCCTCCTCGCCCCCCGTCGCCAGCAGGCCGGCGACGAGCAGGTACGTGGCCATCAGCTCGTCGAGCCACTTCACGCCGGTGCGCAGGCCGGAGCGGTTCGCCACGGCGTGCCCCCACTCGTGCCCCACGAGCAGGTCGAGGAACTCGCTCACGGGCCCCGGCGCGGCGCCGGCCTTCCCGGCCGCCAGCAGCAGGTCGTCGAAGCGCCGCTTCAGGCGCTCGGGGTAGTCCGCGGCCGCGATCACGACCGAGGTGGAGGGCAGGTTGCGCGTGAAGGGCAGGCCGTACGGGTAGCTGCACACGAGGTGCCAGTCGCGGTGGTTGGCGACGAGCAGCGTGACCTCGCCCTCGGGGCCGAGGGCCGTCGCGGCGGCCTCGTGCAGCGGGGAGAGGAAGCCGAGCAGGTGGGCCGTGCGGGTGCGCGCGCCCGAGGAGTGCCGCGCCGCCAGCGCCCCGCCCTCGAGCGAGCGGAGGTAGAGGCGGGCCGCTGATAGCCGCTCGCCGGGACGGCGGCGCGTCATGCCGCGATGATACGCGCGGGCCGGGTACGCGGCCGTTCCGCGCCGCGGCCTCAACCGTTCGCGACCAGCCCCGCGACTAGCGAAGCATCTCATCCGGGACGGCTCGGGCCCGGTGATAGACTCGCTGCCGTCGTGTTCCGGAGGCTCCTGCCCCTCGCCGTCCTCCTCATCGCCGGCCTGGCGTGCGCGCAACAGCGGCACAACTACCTCGCCGTCGACGGACGGCTCGTGGAGGCGGGGCCCTACTACTTCATCGAGCACGGGGACAGCTCGAACGCCTTCGCGCGCGCCTCCGTCCTGGCCGAGGCCATGGGCCTGAGGGTCGAGTACCTGGGCGAGCAGAAGCTGCTGCGCTTCACGGACGGCTACCGCGTCGTCACGTTCGAGGCCACGGCCGACGTCAGGGCCGGCCTCGAGAAGCGGCCCGGCATCGTGAAGCTCGACCCGCCGCTGCGCGGCTCGAACACGCTCGACAGCCCGATGGCGATCCTCGTCGACGGCGTGTCCTACGTCCCGATCACCCCGCTCGTCACGGCCTTCGACGGCCAGAGCGACTGGAACGCGGCGGCGCGGCTCGTGACCATCGACACGGCCGAGCTGCTGGGGCACGTGGTCCCGGCCCCCCGGGTCGGGGTCAACGGCGGCTACACGCGGGTCGCCCTAGACCTGCCGGCCGACGCCACCTACCAGCTCGCCGCCGGCAGCCGCAGCTTCGTCGTCGTCGTGCCCGGCGCCCGCGCCGAGCCCGCGACGATCGTCGTCGACGACGACCACCTGGGCAGCGTCAGCGTCGCGAGCTCGTCCGGCCGCGTGACCGTGACCGTCACGACCCGCTTCGACCTCGACCCCGAGGGCCGCGGCTACGCCGTCGGCACCGTGCCCAAGGCGAACGGCACCACGCTCTACGTCGACTTCGCGCCCGACCGCACCGGCGCGGCCGTGACGGCGATCGGCCAGCCGCGGCCGGCCTCGGAGCCCCAGGCGCTGGCGCAGGCGCCGCGGGGGCGCCAGGTCGTCGTCATCGACGCGGGCCACGGCGGGCACGACCCCGGCGCCAACTC
>DATGNP010000026.1:0-4659 GCA_035306665.1 Trueperaceae bacterium
GAGCTCGAGGTGCCGATCGGTCCCGTCACGGCGCGCCTGGAGCCGTCCGGCTCGCCCGGAGCGCCACGCCTGACCCTCACGCCCCAAGCGCTGCCCGAGGCCGGGCTGGCGGCCGACCTGGCCGCCGCCGACCTCGCCGACCTCGTCGCGCGGGTCACGGAGGAGGGCCTCGTCGTGACCGGCACCGGGGCGGCCAGCGGCTCCGCGGTCCTGACCCTGCGCGGCGGGCCCGCCATGGTGCTGCGCGACCTCGGCGCCACGCTCTCCGGCTTCGCCGTCGAGCTCTCGGGAGCCCTCACGCCTAGGACCGCGAACCTGACCGGCTCGCTCGAGCTCCCGATCGACACCCGGGACCGCGCCGACCGCGTGCTGCCCCTGGCGGTGAGCGCCGACGCCGGCGAGTGGCGGCTGACCTCGAGCGGGCGCCTGGGCGAGCTGGCCGCCACCTACCAGTCCGCGACGGGCAGCGCCCTCGTGGACGTGGCGCTGGCGCTCCCGGCCGACGCGTCCGGGGCGAGCCCCGTGCCCGGCGTCGCCGCCGGGTCGGTGACGGCCCGCCTCGCCTACGTGCCCGGCGAGCCTCCCGCCGGGACCATGACGGTCACCGGCGTACGCCTGGCGCCGCCCGGCTGGGGCGAGGTCCGGGTCGACGCGGAGGCGTCGTTCGCCGACGGGCGCGTGGGCGGCGCCGCTACCGTCGCCACGGAGGCGGGCAGCCTCAGCGTGAGCGGCGCCGCCCCGCTGAGGCGCCTCTCCCCGGCGCTCGCGGCCGTATCGGGCGAGGGCGACACCGACGTGGAGGTGAGGCTGAGGACGATCGAGCTCTCCGAGCTGCCGGCCGTGGCCTCCGCCGCCCCTCACGTGGCAGGCGCCCTGTCGGGCGTCGTGCAGCTCCACGGCGACTTCGTCTTCGGGCAACTGGTCGCCCCCGAGCTGGCCGTCGGCGAGACCCCCCTCCCCTTGGCCGTGCAGCTCTCGGGGCCGACCTCGCGCGTCGACGCCGCGGTGACGCTGGGCGGCTCGCTGCTCTCGGCGACGCTCTCCGACCTGAGGCTTGCCGGCTCGGCCCGGCTGGAGCGCTTCCCGCTCGACCTCCTCGCCGAGGCCGTCGTGGGCCCCACCGACGTCACGGCGTACCTGACCGGCGTGGCGCGCGTCGACGTGCCCCTCGCGGACCCCGCGAGCGGCTACGCGGCGCTGGCCAGCGAGGAGCTCACCCTCGAGCGCGCCGGGGTCCTCACGCGCGGCGACCTGACGATGACGTTCGACGACGGGGCCCTGACCGTCGACCGCGCGACGTTCTCCGGCCGGGGCGACTGGCGCGCCGGCGGAGTGCTCTCGCCGGACCGCCTCGACTTCGAGCTCGTCGCGGACGAGGCGGACTTCGGCCCGATGCTCGGCCTCGTCCCGTCGTTCGCGCTGCTCGGCGTGGGCGCCGAGGGCAGCTTCACGTTCACGGCCACGGGCACGGTCGAGGAGCCGCTGGTGTCGTTCCAGACCGACGCCCTGGCCTTCCGGGTCGCCGGCACCAGCTACCGGCTGTCGGAGGCGGACGTGCGCCTCGAGGGGGCGGCGCTGTCGGCCGCGGCGACGCTGAGCGCCCTCGACCCGGTCGAGGGCGACCTCCGCCTGGCCGGCGACGCCACGGTCACGCTCGAGCCCCTGGCGCTCAGGTCCTCCGACCTGCGGTTCGAGGGCGAGCTGGTCGTGCCCGGCGTCGGCCGCATCGACGACGTCACCGGCGCGATCACCCAAGACCCGCTGTTCCGCCCCTACCTGGCGCTGTCCGGACGGCTGGGGGCGCCCCTGGCGGTCCAGGGCACCCTGGCGCCGCTCGACCTGCGCGCCGGCGGCACCGGCCTGAGGGTGGCATACCCCGGCCTGCTCATCGCCGACTCGACCCTCGCCGCCGACCTGCGCCTGGTCGGCGCCGACGGCGGCGTGACCCTGAGCGGCGCGATCCAGGCTACCGAGGTCGTGCTCGACCCCGCCGTCGCCGGTGGGGCACAGGCCGCGGAGGGCTCGGCTGCCGCCGAGGACCAGGCGGCAGGGGGCCAACGAGGCGCCTCGGAAGCCGGCGCCGGCGCGGATGCTGGCGGTGACGAGGCCGAGGTCGACACCGTGGCGGAGGGCGGAGGCGCCGCGGCAGCGGCCGAGGGCGCGGCCGAGCCTGGCGAGGGCCAGGCACCGACGGTGCCCGCCCCAGGCGCCCAGGCAGGAGAGGACCCGCGGGCCACCGCGCTCGACCTCGGTGCCGTGGCGCCGTCACCGGTAGGCCCGGCCCGGGCCGAGGCGGTCCCGACCGGGGCGCTGGCGAACCTCCGCTTCGACGACCTGCGCATCACCGCGCCCCAGCGCGTCGTGATGGCTACTTCGTTCGCCTCGCTCGAGGCCGCGCTCGACCTGACGCTGTCCGGCACCGGCGCGGAGCCGCGCCTCGACGGCGAGGCGCGGGCGCTGCGAGGCAACCTGCGGTTCGCCGGCCGCGACTTCACCGTCGACGAGGCCGTCGCCACGTTCACGGCGAACCGCGGCGTGCTGCCCGACCTGAGCGTCAGGGCGCACACGGAGTTCGAGAAGAGCCGCGTCCTTACGGGCAGCACGGACGTCTCGTTCGCGGCGCCCGAGGGCCGCACGTTCCGCGTCGACCTGGCGTTCCAGGGGCCGGTCGAGCGGGACGAGGACGGGCGCGTGAGGTTCGACGTCAGGCCGACGCTGACGTCCGAAGCGCTGATAGAGGTCGCCGGCGGCGAGGGCGAGCAGGCGGCCGCCGTCGGGGCGGGCGTGAGACCCCTCACCGAGGGCGAGCTCCTGTCGCTCGTCACGCTGGGCCGACTCGAGCTCGGCTCCGACCTGATCGGCGCCGGCGGCCTGGGCGGCGCCGTGGCGCAGGGCGCGCTCGACACCGCCGTCGACGTCCTGCTCCTCGGCGAGCTGCAGAACGCCCTGCGCGAAGCCCTGGGTCTCGACGTCGTCGAGATCCGCACGTCGGCCGTCTCCAGCCTGCTCGAGGGCGCGGAGCAGTTCGGCGTGTCGGTGAGGCTCGGCGGCTACCTGAACCCCGAGCTGTTCGCCAGCTACCGGATCGGCACCGCCGACCCCGACGACCCCGGCTTCGCGGTCACGAACGAGGTAGCGCTCCAGTACGCACTCGGGCCGCTAGACCTCGAGATCTCCGGACGCATCGACTTCCCGCAGGCCGGCCTCCTCGCAGCGCCCCGCTCCGAGCTCGGGCTGGGCGTGGCCTACGACGTGAGCAGCCTGGTGGGCGTCGACCTCTCGACGTCCTTGTCGTCAGACCGGAGCGCCGTCAGCTTCGGCGTCACCCTGCGGTGGTAGCCTCGGGGATCGGAGGACGAGGTTGAGCGAGCGGCAACGCGGCACGCTGGAGCGCGGTGAGTCCGACGGCTTCCCGCTGGACGGCCTCGACGTGACCTACGACGCGCCCGCCACCGCCCTCGTCGAGGAGGCGGTGAGGCGCGGCGAGGCCCTGCTGACGTCCGCCGGCGCGCTGGCCGCCGACACCGGCGTGTACACCGGGCGGTCGCCGAGCGACAAGTTCATCGTCGCCAACGCCGCCAGCGCGAGCGTCGCCTGGGGCGGCGTGAACCAGCCGATGGAACCGGCGAGCTTCGAGCGCCTGCGCCGCGACATGCTGGCGCACGCCCGGCGCCTGAGCCTCCACGCCCAGCACCTCCACGCCGGCGCCGACCCGCGCTACCGCCTGCCGGTGCGGGTCGTCACCGAGCACGCCTGGCACGCCCTCTTCGCCCGGAACCTGTTCCTGGACCCGGCCCCGGGCGGTGCGCCGGCCGGCGCGCCGCGAGCCGCCGCGCGCCCCGGTCCGGAGCGCCGGCCCTCCCAGCCCGCCTGGACCGTGGTCGACCTGCCGAGCTTCCGCGCCGACCCCGAGAGGCACGGCACGAGGTCACCGACCGTCATCGCCGTCGACTTCGAGCAGCGCCTGGTCCTCATCGGCAACACCGAGTACGCCGGCGAGATGAAGAAGTCGATCTTCTCGGTCCTCAACCTCGCCCTGCCGGAGTCTGGGGTCTTCCCCATGCACTGCTCCGCCAACGAGCCCCTCGACGGCCGCGGCGGCGTCGCGCTGTTCTTCGGCCTGTCGGGCACGGGCAAGACCACCCTGTCCTCGGACTCGAGCCGCCGCCTGATCGGCGACGACGAGCACGGCTGGTCGGAGGCGGGCGTCTTCAACTTCGAGGGCGGGTGCTACGCGAAGGTCATCCACCTCTCGCCCGAGAAGGAGCCCGAGATCTTCGCGGCCAGCCACCGCTTCGGGACCGTCCTCGAGAACGTCGTCGTCGACCCCGTGACCCGGGAGGTCGACTTCGCCTCCGACGCGAAGACCGAGAACACGCGCGCCGCCTACCCGATCCAGTACGTGCCGAACGCCTCGCCCACCGGCGTGGGCGGGCACCCTGACGACGTCGTGTTCCTCACCGCCGACGCCTTCGGCGTCCTGCCTCCCATCTCGCGCCTCACGCCCGAGCAGGCGATGTACCACTTCCTCAGCGGCTACACGGCGAAGGTAGCGGGCACCGAGCGCGGGGTGACCGAGCCCACGGCCACGTTCAGCACCTGCTTCGGCGAGCCGTTCATGCCGTTGGCGCCCGCCACCTACGCCGCGATGCTCGGCGA
>DATGNP010000027.1:0-4922 GCA_035306665.1 Trueperaceae bacterium
CGCCTTGCGGCGCGCCGGCGACGACGAGGCGCGCGAGGACCGGGCGACCGCGCTCGAGGCTCGGGCGGAGCTGGCCCGGGCGATGGAGGACGTGTCCCTCGCCGAGCGCCTGGAGGCGGAGGCGCGCGGCTTGCGGGGGACCGGCGGCGACGCCCCAGCGTAGGGGCTCGCTCCCGCGACAGCGCGGCTCGTCCCTCACGCCGCGCCGCCGACGCGCCGACGTAGTGGCCGGCGACCTGGCCCGGTCTGGTTCCCCATAGCGCCGCTATAGTGGCCCCACCACACGCGGCGCGCCCCTCCCACGCGCCAACGGCGCGGCCCGCGGCCTCCGAGCGCGGGCGGCGCGGGAGGGTGGGGAGATGCAGCAGGTCACCGGGTACGTACTGGTAGTCCTCGGCCTCGTCCTGTGCCTGGCGCAGGCGCTCGCGATGCTGCGCGGGCTCTTCGCTCCGGAGCCGGCGGCGCAGCGCGAGGCCGCCGAGGTGAAGATCGTCGACCTCGTCAAGCTGCTCGTCGACAAGGTGCCGGTGGGCGCCGTCGGCATCCTGTTCGTGTGGCTGGGAGCGGCGATCCTGGGGTGGCTCAGGTAGGGAGCGTGTCCTAGCCGGGCGCTGGATGGGTATCCCGCTGCCGGTGAGCATGCGCCCTCCGCCGGGGTGGACCGTTCCTGGGCCACCTGGACCGGAAGTGGGACACGTCGGGGGGCCACATCGTGGGGCTCAAGCCTCCAGTGGGCTACGCAGGCCGCCGCAGAGGGCTGGGCCGCGCCGAGCGCGTCGTGTTAGGTTCCGGTACCACACGCACAGCCGTTCGGCTCACCGGAAGGGTTCTCCATGCGCATCACGTCCTCCCACGCCCTGGTTCGCCGCTGCCTCGTCGCGGTCCTCGCCGCTCTCGCCACCGCGTCCGCCCAGACCGAGCAGACCGTGACCGGAACGCTCGCCGCCGTCGTGGACGGCGCCGAGGTCACCCTGCACACGTACGCCACGTTCGTGCCGGAGGACGCCGCCGACGGCGTCACCGACGAACGGCAGCGCGCCATCCTCGAACGGGTGGCGGGCACCGAGCAGCACTCGGCGACGTTCACGGTCATGGAGGAGACGAAGCTCGGCTCGATGGTGATCTCGCCGGCGACGGTCTACGTCTCGGTCTACGCCCGGGACGAAAGCGCGGGCGCCGCGTCGCGCGCCGCGTTCGAGGTCACGTTCAGCCTCGCGCCCGACACGCTCGAGCTCGGTCCCGAGGAGGACGTGCAGGTCAAGTACCTCCCCGACGGCACCAGCCTGGACGGCTACTACGCCCTGACCGAGGGCGCGCTCGAGATCGGCTCCGTGGAGGTCGTCGACGCCACGACCCTCGCCATCACCGGCTCGTTCGCCGGCCTCCTGAGCTGGCAGGAGGGTCACGAGGTGGTCCACGACCCCGCCGACGTCCTGAGCGTCGCGGCGACCTTCCAGCTGCGGCGCGTGGTGGCGTCAGGCGACGCGCTGGAGATCGTCAGCGGCGACTAGCGCCGCCGCGGCGCGACAGGCCGTAAGCTCGGGCCACCATGGCCGACGACCTGCGGACCTTCTACGACATGGTGCGGCGCACCAGGGCAGGGGTCCTCGACTGGCTCGACACGTTGCCGGAGGACGTCCTCAACGCCGAGCGCGACGACTTCGCCTTCGGCAGCCTGAGCCGGATCTTCAGCCACGTCGCCGAGTGCTACCTGCTGTGGCTGTCGCGGGGCGGCGTGGGGCGGCCGGAGCGCGGCCTGCACGCGACGGACGCGGTCGGCCTGCGGCAGGCGTTCGGCCGCGTCGACGCCGCCGTCGCGGAGGCGCTGAGCACCTTCGACGCCTGGGACGAGCCGTTCGTCTACACCTTCAGCGACGGCTGGCAGGAGACCCTCACCCGCCGCTGGCTGGTCCTCCACCCGATCACGCACGAGTTCCACCACAAGGGCCAGGCCCTCGCTCTGGCCCGCGTCATCGGGCACCCGCACCCCGGGACCCCGGACACCGACCTGGTCCCGCCGGGCTGGCTGTGAGGCCGGACCGGCTCAGGCCGGAAGGACCCCGAGCACGACCCGGTCCGGGGCGTGCGTAGGCCCCGAGGACCGGTCGTCCCTACGCCCTTCGTAGCGGTCGCCGTCATGCCTCGGCTGGTTCCGAGTCGGCGGCGTGGGTGGCTAAGGTGGGCCGCGTCAGATGGCGACGCTACTACCTGTCTTCCTACTGGCTCTGATCGACAGCATCAACCCCTCCGCGCTGGTCGTCACCCTCACGCTGCTGACCCGCGGGTCGAGGGCGCGGGCGATCCTGGCGTACGTCGGCGGCATCTTCGTCGCGTACCTGTCCGCCGGGGTGCTGCTGATGCTCGGCATGGAGGCGCTGTTCGCCGCCCTCGAGACCGCGCTGGAGTCCCGCGTCGCGGGCGTGGTGGGCGTGGTGATCGGCGGCGGAACGCTCCTCTACGCGCTGATCGCGCCCAACCCTGAGAAGGGTGCCGACCCGGGCCGGGCCGTCGAGGGCGCCCGCGGCCTCGCGGGGCTGTTCCTGCTAGGGATAGTCGTCACGGGCATGGAGCTGCCCACGGCCTTGCCGTACCTGGGCGCGACGGGCCTGCTGGCTCGGGCCGGGCTCGGCGTCGCGGGGTGGCTGCCCGTGCTCGTCGTGTACAACGTCATCTTCGTGCTGCCGCCGCTGCTGCTGGCCGCCGGCTACCGCTTCCTCAGCGAGCAGCGCAGCGCCGCGTTCGTCGCGAGGCTGCGCCGCGGCGCACGCGAGACGACGCTGTGGATCGTCGGGATCGTCGGGTTCTACCTGCTGTTCGGCAGCCTGCCCGTCGCGTTCCCGTCGCTGGGCATCCAGGTCTTCTAGGCGTGGACGCCGCCCGCGCGACCCACGCGATCCGCAGGGCTGCCGCGGCCCGCTCGCTAGCCCGCTTCTCGCTGCAGGAGCGAGAAGGGCGCCATACCGCGGTCGCCCACGACCGCGATGCGCCCCAGGGGCGTGTCGAACGGCTCCACCGCCACGGCGCCGCCGCACTCCTTCGCGCGGCCGACGGCCGCGTCGATGTCGTCGACCTCGAAGTAGACCATCCAGTGGGGAGGGATACCGGCCCACTCCTCCGTCATCTGCAGGATCCCGGCGAAGGTCTCGCCGTCCTTGGACAAGCCGTAGTAGGTCGTCGTCGGGTTCTCGACGCCCGAGCTCGACGCGCCGAACAGCTCGGTGTAGAAGGACCGTGCCCTCTCGGCGTCGGCCGTGTTGACCTCGGCCCAGCCGAAGAAGCCGGGCTCGGCGCTGGCCTGGAAGCCGTGATGCTCGTTCGCCTGCCAGACGCCGAAGACGGCGCCGGTCGGGTCGGAGAGGATGGCCATGCGGCCCTGCGAGACGACGTCCAGCGGCGCGACGTAGACCGATCCGCCGAGCTCCTTCGCCCTGGCCGCGGTGCGGTCGGCGTCCGCGACGGCCAGGTAGACGACCCAGTGGTCCGGGTCGTCGCCCTGCCGGGGCCCGATGCCGGCGGCGAGACGCCCGTCGCGTCTCGCCGTGCGGTACCCGCCGTACTCGGGCGCGGTCTCCGTGAGCTGCCAGCCGAGCACGCGGCGGTAGAAGTCCGCCGCGCCGTCCACGTCCTCGACGCTGAGGTCGACCCAGCAGGGGAACCCCTCGGTGCGGGGGGCGTCGTGCTGAGGCATGCCGGCTCCTCTCGTGCCCCCATGATTGGTACGCCCGCGGCGCGGGATCGGATGCGGGGCTGGGCAGCCCCCTAGTCGCCCACCTCGCCGTACCAGCACCAGAGGATCTCGGCGCCCTCCGGTCCGGCCACGGCCCAGTGCTCCTCGCCCGCCGGGATGTGCGAGACCTCGCCGGCCACGGTGGTGAACCGCACGCCGCCGCTCTCGCCGCTGAGCGACCCGGCCACGACGTAGGAGACCTCGTCGGCGGAGTGCACCGAGACGCCCTCCTCGGGGACGCGCTGCCCCGGGGCGAGGCGAACGCTGCCGGCACGCAACCTGGCGCCCGGCTCCTGCCCGAGCTCGAGGAGCGTCTTCACGCCCATCTCGGACCCGTCTGCGAACAGGGGGAAGAGTCGCATGCGCGAGCTTACGGCTCGCGCGAACTCCCGCCGCGTGAACCTCAGCTGCTTGACGAGGGGATGCGGCGTGGGGGTCACGGGCTGAAGGTGACCTCGACGCGGTTGTTGGCGTTGAGGATCGAGATGGCGGTGACGCCCCCGCAGCCCATCGCGGCGGGGCCGATGACCGGTTGCGCCACGGTGAGGCAAGGGCTGAGCGTGTCCGCGTAGCTGATCGTGATGACCGTGCCGTCCGCCGCCGGTCGAGCCGGTCGCGCGTCCAGGATCAGCGGCTCGTCGTTCCCGGAGTAGTCGTTGCCGCCCGGGTCCGCCGCGGTCCCCAGGTCGATCTCGAGCGCGTCCCCGAGCAGGAGGATCCCGTTGTCGCCGTTGTTCACGATCGCCGTGTCCCGGATCCTTATCCGCTCGCCCATGGCCACGGCCCAGGCCAAGCCCTCGAAGTCGTTGGCGCTGATGGTGGCGCCGCGGACGTCCAGGCTCGGAGCCGCCGCCTTAGTCGTATCGGCCAGCACGCCGACGTAGTTGTCGTGGATGGCTGTGCCCGGTCCCACCGTCACCGCGGCGGAGTTCAGCATGTGGATGCCGACGTACGCGTTGTTCCGGACGACCGAGTCCACGATGGTCAAGCGGCCGTCGTCTTCGACGTGCACGCCGCTGTTCTCGCTGCCGGCCGGCACCGTGCCGTTCTCGTAGACCTCGCTGCCCGTGACGTCCACCGCTGCCGAGCCCTAGTCGGTCCTGATGGGGTTCACGGCGATGCTCACGAAGCTCTCGTCGTCCCTCTCGATGAGGAACAGGCTCCGGGCTTCGCCTTCGTCGCTGATGTCTCCCCA
>DATGNP010000028.1:0-16646 GCA_035306665.1 Trueperaceae bacterium
CTCGTCGAGCTGCGCGCGGCGCCCATGCAGATGGCCCTCGTGGTCGACGAGTACGGCGGCACGTCCGGCGTCGTGACGCTCGAGGACGTGGTCGAGGAGCTCGTGGGGGAGGTGTCCGACGAGCACGACCGCGTGCGCTCGGCCGTCGCTCGCCCCCTCGCGGCCGGAGGTTGGTCCGTTCCCGGCGTGCTGCGCCCCGACGAGCTCGCCGAGCTCACGGGCACCGTGGTCCCCGAGGACGGGCCGTACGAGACGCTCGGTGGGCTCGTCATGTGGCGTCTGGGGCGCATCCCGGTCGTGGGTGACGTGGTCACCGAGGGTTCCGTCGAGCTGCGGGTCGAGCAGGTCTCGGGTCGGCGCGTCGAGCGCCTTCGCGTGCTCGCGACGGACGGGGACGAGGCGCTGTGAACACCTGGACCGCCATCGCGCTCGGCATCGCGCTCCTCGCGGCGAACGCGTTCTTCGTGGGCGCCGAGTTCGCGGTCCTGGCCGCCAGGCGCGCCCAGGTGGAGCCGCTGGCTCGGTCGGGCAACACCGCGGCCAAGGTCTCGCTCTGGGCCATGGAGCACGCCACGCTCATGCTGGCCTGCTCACAACTAGGCATCACGGTCTGCTCGCTCCTCATACTCAACCTCTCGGAGCCCGCCATCCACCATGTGGTCGAGGGACCCCTCAGCTCCCTGGGGCTCTCGCCGGGCCTGACCTCCGGCATCTCCTTCGGCGTGGCGCTGGCCCTAGTCTCGTTCCTGCACGTGACGCTGGGCGAGATGGTGCCCAAGAACATCGCCTTCTCGCGCCCGGGCCCCTCGGTGCTGATGCTCGGGCCCGCGCTGGTGGCCGTGGCTCGCTTCGTGCGCCCGGTGATCACGGCCCTCGACCACACGGCGAACTGGTTCCTCAGGCGCCTCGGCGTCGAGCCGCGCGGCGAGGCGACGGCGGCGTTCACGCTCGACCAGGTCGCGACGATCGTGGCCGAGTCCGAGCGTGCCGGCCTGTTCCGGGACGTGAGCGGCACCGTGACGAAGGCGTTCGAGTTCACCGCCAAGGTCGCGCGCGACCTCGCCGTCCCGCTGGGGTCGTTGGTGACGCTGCCCCGCGACGTCACGCCGCGGCAGGTCGAGGAGGCGGTCGCGCGGCACGGCCACTCGCGGTACGCGCTCGCCGACGCGTCCGGAGCCCTCGTCGGCTACGTGCACTTCAAGGACGTGATCGCGCTCGAGGGCGCGGCCGCCGACGCGCCGCTGCCGGCCAGGAACGTCAGGCCCTTGGCCTCGGTCCCGGCCGACGCCGAGGCCGAGGCCGTGCTGTCCGACATGCGGAGCAGCGGCTCGCACCTGGCCGTGGTCTCGGAGGCCGACGGCACGGTCCTGGGCGTGCTGTTCCTCGAGGACATCGTCGAGGAGCTGATCGGCGAGGTGCGCGACCTCGCCGGCCGGCGCGCCACCGAGGCGGGCGCCAGGACGGAACAGGCCCCGGCCGCACGCGACCAGTAGTAGGCTGCCGCCGTGTCGACGTCGCAGGTCGCAGCCCTGACCGCCCCCGAGCCCGCGCCGTACGACGACGGGCGCAGGCGCGCGCAGGCCCGGCGCATCACGGGCGCGCTGCTGGTGAGCCAGAGCCTCGGCTCGGCGGGCACGGTGGCGGCCGCCACCGTGGCGTCGATCGTGGGGGCGGAGCTGTCGGGGCTCGCGTCCCTCTCGGGCCTGCCCTCGGCGGTGAACCAGGTCGGCATCGCGTTCGGCTCGCTCCTGTGGAGCCGGCTGTCGGACGTCTGGGGTCGCCGTACGGCCCTGACGGGCGGCCTGCTCACCGGCGCGCTCGGCGCCGTGACGGCGATGGTCGGCGTCGCGATCGGCAGCTTCGTGCTGGTGCTCGTCGGCCTGACGGTCTCGGGCTCGGGCAACGCCTCGGTGCAGCTCGGGCGGTTCGTCGCGGCCGAGGTCACGCCGCGCGCGCACCGCGCCAAGGCCATCGCCACCGTCGTGCTGGGCGGCACGGTCGGCAGCGTGCTCGGCCCGGCCCTCGTGGCTCCGACGGGCCGCTTCATGGCCTCGCTCGGCTTCAGCGAGATCGCGGGCCCCTACATCGCGACGGCGGTCGGGTTCTTCCTCACCGCCGGCCTGCTCTTCACGTTCCTGCGGCCCGAGCCGCGGACGATCGGCGCCGAGCTCGGCGCCTACGAGCGCGGCGACGCCGAGGAGTCCGCCCCGCGGAGCCTGCGGCAGATGCTCGCCGACGTCAACGTCAGGGTCGCCGTCACGTGCCTCGTCACCGCGCACATGGTGATGGTCGGCCTGATGCAGATGACGTCGCTGCACATGCACGACCACGACCACTCGCTGGGCAGCATCTCGCTCGTGTTCTCGAGCCACACGATGGGCATGTTCGCGTTCTCGGTCCTGTCCGGCTGGCTCACGGACCGCTGGGGCCGCAAGCCCGTCGCCCTCGGTGGCGCGATGCTCCTGCTCCTGTCGTGCGCACTGGCGCCGCTGTCGCCCGACGTGCTGCCCATCGCCTTCGCGCTGTTCCTGCTGGGGCTCGGGTGGAACCTGTGCTACGTCGCCGGCTCCGCCCTCCTCTCCGACGCGCTGACGACCGCCGAGAAGGGGACGATGCAGGGCTTCAACGACCTCGTCATGGGCGGCGCGGCCGCGTCGGCCGTGATGCTCGGCGGGCTCGTCCTCGGCGGTGCCGGCTACACGACGCTGGCGCTGCTGGGCGGGATCGCCTGCCTGCCGCTGACGTTCCTCGTCGTCCGTATGCCGGGCGCGCGCGTGGGCCTGCGGCGGGCGGCGGGCGACTAGGCCTCATCCGCCTCCGCGCCGCCCGGTCTAGCCTCGCGACGACGCCGACCCACCCGTGGCCGGCGCCAGAGAGGCCCGTATGCACGATCGCCGACATTCAGCCGCGTCGCGCGCGGCGCGGCGGCTCGCCGCCGCCGCGGCGCTGGCGCTGGCCTGGGCGCACGGCGCGGAGCTGAGCCTCACGCGGCCGGGCGGGGGCGGTCTTCCCGCCGAGGTGACGGCCGGCTACGTCGCGGTGCGGGTCGACACCGGCGAGGACGCCAGCGTGACGTTGTTCCGGCTGCACCCCGGGGTCGACCGCGCGGCCTTCGAGGCGGCCGTCGGCGCGACCGGCGCGGATGGCGACTTCGTCGCCGCCCTGAACGCGGCGCTCGACCTCGTCGACGTCGTGCTCGAGGTGGGCGCCAGGGCCGGGGTGCCCGCTAGCGCCGGCGCCGTGCTGGCGCCCGGCGAGTACGCGCTCGCCTACCAGTCCCTCAGTGAGGAGGGTCCGGCCGCGGCCACGACCTATTCGTACGTCACGGTCGTGCCGGGCGACGGCGACGCTCCGCCGGACGTCGTCGGCACCGTCCACGCCGACGAGTTCCTGTTCGCGCTGCCCGCCGGCCTCGCCGCCGGCGAGCAGACGTGGGCGGTCACGAACGTGGGCGGTCAGCTCCACAACATGGTCCTGTTCCGGCTCGACGCGGGCGCGACCGCCGCGGACCTGCGCGCCTGGCTGCTCGGCGGCGGCGGCCCGCCGCCGGCGACCGAGGCCGGCGTCGTCGGCCTCTTCGGCCCGGGCGAGACCGTCTACCAGACGCTCGACCTGGCCCCGGGCGCCTACGTGGCCGCGTGCTTCGTGCCCCACCACGGTCCCGGCGGCGACGGCGCGCCGCACTTCCAGCACGGCATGCTGCAGCCCTTCACGGTTGGCGACTGATGCGGCCCACGGGAGGCGAGCTCGCCGGCCGGCGGCGGAGCCGGCCGGGGCGTTAACGCCTCGTTCGCGCCCGCCTCACTAGCGTGCCCGCGTCGCCGCCTCCGCTCGGAGCGCGGCACGACGGGAGGCAGTGATGAAGCTGAGAACGACGCTGATGACGCTGGCGGCTCTCGCCTTGGCCGTGGGCGCGGCCCGAGCCGAGCGGCTCGCGATCACGGAGCCCGGGGGCGGAGGCTTGCCCTCCGAGGTCACGGCCGGGTTCGCCGAGGTGTCGGTCGACACGGGCGAGGACGCCGTCGTCATGCTGCTGCGCCTGCACGAGGGCACGGACGAGGCCGAGCTCGAGGCGGCTATGGCCGGCGTGAACGCCGCCCTCCTCACCGAGACCGGCTTCGCCGCGGCCGTAGGGGACCTCTTCGAGGTCGCCGACCTCCTCATGGAGGTCCACCCCGACGGGTCCGCGGTCGGCGCGGAGCTGGAGCCCGGGCGCTACGCCGTGGAGTACGCGGTGTGGCCGGAGGAGGGGGAGCCGGAGTCGGTCGACTACGCGTACTTCGACGTCGTCGACGGTCGGGGCGACCCCGCGCCCGCGGCGGCGGCCACGGTCACGATGCGCGACTTCGCCTTCGAGTTCCCCGCCGACCTGCGGGCGGGCCGCCGGACGTTGCGGGTGGTGAACGAGGGCGAGCAGCTCCACCACATGGTCCTCATCAGGCTGGCCGACGGCAAGACGCTCGACGACCTGATCGCCTGGATGGAGACCGAGGACGGCCCGCCCCCGGGTGAGGAGGTAGGCATGGTCGGCGTCTTCGGGCCCGGCGAGACCGTCTACAGGGCGTTCGACCTCACCCCGGGCGACTACGTCGCGGTCTGCTTCATCCCCGACTACCTGGGCGACGGCGCCCCGCACCTCATGCACGGCATGATCCAGGCGTTCACCGTGGGCGAGTAGGCGCAGGGCCGGGTCGCGTGAGCGCGGCGGCGGGCCGTCGTCGAGACCGCCCGCCGCCGCGCCTGCGCCTCGCGCACCCCTAGCGCGCCGCCGCGCCTCGGGCATCGCCGCGCCGGCGCCTCGCTCCCACATCGTCCGCGCCACGACCACGCCGCGCCCCGCGTCTCGCCCGGCCACGCACGCCGTCCCGGAGGAAGCCCCGCCCGTCATGTGGTAGGCATATGCGCAGATGGCTACCATCAGGGCGACGGTCGGCCAGGCCGTGGTCCGGTTCCTGGCCGCGCAGCACTCCGAGCGTGACGGCGTCAGGCGCCGCCTGGTGCCGGGCGTGTGGGCGATCCTGGGGCACGGCAACGTCGCCGGGCTGGGACAGGCGCTGGCGGAGCTCGGCCCCGCCCTCGACCTGCCGACGTACCGCCCGCAGAACGAGCAGGCCATGGTGCACGCGGCCGCGGCGTACGCCAAGCACGCGAACAGGCTCGCCACGTTCGCCTGCACGGCGTCGATAGGGCCCGGCAGCGCGAACATGCTCACGGCGGCGGCGGGCGCCACGATCAACCGCCTGCCGGTCCTGCTGCTCCCTTCCGACATCTTCGCGTCGCGGCGCCCCGACCCGGTGCTGCAGCAGCTCGAGCACCCCCTCGAGCACGACGTCAGCGTCAACGACGCCTTCCGTCCCGTGTCGCGCTTCTTCGCACGCGTCGACAGGCCCGAGCAGCTCCTCGCGGTGCTGCCCGCGGCGATGCGGGTCCTCACCGACCCGGCCGAGACCGGCGCGGTGACGATCTCCCTGCCCGAGGACGTCCAGGCCGAGGCCTGGGAGTGGCCCGAGGAGCTGTTCGCGCCGCGCGTCTGGCTCGTGCCGCGGCCCGTGCCCGAGCCCGAGGCCGTGGCCGCGGCCGCGCGCCTGCTGCGCTCGGCGCGGCGGCCGCTGATCGTCGCCGGCGGCGGGGTGATCTACTCCGAGGCCACGGCGGCGCTCGCCGCGTTCGCCGGGCGCCACGATGTGCCCGTCGCCTGCACGCAGGCCGGCAAGGGCGCGCTGCGGTGGGACCACCCCTGCGACGTCGGTCCGGTCGGCGCCAACGGCGGCAGCGCCGCGAACGCGCTCGCGGCCGACGCCGACGTCGTGCTGGCCGTGGGCACGCGCCTGTCGGACTTCACGACGGCCTCGATGACCGCGTTCCAGCGGCCGGGCGTGCGCTTCGTGGGCCTCAACGTCACCGCCGCCGACGCTCACAAGCTCGGCGCGCTGCCGCTGGTCGCGGACGCGCGGCGCGGCCTCGAGGCCCTCTCCGAGGCCCTGGCGGACTGGCGGGCCCTGAAGGACTACGGCGTCGAGGTCAACAGCCTCAAGGACGCCTGGCGGGCCGAGGTCGACAGGCTGCGCGCCGACGGCCCGCCGGTGGCGGGCGCCGGTACCGACGACGCCCCGGCCCGGCCGGGCGGCGAGTCGATGGTCTCGCAGGCGCAGGTCATCGGCATCGTCAACGACGTCTTCGGCGGCTCCGCCACCGTGGTCAACGCCGCCGGCAGCATGCCCGGCGACCTCCTGAAGCTGTGGCGCCCCGAGGACCCCAAGGCCTACCACGTCGAGTACGGGTTCTCGTGCATGGGCTACGAGATCCCGGCAGGCATCGGCGTGAAGCTCGCCGAGCCCGACCGCGACGTCGTCGTGCTCATCGGCGACGGGTCGTACCTGATGATGAGCTCCGAGGTCGTCACGGCCGTCGCGGAGGGCCTGACCCTGACCATCGTCGTGGTCGACAACCATGGCTTCCAGTCGATCCACGGGCTGCAGCGCTCGGTGGGCTCGCCCTCGTTCGCGAACGAGCTCAGGCGGCGCGACCCGGGCACGGGCAGGCTCGACGGCCCCGTCGTCGACGTCGACTACGCGGCGCACGCCGCCGCCATGGGCGCGACCGCCGTCGAGGCCCACTCCGCGAAGGAGCTCGAGGCCGCCCTGCGGGGCGCCAAGGGAGCCGAGGGCGTGACCGTCGTCGTCGTGCGGGTGCACCCCGAGCGGCGGGTCGGCGCCTACGGGTCGTGGTGGGACGTCCCCGTCGCCGAGGTCTCCGGCCAGGCCGGCGTGAGGGCGGCGCGCGCGGCGTACGTGGAGGGCAGGCTCCGGGCCGTCGAGCATCGCGTGCCGCCCCCGGTCGAGGACGAGACGTGAGGCGGCGCCGGCCGTGACGCCCCCTCCGACGGGAGCCACCCTGGGCGTGGCGGTCGTCGGCGCGGGCCGCATCGGCGCCCTCCACGCGAGCCACCTGCTCGGCGGCGTCCCCGGCGCGCGCCTCGTGCGCGTCGTCGACCCCGACCCGGCCGCGGCGGAGCGCGCCGCCGGCGGGGTGGCGGCCGTCTCGGCGCGCCTCGAGGACGCCCTGTCCGACCCCGCCGTCGACGCCGTCGTCGTCGCTTCCCCGACCGACAGGCACGTCGAGCAGCTCCGCGCGGTCGCGGCGGCGGGCAAGGCCGTGTTCTGCGAGAAGCCGGTGGCGCGCACCCTGGCCGGCACCGAGGAGGCCCTGCGGGCCGTCGAGGCCGCCGGCGTGCCGTTCCAGATCGGCTTCAACCGCCGCTTCGACCCCGCCTACGCCGAGGTCGCGCGGGCCGTGAAGGCCGGCGAGATCGGCGCGGTCGAGCTGTTCCGCAGCCAGTCGACCGACCCGGCGCCGCCGTCGGAGGAGTACGTGGCGGTCTCCGGCGGCTTCTACCGCGACTCGGTGATCCACGACCTCGACACGGCGCGCTTCGTGGCGGGCGAGGTCACGCACGTCACCGCGCTGGGCCGCGTGCTCGTCGACGACCTGTTCGCGCGCCAGCGCGACGTCGACACGAGCGTAGCGACGCTGGAGTTCGCCTCCGGCGCCCTGGGCGTGGTCATGAACTCGCGGCGCGCCGTCTACGGCCACGACCTGCGGGTCGAGGTGCACGGCAGCCGCGGCCGGCTGGTGGCCGAGGACGAGCGCGCGACGAAGGTGTGGCGCTACGACGCCAGGGGCATGCACGCCGACTTCCAGGGCCACTTCCTGGTGCGGTTCAAGGAGGCGTACCGGCGCGAGCTCGAGGCCTTCGTGCGCGCCGTGCTGCGCGGCGAGGACCCGTCGCCCGGCGTCCGCGACGCCGTCGAGTCCCTGCGTCTCGCCGAGGCGGCGCAGCTCAGCCTCGAGCTGGGCAGGCGCGTGGCCGTGAGCGAGGTCGGGACCGCTGCCGAACGGAGGACGGGATGACGACACGGACCGCGATCCGCGTGGCGAACGCCCCCTGCTCCTGGGGCACGATAGAGGGCTTCGGCGACAAGGTGCCGTGGGACCGCATGCTCGACGAGCTGGCCGCCGCCGGCTACGCGGGCACCGAGCTGGGCGACCTCGGCTACATGCCCACCGACCCCGAGGTGCTCAGGGCGGAGCTCGACCGGCGCGGCCTCGTCATGCTGGGCGGCTTCGAGGGCGTGCCGCTGAGACGGCCCGGGGTGGTGGCCGAGCGGCGCGAACGGCTCTTGGCGGTCGCCCGCCTCCTGGCCGCGCTGGCCGACGAGGGACGCGCCGGACGCGCTCCGTACTTCATCCTCGCGGACGAGACCCGCGGCGACCCGGTGAGGACGGCCCGGGCCGGGCGCATCACGGCAGACGAGGCGCTGGCGCCGGAGGAGTTCGCCGTATTCGCGCGCAACGCCGCGGAGGTCGCGCGCCTGGTGGCGGGCGAGACGGGCCTGAGGACCCTCTTCCACCACCACTGCGCCGCCTTCGTCGAGACGCCGGACGAGATCGCGCGCTTCCTCGACGCGACCGAGCCCGGGCTCATCGACCTCGTCTTCGACACCGGCCACTACACCTACGGCTGCGGCGTCCCCGACGAGCCCGCCGACCCGCCAGGCCGCGGCCGGCTCGCCCTCGAGGGCCTGAAGCGCTTCTGGGACCGCGTGCCGTACGTGCACCTCAAGGACTGCCACCCGGGGGTCGCGGCGCGCTGCCGCGCCGAGGGGCTCGACTACGCGCAGGCGATCGCGGCCGGCGTGTTCTGCGAGCTGGGCCGGGGCAGCGTCGACCTAGAGGGCGTCCTCGACTTCCTCCGGGAGCAGGGCTACGACGACTGGGTCACGGTCGAGCAGGACGTGATCCCCGGCATGGGCACGCCCAGGGAGAGCGCCGAGCGCAACCGCGCGGTGCTGAGGGGGCTCGGCCTGTGAGCGCGAGGGACGGCGCGGCGCCCGACCCGGGCGTGACCGGCGCCGAGCTGGCGCGGCGCCGGCACGTGGCGCCGCGCGCCCCGGGAGGCCGCGGCGACGTCGTCGTCACGCCGGACTCGGCCGGCTGGGAGCACCTCGGGTTCGAGGTGCGGACGCTCCGTCCCGGGCAGCGGTTCGAGCACGTCGACCCGGCGCGGGAGACGTGCGTGGTCGCGCTGTCGGGCTCGGGGGTCATGGAGCTGAACGGCGAGACGAGGCCGTTCGCGGGGCGCGCGAACCCCTTCGGCGGGCTCCCGCACGCCCTCTACGCGCCGCCGAGGACGCCCTTCGCCGTGCTGGCAGAGACCGAGGTCGAGCTCGGCATCGGCAGCGCCGCCGCGACCGGACGCCTGCGGCCGCGGTTCATCGCGCCGGAGGACGTGACGGTCGAGATGCGCGGCGGCCACAACGCCCTGAGGCAGATCACCCACGTCCTCGACCCGGGCGACGCCGAGCGCCTGCTGTGCGTCGAGGTCTACACGCCCTCCGGGAACTGGTCGAGCTACCCGCCGCACCGCCACGACGAGCACGTGCCGGGCGTGGAGGTCGACCTCGACGAGGTCTACCACCACCGCATCGCGCCGGCGGGCGGGTTCGCGCTGCAGCGGCTCTACGACGACTCGCGCGAGCTCGACGACGTCGTCGTCGTGCGCGACGGCGACACCGTGCTGGTGCGGCGCGGCTACCACCCGGTCGTGATGGCGCCGGGCTACGACGGCTACTACCTGAACTTCCTCGCCGGCGACGAGCCGAGCTGGGTGGCCCGCGACGAGCCCGACCTCGCCTGGGTGCGCGGGAGCTGGGAGGGCCGCGAGGACCGCATGCGGCTGCCGTTCGGCGCGCCGGGGAGGGACGAGCCCTGACGCCGGTCGAGGGAGGACGCGCCGTGAGGGCGGCGGCGGGGGAGGCGCCGTGAGCGAGCCTGGGGAGGACGCGCCGGCCTACGACCTGCTGACGATGGGCCGGTCGTCGATCGACCTCTACGCCAACGACATCGGGGCGCCCTTCGAGGACATCACCTCCTTCGCGGCCTACGTGGGCGGCAGCCCCCTGAACATCGCGGTCGGCGCGCGGCGTCTCGGCCTGCGCACGGCCCTGCTCACCGCGGTGGGCGACGACAAGGTCGGCGAGTTCATCCTGGCGTTCCTCGGGCGCGAGGGCGTGGACACGTCGTTCGTGCCCGTCAAGCCGGGCCGGCGCAGCAGCGCCGTCGTGCTCGGCATCGAGCCTCCCGACCGGTTCCCCCTCGTCTTCTACCGCGACAACGCCGCCGACTTCGCCCTGGGCATCGACGACGTGCTGGCCGCGCCGGTGGCCGACGCGGCCGCCCTGGAGGTGTCCGGCACGGGCCTGGCCGTGGAGCCGTCGCGGAGCGCCACCTTCCGCGCCGCCGAGCTCGCGAGGGAAGCCGGCCGCACCGTCTACCTCGACCTCGACTTCCGCGCCGACCAGTGGCACGACCTGCGCGCCTACGGCGTCACCGTGCGGGCGCTGCTGCCCCTGGTCGACGTGGTGCTGGGCACCGAGGAGGAGTTCCGCGCCGCGGCGCTGGAGTCGCAGGCGGACGTGAGGATCGCGCACCAGCAGGTCTCGGCGCCCGAGGTGCGCGGCGACCTCGGCCG
The DNA here is from genome assembly GCA_035306665.1 of Trueperaceae bacterium. Taxonomy (GTDB): domain Bacteria; phylum Deinococcota; class Deinococci; order Deinococcales; family Trueperaceae; genus DASRWD01. The sequence continues at coordinate 10,532 of DATGNP010000028.1, forward strand.
CGCCATGGAAAGCCTGCGCCGCCGCTCGCCGCGGGCGGTGTTCGTCGTCAAGCGCGGCGCGCGGGGGGCGAGCGTGCATCTGCCAGACGGCGAGGCGATCGACGCCCCCGGCTTCCCCGTCGCCGTCGTCAACGTCCTCGGTGCCGGCGACGCCTTCGCCGCCGGGCTGATCTACGGCCGCACGCGCGGCTGGGGCTGGCGCGAGAGCGCCCGCCTGGGCAACGCCTGCGGCGCGATCGTCGTCACCCGCCACGGCTGCGCGAACTTCATGGCCACGCTTGACGAGGCCATGGCGCTGGCCGACGCGCACGGCGGCCTGTGAGCGCGCCGGCCGGGGTGAGCGGACGCTCGGCCCGCGGCCGGGCGAGCGGTCCTGCGGCCGGGTGGGCGGACGGTGAAGGAAGCGCGTTTGACACGTCCACGACGCCGCTGCTACTCTCCGGCCACGTCACAAGCACCAAGCGCGCCGTAAGCGGTCGCGCTCCCGCGAGGGGCGCACCGGTGCGCCAGGAGGAGTGGTCATGAAGCGACTGGTCCTGGTCCTCACCGCCGTCCTAGCCCTGTTCGGCGCGGCCTCCGCGCAACGCGTCAACCTGCTCTGCTCGCCCGACCTGGCGTGGTGCGAGGCGCTGGGCCCCGCCTTCACCGAGGCCACCGGCCTCGAGCTCGAGTTCATCCGCCTCTCCTCGCAGGACGCTCTGGCCCGCATAAGGGCCGAGGCGGCGAACCCGGTGTTCGACGTGTGGTTCGGCGGCACCGGCGACCCGCACCTCGTCGCCGCCCGCGAGGGCCTCACGGAGTTCTACCAGCCGTCGGTATGGGACCAGCTCAACCCCGACCTCATCGCACAGGTGGGCGGCACCTACATCCCGCTCTACGCCGGCGCGATCGGCTTCGTCGTGAACCAGGAGGCGCTGGGCGGCGCGCCGATGTTTGAGAGCTGGGAGGACCTCACCGACCCGGTATACAAGGGCCTGATCGCGATGCCCGACCCGAACAGCTCCGGCACGGCCTACACGATCATCGCCACGCTGGTGCAGATCTTCGGCGAGGACAGGGCCTTCGAGATCCTCGAGGGCCTGCACGCGAACATCGCGCAGTACACGACCTCGGGCGCCGCGCCCGGACAGCTCGCCGGCCGCGGCGAGGTCGCCATCGCCGTCCAGTTCATGCACGACGGCGTGAAGTTCGCGCTGCAGGGCTTCCCGCTCACCGTCTACGCGCCCTCCGAGGGCACGGGCTACGAGATCGGCGGCCTGAGCCTGATCGCGAACGCGCCGAACCGCGACGCGGCGATCCAGTTCATCGAGTGGGCGCTGACCCCCGAGGCCCAGATGATCGCGGCCGCGCAGGGCGACTCGTTCCAGCTCCCCTCGAACGTGAACACCCCGGTCCCCGAGGCGTCGCCGCGGCTCGACGACATCAACCTCATCGACTACGACTTCGATCGCTTCGGCTCCCCCGAGGTCCGTGACGCGCTCGTCGGCCGCTGGACCAACGAGATCTTCCCGCTGCCGCGCTGAGCGCGGCGAGGGAGAGGCCGGGCCCCGCGCTGGGGCCCGGCCGTGCAGTGCCGCCTCGCGGGCGCTAGCCCCGGCGCCCCTCATCGGGGTGAGCGGGTGAGCGCCACCGCCCTGACCCCGGTCGGGCGGGCCGGAGGTCCGCGCTTCAGCGCCGCCTGGCTGCCCGCCGCCGCCGCGATCGCCGGGCTCCTGGCCCTGCCGCTGGGCAGGCCCGGTCGCGCGTTCGCGACGATCGACCCCGACCTCTACGCGCTGGCGCTGGGCGGACCGCTGGTGTGGGTCGTGCTCCTGGGGACGGCGGCCACGGTGGTGGTCGGCCTCCTCCCCCTGCCCACGGCTCAGCGTGGCGACGCGCTGCTCGCCACCGGCGGCGTCGCCGCCTCGAGCCTCGTCGTCTGGCTGGCGACGACGGGAACGCCGTTCGGGCTGGGCGCTCTGGCAGCGCTGGCCGGGCTGACGCTGGCCCTCGGCGCCGCGCTCAGCGAGTCGGGGCGCGTGCAGGGCGACCCGTTCGTGGCCGCGAGCATCCTCTTCGTCGCGGCCTTCGTCGTCCTGTTCATCCTCTACCCGCTCTTCCGTGTGCTCGTCGGCGCGGTGTGGGCGAACGGTCGCCTCGACCTCACGACCTTCGCAGCCACCCTGCGGCACCCCCTGTTCTTCGTCCTCGACAACCGCGCCACGCCCGTGAACGAGGGGGCGCTGGCGCTGCGCTGGGCCGTGGGTGGCGCCGTCGTCGGGCTGGCGTGGGGCCTCCTCGTTCGCGCGCGCGTCCCCAGGCTGGCGGTGCTGACCGTGGGCCTGGCCGCGGCGGGCCTCGTGCTCGGCGTCCTCGTCTACGGAAGCGGGGCGCTGGTGACGAGCCTGGCGGTGGTGCTGATCGTCGCGCCCGTGTGCACCCTGCTGGGCCTAGCGTTCGCCCTGCTCGGCCAGCGCGCCAGGGCGGCGGTCGTCAGGCGATCGATGGGCGTGATCAGCGTGCTGCCGATCATCACGCCGCCGTTCATCCTCGCGTTCGCGATGGTGTTCCTGCTGGGCCGCCGGGGGCTCTTCACGTACAACGTTCTCGGCCTCTCCTCCAGCTGGGTGTACGGCATCCCCGGCGTCGCGATCGCTCAGGTGCTGGCGTTCACGCCCGTGGCCTACCTGCTGTTGCGCGGCGCGATCGGGTCTCTGAACCCGGCGTTGGAGGAGGCGGCGCAGACGCTGGGCGCGCGGCCGGGCACGACGTTGCGTACGATCACCTGGCCGCTCCTGCGGCCCGCGCTCGCGGCCTCGTTCCTGCTGTCGATGATCGAGTCGCTCGCCGACTTCGGCAACCCCGTCGTGCTGGGCGGCAACCGACGCTACCTGGCGACCGAGGTCTACCTCTCGCTCACGGGCCGCTTCAACCCGCGGGAGGCGGCCGTCTACGGCGTGGTGCTGCTGGCGCTCGTGCTGCTGGCGTTCTTCCTGCAGCGCTGGTGGCTGGGGGGCGGCTCGTTCATCACCGTCACCGGCAAGCCGACGGCCGGCGCGCTGGCGCCGCTGCCGCGCTGGCTCGAGGCCGCCCTGACGGCGCTCCTCGTCGTGTGGGGCGTGTTCGTGGCCGCCCTCTACGCCTCGATCGTGCTCGGGTCGTTCACCCAGCTCTGGGGCGTGAACTACAGCCTGACGACGCAGCACTACCGCGACTTCATGACCGCCGGTTGGCCGGTGTTCCTCTACACCCTGCGCATCGCGGCGATCAGCGCCGTGCCCGCGATGCTGCTGGGCCTGCTCGTCGCCTTCCTGATCGTCAGGCAGAGCTTCGCCGGCCGGCGGCTTATCGAGTTCGGCTCGCTCTTGTCGTTCGCGACGCCGGGCACCGTGATGGGCGTCGCCTACGTCTTCGCGTTCAACACCGGGCCGTGGCTCATGACCTCGACCGCGGCGATCATCGTGTTGGCGCTCGTGTTCCGGAACATGCCCGTCGCGATCCGCTCGGCCGTAGCCGGCCTCTCGCAGGTCGACCCCAGTCTCGAGGAGGCCTCGACGATGCTGCGGGCGCGCTCGTGGACGACGCTGCGGCGCATCCTGTTCCCGCTGCTCGTCAACGTACTGGTCACCGGGCTGGTGTACGCGTTCGTGCGGGCCGTGACGGCGATCAGCCAGGTGATCTTCCTCGTCAGCCCCGGCAACCAGCTCGCGACCGTGCTGCTGCTCGGCTGGGTCGAGCAGGGCCAGCTCGGGCGCGCCGCGGCGATGGGCACGGTGCTGATCGTCTCGATGCTGCTCGTGATCCTGCTGGTGCTGGCGCTCGCGCGCCGGTTAGGCTCGCGCATGGTGGAGATCACGCCGTGAGGGACAGGGGAGACGCTGTCGGCCGCCGGCGGGGGACCGCGCCGTGACGGCGCGCGCGCCCGGCGCCCGCGACGCCGCGCCCGGTCGCGGCACGGCCAGCGTCAGCCTGCGCGGCCTCGTCAAGCGCTTCGGACGTGACGTCGTGGCCGTCGACGACGTCGACCTCGACGTCGGCCGCGGCGAGCTCGTCACGCTCCTGGGGCCGTCGGGCTGCGGCAAGACGACGATCCTGAGGATGATCGCGGGCCTCGAGCGCCCCACCGAGGGGACGATCGCTCTCGACGACGAGGACGTCACGCGCCTGCCCGCCTACCTGCGGGACGTGACGATGGTCTTCCAGAGCTACGCCCTCTTCCCGCACATGAGCGTCTACGAGAACGTCGCATACGGGCTGAAGGTCGCGCGGCGGCCGGCGGAGGAGACGCGGCGGCGCGTGCAGGAGGCGCTCGACATGGTCGGCCTCGGGAGCCTCGGCGACAGGTCGACCAACGCCCTCTCGGGGGGCCAGCAGCAGCGCGTGGCGCTGGCCCGCGCGCTCGTGATCGAGCCGCGCGTGCTGCTCTTCGACGAGCCGCTCTCGAACCTCGACGCCAAGCTCAGGCGCCGCGTCCGCGACGACATCAGGGAGCTGCAGCAGCGCCTGGCGATCACGAGCGTCTACGTGACCCACGACCAGGAGGAGGCGCTGGCGATCAGCGACCGCGTCGTCGTCATGCGCGACGGCGCGATCGAGCAGCAGGGCTCGCCGCACGAGCTCTACGCCCGGCCGGCCACGCGCTTCGTCGCCGACTTCATCGGCTCGGCGAACTTCCTTACGGGCAGGTACGACGGCTCGGACGTCGAGGTCAGGGGCTACCGCTTCCCCCACGCGCAGGACGCGGCCGCGGGACCCGTGACCGTCATGGTCCGGCCCGAGGCCATCGAGTTCGCCGCCGCCGACGAGCCCGGCCTGACCGCCACGCTGCGGCACGGCGCGTACCTCGGGCCCTACACCGAGTTCCGCTTCGACCTCGGCGACCAGGAGCTCTACGCCACGATCTCGGGCGGCGGCCTCACGACGGCGCGGCCGGGCGACGAGGTGAGGCTCAGGTTCAAGCCGGCGGGCGTGTGGCTGCTGCCGCCGGCGTGACGACGGGTGCGCCGCGGCTGGAGCTCGCCGCGCCCGTGAGGGTCTTCGCGTGCGACGTCGACGGCTGCCTCGCCGCCGCCGGGCACGCCGACTACGACCTCGCCGCCATGGCCCGTATCGCCGAGCTGAACCGCCTCTCGGAGCGCGACGAGACCGTCCCCGCCCTCACGCTCGTGACCGGCAGGCCCCACGCCTACGTGGACGCGCTGTCGCAGGCGCTGGCGATCCGGCTGCCGCTGTCGTTCGAGAACGGCGTGGGCCTGGCGACGCGGCGCCCGTACGGCTACCGGCTCGACCCGCGCGCCGAGGCCGGCCTGCCGGCGCTGCGGCGCTTCGCCGCCGCGGTGGAGGCGGCGTCCCACCTCATGCTCCAGCCGGGCAAGGTCGCGAGCCTCAGCGTCTTCCCGCGGCCGGCCGGCAGGGACGTCCACGACCTGGCGGAGGAGCTGGAGGGGCTGCGCCGGGGGCTCGGCCTCGACCTCGTCCTCGACCCCTCGACCGACTGCGTGAACGTGCTGGTCCCCGGCGTCGACAAGGCCACGGGCTTCGCCTGGCTGTGCCGCGACCTGGGGCTCGAGCCTGGGCGAGTGGCGGGCGTCGGCGACAGCGTCGGCGACGCGCCGTGGCTGGCCGCCTGCGGCGTGAGCTTCGCGCCGGCCAACGCCGTCGCCGCGGTGAGGGAGGCCGTCACGCACGCCTCGGCGCTGCCCGACGTGGCGGCGGTCCTGGAGGCGTACGAGGCGCTCGTGGCGGGCAACAGACGGCTCGTCGCGGGCTAGGGGTAGAGGGTGGGCGGCGCGCGTTCCCTCGTCCTGGTCGCTCTCCTCCTCGTCAGCGCGGCGTCTGCGCAGGCGCCGGCCGCGCTCCACGCTGCCGGTGACTTCGTCGCCGCCTACGAGGCCGCGGCCGCCGCGTCTGGCGACGCCGCCGCGCTGACGCTGGCGGCGCGCGCCGCCACCGACCACGTCGTCTACGTGCTGGCGCCGGCCGGGGCGTCGGCCGACGAGCAGCGGGCATGGCTCGAGCTGGCGTGGGCCGCGGCGAACGCCGCGACCGAGCTCGAGCCGGACTCGCCCGACGCGCTGCTGCAGCTCGCCAGGGCGCGCGGCGAGCTGGCGCGCCGCTCGGGCGTGCTGCAGAACCT
>DATGNP010000029.1:0-2508 GCA_035306665.1 Trueperaceae bacterium
GCCGCGGCCGACGGTCTCGATCGAGTCGGCGATGACCTCGCGCGAGACGAGGCTGCACTTCATGCCCTCGGTGCCCATCGAGATGCCGTCGGACACGGTGATCGTCCCGAACGTCTGCGGCATCCCGCCGGCGGCGCGCACGGCCTCGGCCGCGGCGTCGGCCAGCCGCCTGAGACCCGAGTTGCACGGCGTGATCGTGGAGTGACCGTCGGCGACGCCGATGATCGGCTTGCCGAAGTCGGAGTCGGTGAAGCCGACGGCGCGGAGCATCGCGCGGTTCGGCGCGCGCTCGGGGCCGGTCGTGACGACGGCGCTGCGGCGCCGAGCTCTGTCAGCCATGGGCCACCGCCTCGCCGCGGGTGACGGCGGCCACGACCGCGTCGGTGAACGCTGCCGTCGTCCGCGTGCCGCCCAGGTCAGTGGTCGGGTCCTCGGCCAGGGCGTGGGCGACCGCGGCCTCGAGCGCCGCGGCGGCCTCGGGGGCGCCCAGGCTGTGCCTCAGCATCAGCGCCACCGACAGCATCGTGCCCGTGGGGTTCGCGACGCCCTTGCCGGCGATGTCGGGCGCGCTCCCGTGCACCGGCTCGTAGAGCCCCACGTCGCCGCCGAGGCTGGCCGACGGCAGGAGCCCGAGGGAGCCGGGGATCACGGCCGCGAGGTCGGAGAGGATGTCGCCGAACAGGTTGCCCATCACGAGCACGTCGAACGCGCCCGGGTCGCGCACGACCTGCATCGCGGCGTTGTCGACGTAGAGGTGGTTCAGCTCGACGTCGGGGAACTCGTCCCGGTGGACGGCGACCACGACGTCGCGCCAGAACTGCGAGACGTCGAGCACGTTGGCCTTGTCGACGTTCGTGACCTTGTTGCGGCGGCCGCGGGCGGTCTGGAACGCGAGACGCGCGATGCGCTCGACCTCGTGCCGCTGGTAGACCATCGTCGAGAGGCCCTCGTCGGGGCGGTTGTGGGACGGCTTGCCGAAGTAGATCCCGCCGGTGAGCTCGCGGAAGATCACCATGTCGGTGCCGCGGGCGCGCTCGGGCCGCAGGGGCGAGAGCCGCTCGAGGCCGGGGAACACCGTCACCGGCCTGAGGTTCGCGAAGACGCCCAGGTGGCGCCTGAGGGCGAGGATCGCGGTCTCGACCCGCTGCTCGCGCGGCAGGCGGTTCCACGGGTGGTCGCCGACGGGCCCGCCCACGGAGCCGAGCAGCACGGCGTCGGCCCGGGTGACGGCCGCGCGCGTCTCGTCGGGGAAGGCGGTGCCGTGCTCCTCGAGCGCGCTGCCGCCGAACGGCAGGCGGCGGTACTCGAGGTCGAGGCCGAAGCGCGCGGCCACGGCCTCGAGGGCCGCGAGCGACGCCTCGACGACCTCGGGGCCGACGAAGTCCCCGGGCAGCACGGCGACGACCTGCCGGCGGCCCGAGGTCACGAGGGCACCTCGTGCCCGAGCGCGAGCGCGGTCGCTCGCACCTGCGGCAGCCCCTCGAGCAGCTCGGCGAGGGGGTCGTACGTGCCCGTGATCAGGGCGGTCCTGGCGCTGTCAGGCATGGCGGCAGCGTAACCCCGGTCGCCGGCCTCGACGCGCATGGCCTCCAGGTCGACGGTGACCGGGAGCGTCGGGTCGGCCTGCACGCGCGCGGTGAGGTCCGCGAGGTCGTCCGGCGCCAGGCGCACGCACGCCAGCCCGATGTTGGTGGCGTTGCCGAAGAAGATCTCGGCGAAGCTGCCGGCTACGACGGCTCGGAAGCCGGCGCGCACGAGCGACTGCGGCGCGTGCTCGCGGCTCGAGCCGCACCCGAAGTTCGCGCCGGTGACGAGCACGCTCGCCCCGGCGCATGCGGGCCGGTCGAGCGGGTGGCCCTTGAGCGTGCCGTCCGGCGCGAAGCGCTCGTCGTAGAACAGGCCCTCGCCCAGCTCGTCGAACGTGACGCACTTGAGGAAGCGGGCCGGGATGATGCGGTCGGTGTCGATGTCGTCGCCGCAGACGGCCACGCCCGTGCCGGTGACGCGGATGACGGGCTCGAAGGCGCTCACGCCACGACCTCCCGCCCGACGCCGAACACCTCGCGGGCGTCGGTCACCACGCCGGTCACGGCTGCGGCGGCGACCATCACCGGGCTCATCAGCACCGTGCGGCCGGTGGGGGAGCCCTGCCTGCCCTTGAAGTTCCGGTTGGAAGACGAGGCGCACAGCTGGTCGCCGACGAGCTTGTCCGGGTTCATCGCCAGGCACATCGAGCAGCCGGCGGCGCGCCACTCGAAGCCGGCGGCCTTCAGCACCCTGTCGATGCCGAGCCGCTCGCACTCGCTCTTGACGTGCTCGGAGCCGGGCACGGCGATCGCCTTGACCCGCGGGTGGACGCGGCGGCCGGCCAGCACCTCGGCGACGGCGACGAAGTCGGAGAGCCGCGCGTTCGTGCACGAGCCGAGGAACGCGACGTCGACGGGCGTGCCCGCGATCGGCTGGCCGCCCTCGAGCTGCATGTGCGCCAGCGCCTCCTCGACGGCCTGC
>DATGNP010000030.1:0-2256 GCA_035306665.1 Trueperaceae bacterium
GGGGTGGCTCCCCGCGATGGAGGCTGCTGCGTACGACGCCAGGGCCACGGGTGGCGTGATGGCCGCCAGAACACCGTAGTAGAAGATGAAGAAGTGGGCCGAGAGCGGTGCAATGCCCATGGCGACCAGGGCCGGTGCCACCAGCGAGAACAGCAGTACGTACACGACCGTGGTCGGCATGCCCATCCCCAGAATGATGGAGGTGACCATGGTCAGCAGGAGCAGGACCAAAATCGATCCCCCGGACAGGTCGACCAGGACACTGGCCAGGCGGGCACCCAGTCCGGTCAGCTGCATGACGCCCACCACGATGCCGGCGCCTGCGGCAACCACCGTCAGGGTGGCCGCCCCCCTGCCCGCCGCCTCGAAGGCGGCCACAATCTGCCGGAGCCCGGCCCGCTGTACGACCATCAACAGCACGGCCATCGCCAGACCGACCAGCGCTGAGAGGGTGGGCGAGTAGCCTGCCACAAGGAGGACGTAGATAACAAGGATGGGCAAGATGTAGAGCCAGCCTTCCCGCAGAACGGACTTCAGCGGCTCGATCTCGCTGGCCTTCATCCCTCTCAGACCGTGGGAGCGGGCGTACAGGTCAACCGCGACCCCGGCCGCCAGGAAGTAGAGCAATGCCGGCAGGGTAGCTGCGATGGCGATCTGACCGTAGGGAACGCCCAGGTAGTCGGCCATCAGGAACGCGGCCGCGCCCATGATGGGCGGCATGATCTGCCCGCCGGTCGAGGCCACCGACTCGATCGCGCCAGCGAAGTGGGGTTGGTACCCGCCCCGTTTCATCGCGGGGATCGTGACGCTGCCGGTCGTGGCGACGTTCCCGGCGGCGCTGCCCGAGATCGTGCCGACGAGGGCGCTGGAGACGACCGCGACCTTGCCCAGGCCGCCGGTGAAGCGCCCGGCGATCGACTGCGCGAAGCGCACCAGGAAGTCGGCCGCGCCCGACACCTGCAGGAGGGCGCCGAAGACGATGAAGAGGATCACGTACCTGACCATCACGGCCAAGGGGATCCCGTAGATACCGGAGTAAGAGAGGGCCAGGTGCCTGCCGATGCGCTCGAGCGAGTAGCCGCGGTGCAGCAGCGGGCCCGGCATCTGCCTGCCGAACAGCGCGTAGAGGATGAACACCAGACAGACGATGGTGAGCGGCCAGCCCACGGCGCGCCGCACGCCCTCGAGCACGAGGACGAGGAGCACCATCGCCATGAAGTTGTCCGTGGGCGTGAAGGCCCCTTGGCGGAAGATGATGGCCGCGTAGTTCATCGCCACGTAGGCGCCGGCGACGGCCGAGGCGACGATGAGCACGAGGTCGACGCCGCGCCCGAGGAGCACGACGGGCCGGCTGGCCTTGGCCTCGTCGCGGACGGTGGGTCTCTTGAGGAAGAGACCCACCATCACGAGCGTCAGCGTTATGGGGAGCTGCTGCTCGACAGGCAGCAGGTAGAGCGGCTGCACGACGACGACGAACAGCATGGCGGCGATCCAGAAGAGGTCGCCGAGCGCTCCCCTGGCCTTGGTCACGCCTACCAGGCCCCGACTTCCTGGGCGTAGCGGACGACGCCCGGGTGCATCTCGAGGTCGAGCTGGGCGGCCTGCTCCTGGCTCAGCAGCGCGGCCTGGTCACCGGAGGGGTGAGCGGCGGCGAGCGCCGGGATGTTCTCGAACACGGCCTTGACCATCTCGTAGACGAGGTCCTCGGAGAGGTCCTTGTTGATGTAGATGATCGAGCGCACGAGAATCGCGTCCCCGTCCTCGTCAAAGCCCGTGTAGGTGCCCGCGGGGATCGTGTCGGCGACGAGCGGGAAGCCCTCGGACTCGGAGAGTCGGTCGCCGTCGAAGCTCAGGATCACGATGGGCATGCGCACGGCGAGCGACTCGACGGCCGGGAACGGCTGTCCGCCGACCATCACGGCGGCGTCGAGCGAGCCGTCGGCGATCGCGTCGGCGGCCTCCTGCCAGCCGAGGAACACGGGCGTGTACTGGCCCTCGCCCACGCCCTGGCTCTCGAGGAGCCTCTGTCCCAGGACGTTGCCGGACGAGCCGGGGGCGCCGAGCGAGACGCGCTTGCCGGCGAGGTCGGACACCGACCGCAGGCCGGAGTTCGCTGCGGCCACGACCAGGGCGTAGGAGGCGTTCATCGTCCAGCCGCCGTAGAAGTCGATCGGCTGGCTGAAGGGCTCGTTCGCTACCGAGGCGTCCCACGCGATGTTCTCGTTCGCGATGCCCAGCTCGATCTCGCCCGACGCC
>DATGNP010000031.1:0-7521 GCA_035306665.1 Trueperaceae bacterium
CCCCTCGAGGCTGCCCAGGAACGACATCGTGTCGGTGTACGTGCCCTGCGTCTGGACGCTGAACCCGATCGGCCTGACGTCCTGGATCTGCTCGCTGGCCGCGCCCTGGCTCAGGCGCTGCACGAGGACGTCGGCGTCCTCGGCCGAGGTCCTGAGCTGGTCGATCAGGCCCGAGATGTCGCTCTCGCGCGGCAGCTCCGAGAGGAAGACGCGGCGGTCCTCCTCGAGCTGGGCGACGGCGAGGCGGAGGTCGGGGAGGTTCCGCCGCGCGTCCTCGCCGCGCCTGATCTCGACGTCGAGGCGGGCGATGTCGCTCTCCAGCTGCGTGATGCGGTCCTGGGTGGGACGGTAGACGTAGAAGTACCAGATCGCGCCGGCGACGAGCGAGAGCACGATCGCGATAATCGCGATGTCGCGCTGGCGCAGCTTGCTGAAGCTGAAGTTGCCGAGCCTCACCGCTGACCCTCCGCGATGGCGCCGACCGTGAGCGAGTAGTCGTAGAGGTCGGTGTCGGACTGGCGCTGGGCGCTCTGGAAGGCGACGCCGTAGTCGGTCGAGCTCTCGAGCGCGCGGATGAACTGCGCGAGCACCTCGGTCGAGACGACCGTGCCGCTGATGTTCATCTCGGCCACGATCGCCCTGCCCTCGTAGCGGTTCGGGTCGGCCCGCGGCGGGACCACCGCCGACATGTTGAGCTGGCGGAAGTCGATGTTCGGCCTGCCCGACGCGCCCTGGGCCGGCAGCGTCTCCAGGAGCCCGGCGATCTCGCCCGTCCAGACGATGCGGTTCTCGCGCACCGACCGGGCGACGGCGATGAGCTCGTTGAGCTGCTGCTGACGGGCGAGGAGGTCGCGCTGCTCACGCAGGAACGGCTGGAGCAGGGCGAGCTGGTCCTCGCGGGCGAGCTTCTCGCGCTGGAGGTTCGCCTCCGTCGTGCTGGCGAAGTACTGCAGGAGCGCCGCGGTGCCCAGCACCAGCAGCGGGAACAGCACGATCAGGAGGCGCCAGTACCCGGGCTCGCGTACGCGCCTGAGGTTCTTGGGGAGGAGGTTGATGTTAATCAACGCCGGCCACCCCCCGCAGGGCAAGCCCCAGCGGCACCGCGAACTCGGAGCCGACCTTCTTGAGGTACTGGGTGTCGAAGCGGTTCTCGTCGACGTTTATCGTCAGCCACGGGTCGCCGAGCTCGACGCGGAAGCCGAGCGCGTCGCCGATGGCCTCGGGCAGCCCGCGCAGCTTCGCGCCGCCGCCCGTGACGAGCATGCGGCTGATGTTGGCGTCGCCGCTCTGCACGCGGAAGAACTCGAGTGAGCGCCGGATCTCGGTCGTCAGCTCGACCAGCACCGGGCGCAGCGCCTCGTAGACGCGGCCGGGGGAGAACTGCTCGCGCTTGGCGTCGAAGTTCAGCAGGTCCTCCTCGTCCTCGGTGGGGATCGTGGCCGTGCCGTACTCGACCTTGACCTCCTCGGCGCTGTCGAAGTCGAGCCCGAAGGCGCGCTGGATCGCGGCCGTGAAGTCGTCGCCGGAGACGTTGATGTTGCGGTTCATCAGCACCCGCTGCCCGCGCACGAGGGTGACGGTCGAGGTGCTGGCCGCGATCTCGAGGACCACGCCGATCTCGTTCGCCTCCGTGTAGAGGTCGCCGGCGAGCGTGGTGCGCGTGAGGTGCTCGCCGAGGAGCGAGCCCTTCAGCGAGCGGAGGAGCGAGAACGGCTTGACGTCGATCACGTACGGCTCGAGGCCGGCCATCTTCAGGTACTCGACCTGCTGCGTGACCTCGTCGAGCCTGGCGGCGGCGATCACGACCTCGAGCTGGCCGCCCTCCTCGACGTCCTCGGGGTTGTCGAGGACGAAGTAGTCGAGCATGACCTCATCTATGGGGAAGGGGATGTAGCGCTCCGCCTCCCACTTGATCGCCTCGTCCAGCTCCTGGACCGTCATGCGCGGCACGTGGATGTTCCTCGTGATCGCCTGGCGGTTGCTGACCGCGGTCACCGTGAAACGCCGGCTGATGCCGGCGTCGTGGAACAGGGCCTTGATCTCCTCGGCCAAGCCTTGGGCGTCGGTCACCTGGTCGTCGTGGATGAGGCCGGGCGGCATGGGCCGCATGGCCAGCGCGCTCAGGGACGGTGGGGTGCCGGGTCTCAGCTCCACCACCTTCAGCGCGCTAGTCCCGACCTCGAGGCCGACCGCCTCGATCCTGGGACTCAGCCAGCGCGACAAGCGCTCGCGCATTGAGGACATAGGCTTCTCCTCCTCGTAAACCGCGAGGACTCTATCACGATGCCCTCATCTTCCCGCGTGAAAAATACCCACGCAGTCGGCCCTTCTCATGAGCCTGACGGTCACGGTGAGAACGCCTAGACCGGTCGGTCTATGGGCCGCGAGGGGCAGGTGAGAACGCCGCGGCGCGACCGTTCGCTTCTGAGCCGCGGACGGCCGACTACCCGGTGCGGGCGAGGTCGTTGAAGCGCACGTGCGCGTTGTGGAACTGCACCTCGAGCGACCCCGTGGGACCGTTGCGCTGCTTGCCGATGATGATCTCGGCGATGCCGTGCTTCTCGGAGTGCGGGTCGTAGTACTCGTCGCGGTAGATGAACATGACTAGGTCGGCGTCCTGTTCGATCGCTCCCGATTCGCGAAGGTCCGAGAGCATCGGCCGCTTGTTCGGCCGGCTCTCGACCGCACGGGAGAGCTGCGACAGGACGAGGACGGGGATGTCGAGCTCGCGTGCCAGGGCCTTGAGCCCGCGCGAGATCGCCGAGATCTCCTGCTGCCGGTTCTCGCCCTGGTGGCGCGGGTTGCCGGCCGACATCAGCTGCAGGTAGTCGATGAGGAGGAGGTCGAGGCCGTGCTCCTGCTTCAGGCGCCTGGCGCGCGACCGCAGCTCCATCACCGACATGTCGGCGTTGTCGTCGATGAAGATCTTGGCCTCCGACATGCGGCCGGCCGTGTCCGCGAGGCGCTGGAAGTCCCGCTCTGTGAGCTGGCCGTTGCGCACGCGAGACATGTCGACGCGCGCCTCGGAGCACAGCATGCGCGTCACGAGCTGGATCGCCGACATCTCGAGGGAGAAGATGCCGACGGCGGCGCCGCCCTTGAGGGCCGCGTTGAGGATGATGTTCAGGCCCAGCGCCGTCTTGCCCATCGAGGGGCGCGCGGCCAGGACGTTGAGGGTGGAGGGGTGCAGCCCCGCCGTCATCTGGTCGAGGTCGTGGAAGCCCGTCGGCAGCCCCGAGACGGGCGTCGGGTTCGCGAAGCGCTCGTTGATCTCCTGGAACGTGGCGGAGACCAGCGAGTGCATGTTCTCGAAGCTCACGCGGCGCTTCTTGGTGGTCAGCTCGAAGATGCGCTTCTCGGCCTCGTCGAGGACCTCCTCGACGGGGACGGCCTGGTCGAACGCCGCCTGCATGATGCGTCCGCTGGCCGAGATCAGCTCGCGCAGCGTGGCCTTCTCCATGACGATGCGGGCGTAGCTGTCTGCGAACGCGGCCGTGGGCACGCCGTCGGCGAGGCCGATGAGGTAGTTGATGCTGCCGACGCTCTCGAGCTCGCCCGTCGAGCGCAGCTCCTCGGTGAGGGTGACGAGGTCGACGGGCTCGCCGCGGCGGTGGAGGCGCTCCATGGCCCTGAACACCTTGCGGTGCGCCTCCTTGTAGAAGTGCTGCTCGGTGAGGACGCCCTCCAGCGAGGCGTAGACCTCGTTGTCTAGCAGGATGCTCCCCAGGACGCTCATCTCGGCTTCGAGGCTGTGAGGGGGCGTCCGGCTGTCCACGTCCGGCATGGTACCACCGGGCCGGGTCGTAGAATGACCCTCCATGGAAGTCGTCCTAGCCGCGGGTATCGCGTTCCTGACGGCGTTCCTCGTGGGGTCCCTGCCCGTCGGGGCGCGCCTCGTCGAGCGCATGTCCGGCTGGGCGCCGCGCGAGGTCAACCCGCACCTGCTGGGCGTCGAGAACGTCGCGCGGCTGGTGGGCGGCGGCGTCGCCCTCGGGGCCTTCGGGCTCGACCTCGTGAAGGGCATCGTCGGGCTCACCGCCGGCGTGGCCGGCGGGTGGCTGGCGGCGAGCCTGGCCGTGGCCGGCGGCGTCGCCCCCTTGCCGGGCTTCGCTCCCGGCGGCCTGCTCGGCGCCGCGGCGGCGGCGCAGGGTCTCGTGGCCGCGCTCGCCTCCGCCGGGCTGCTCGGCGTCGTCGTCGGGCACCTCGCCCCGCTGCCGCTGCCGGGCATCGCGGTGGCGCCGCGCGGGCGCGGCAACGCGGTGGTGCTGGGTGGACTGGCCGGTCTATACGCCTTCGGGGTGGCGCCGCTGTGGCTCGTCGCCGTACCGGTCGTGGCGTGGGCCGCCGTGCTGGCCTGGACCGGCTACGTGGCCCTGGCGACGGTGTGGGGGACCATCGGGTTCGGCCTGGCGGGCCTCGTCGGCGGCTGGACCGGCGCCGTCGCCTGGGAGGTGCCGTTCGCGGCCGCGCTCACGGCCGCGGCGGTCGGCTGGCGCCACAAGGCGTCGCTCTCGCGCATCCGCGACGGGACCGAGCCGCGCCTGGGCGACCCCGCGCCGGTGCGCGGGATGGACGGCTCGGCGCTGGCCGCGTTCATGATCCACCCGCTGAGCATCGAGGACGTGTGGCAGCCGGCGTCGCTGCGCTGGTTCCGGCACGTCCTCGAGCGCACCGTCAAGCCCGGGCTACTGCCGGTGGAGTGGGTGAAGCGGCTGTTCCTGCAGGTGCGGCCGCAGCTCACCGGCGTGATCGACGGCGTCGTGACCCCCGACGGCAGGCAGCTCCGCGTCCTCCTGATCGGCACGCCGCTGCTCCCCGACCAGTTCCGCTCCCACCCGGACGACGCCCTGCGTCTGGCGGTCCAGGGCGCCCGGTTCGCCCACGAGCTCGGCGCCGAGGTCGTGGGTCTGGGCGCGTTCTGGTCGACGATCGGCGACAAGGGCCGCGCCGTCCAGGAGGCGGTGCCCGAGATCGTCGTGACGAACGGCGGCGCGTACACGGCGGCGACGGTGAGGGCGGCGGTGCCGAGCCTGCTCAAGCGCTTCGCGGCGCAGGGCGTCCGCCTCGAGCGGGCCACGGCCGCTGTGGTCGGTGCGAACGGCGTGGTGGCGTTCGGCGTCGCGCGCATGATCGCCCCCGAGGTCGGCAGGGTCGTGCTCGTGGGCCGTGACCGGGCGCGCCTGCAGCGCAGCGCCGCGACGCTGCGGGCGAAGTACCCGAAGACCGAGTTCGTGCCCACCACCGACCTGCAGGAGGTCGCCACCGCCGACATCGTGTTCACCGCGACCTCCGACCCCGGCCCCGTGCTCTACCCGCAGCACGTCAAGCCCGGCGCCTGGGTCTACGACCTGGGGCGGCCGGCGGACGTCCACCCCAGCGTCAGGGAGGTGCCCGGCGTCGAGGTCGTGCCCGGCGGCGTCGTGAGGCCGCCGGGGAGCATGCGGTCGGCGATCGACCTGCGCTTCGGCGACGGCCTGGTACCCGCCTGCCTGGCGGAGACGATGATCCTCGCCGCCACCAAGGAGTACGCGAGGCGCAGCCTCGGCGGGCGCACGCGCACCGCCGACATCGAGTTCTTCCTGCGCGAGGGCACGCGCCTCGGGTTCGAGATCGTCACCCGCGACGCCGCCGTCGCGAGCGCCGCGTCACGACCGGCCAGGGGCCGGGCCGCCCCGCCCTCCGAGTGAAGGTGTTCCGCGTGGCGGGGGTGACCGGCGAGTCGCCCGAGGCCGCCAGGCTGTGGGAGCTGGGCTGCCGCGGGCTGCAGGAGGTCGAGCTGGCCGACGGCGGCACCGAGCTGATCGCCTACTTCGACGAGGTGGTCGAGCTGGGCCTCGTGGGCACCTGGGACGACCTGGCCGACTTCGACTACCTGGCCGACTACCGCGCCGGCCTCGAGCCCGTGCGCGCCGGGCCCCTGTGGGTCGCGCCCAGCCACCGCACCGTGGAGCTCGCCGACGGCGAGGCCGTCGTGTGGCTCGACCCGGGCTCGGCCTTCGGCACCGGGCACCACGAGACGACCCGGCTGGCGCTCGAGGCCCTCGGACGCCTCGACCTCGCCGGCCGCACGGTGCTCGACGTGGGCAGCGGCTCGGGGCTGCTGGCGATCGCCGCCGACGTGCTCGGCGCCGAGGCCGCCTACGGCGTCGACGTCGACCCCGCGGCCGTGGCCGTCGCGCGCGAGAACGCGCGCCGCAACCGCTCCCGCGCCCGGTTCGCCGTCGGCACCCTCCACGTGCCGGGCGGCGGCGCCGTCGCGAACCCGGAGGCCAGCGACGGCCTCGGCGACGCGGGCACGTTCCAGCCCGCCCTCGGGCTGCCCGGCCGCTGCGACGTGGTCGTGGCGAACCTCTACGCCGAGCTGCACGTGACACTGATGCCCGCCTACGCCGAGCTGCTGCCGGCGGGCGGCGTGGCCCTCCTCACCGGCGTCCTCACGCGGCTCGAGGGGCAGGTCGTGGCGGCGGCCCAGCGAGCGGGCCTGGCGGTGGCCGACCGGCGCACCGCCGGGGAGTGGGCTCTGCTCGCGCTGAGTCGGGTCGACCGCGAGGTCATGGCGTGACCGCGCGCCGCGCGCAGGACGTGCAGCGCGCCTGGTCGACGTCTGGCGCCCGCGTGGAGCGCGTCGACCGCGTCCTCGTCGAGGCGCTGGCCCCCACGGTCGCCGTCAGGGGGCCGGAGGCGCATCACCTGCGCGACGTGCTGAGGCTGCGCGTCGGCGCCGAGGTGGAGGCGTTCGACGGCCAGGGCCGCTACGCGCGCGGGAGGATCGCCGCCGTCGACAGGGACGCGGTCACGCTCGAGCTGGGCGAGCCGCGTGACTCCACCGCCGAGCCGCGGCTGCGCGTGACCCTGGCGGTGGCGCTCCTCAAGGGCGACAAGCTCGTCGACGTCGTCCGGCCCGCCACGGAGCTGGGCGTGGCCCGCTTCCGTCTTTTCGTGAGCACGAACTGCGAGGCGCGGGAGCTCTCGGCCGTGAAGCTCGGGCGGCTCAGGCGCGTGGCCCAGGAGGCTGCCAGGCAGAGCGGCAGGTCGGTGGTGCCCGAGGTCGAGGAGCCGGTCCCGTTCGCGCGGCTCGCGGCGGAGGGAGCCGTCGTCGTCGGTGACCCGGCCGCCGAGTCGGGCCTGGCCGACGAGCTGGAGGGGCTGCTCGCGGGGCCGGCGGTCACAGTCGTGACCGGCCCGGAGGGCGGCCTCACGGAGGCCGAGGTCGAGACGCTGCGCGCGGCCGGGGCCAGGGCGGTCCGGCTCGGCCCGCGCGTGCTGCGCGCCGACACGGCGCCCGTGGCGATCGCCGCCGCGCTGCTCCTGCTCGAGGGGACCTGATGCGGCGCTGGGCGGCCTCCGCGCTGGCGCTCGCGCTCGCCGCGACGCTCGTGGCATGTAGACCGCTCTATCTACCCCCGGTGCCCGAGCCGTCCCCGGCACCGGCGCACACCCTGCTCGACGGCACCTCTGGCCTAGACGTCGTCGCCGGCCGGCCCGTGCTGACGCTCGTACTGGCCCGGTTGACGGGGCCGG
>DATGNP010000032.1:0-5777 GCA_035306665.1 Trueperaceae bacterium
AGGCGGGCGTCGCGGCCCACGAACGCGCGCTGCTTGTGCACGTGCGCGACCTCGCGGCTCCAGTTCTGGAGGCTGACGTAGCGCAGCTTGGCGCCGTCCTTGAGGACGATCTCGGTGGCGTGGTCGTGGAACAGGCGGCCGGGCAGCGGGTCGGAGGTGAACTCGTCGATGAACGTCGCCTTGGCGTTGACGTCGACGACGATGAGCGTGCGGCCGGCGCCGAGCCCGCCCCTGTCGGCGGTCGTGAACGTGCCTAGGGGCAGCTCGACCTCGACGTCCTTGGGCACGTAGACGAACGTGCCGCCGGTCCACAGCGCCGAGTTGAGCGCCGTGAACTTCGTCATGGGCGCGTTGACGGCCGTGTACAGGTGCTGGCGCACGAGGTCCTCGTGCTCGCGCAGGGCCGTGGCCATGTCGGTGAAGATCACGCCGGCCTCGCGGACGCGCGCCTCGCGCAGCACGGGCTCGCCGTTCTTCACGACCATGATGCCCTCGGCGTCGGAGTCCTTGATGCGCATGCGGATGCGCTCGGAGACGTCCCTGTCACGAGGGCCGGGCACGAGGTCGAGGCCGGCGACGGAGAAGCGCTCCAGCTGCGTGTAGCGCCACAGCTCGTCGCGGGGGCCCGG
The DNA here is from genome assembly GCA_035306665.1 of Trueperaceae bacterium. Taxonomy (GTDB): domain Bacteria; phylum Deinococcota; class Deinococci; order Deinococcales; family Trueperaceae; genus DASRWD01. The sequence goes on from DATGNP010000032.1 coordinate 630, forward strand.
CCACTTCGTGGCCTCGAACGTGCGCAGCGCCGCGCGGCGCTCGTCGGCGAGCCAGGCGGGCTCGCCCCTGGCGGTCACGAGCGCATCGACGGCGGGCGCGGCGACCACCGCGTTGTCGGTCAGCTCCGCCACCTCAGCCGACGCTCCCTTCCGAAGAGAACGGGGTCGATCCATCGAACTGGCAGTGTGGTGCCCGCACTCAGCCGACGCTCCCTTCCATCTCGAGCTCGATGAGCCGGTTGAGCTCGACCGCGTACTCGAGCGGGAGCTCCTTCGCGACCGGGTCGAGGAAGCCGCGGACGATGAGCGCCATCGCCTCGTCCTCCTTCAGGCCGCGCGTCTGCAGGTAGAAGATCTGCTCCTCGTCGAGCTTCGAGACCGTCGCCTCGTGGCCGACGTGGGCGGTCTTCTCGTTGATCTCGATGTAGGGGTAGGTGTCGGTCCTGGCCTGCTCGTCCAGCAGCAGCGCGTCGCACTCGACGTTCGACCGGGCGTACGTGGCGCCCTCGTGGATCTGGACGAGGCCGCGGTAGCTCGAGCGGCCCGTGCCCTTCGAGATCGACTTGCTCACGACCGACGAGGTCGTGTGCGGCGCGGCGTGGATCATCTTCGAGCCGGCGTCCTGGTGCTGGCCGTCGGTCGCGAAGGCGATCGAGAGCACCTCGCCGTGCGCGCCCTCCTCGAGGAGGTAGCAGCTCGGGTACTTCATCGTCGTCTTCGAGCCGAGGTTCCCGTCGAGCCAGCCCATCGAGGCGTCCTTGTAGACGAGCGCGCGCTGGGTGACGAGGTTGTAGACGTTGTGCGACCAGTTCTGGATCGTCGAGTACCTGACGTCGGCGCCCTCCTGCGCGATGATCTCGATCACGCCGGAGTGGAACGAGTTGCTCGTGTACGCCGGGGCGGTGCAGCCCTCGATGTAGTGGAACTTAGAGCCGGGCGCGCCGATGATCAGCGTGCGCTCGAACTGGCCGATGTTCTGGGCGTTGAGGAGGAAGTAGGCCTGCAGCGGCACGGCCACCTCGACGCCCTCGGGGACGTAGACGAACGACCCGCCCGACCACACCGCCGAGTTCACGGCGGCGAAGTAGTTGTCCTCGGGCGGCACGACGGTGGCGACGTACTCCTTGAAGAGCTCGGGGTGCTCCTTGAGGCCGGTGTCGGTGTCGAGGAAGATGACCCCGAGCTTCTCCCACTCCTCCTTGAGCTTGTGGTAGACCATCTCGGACTCGAACTGGGCGCCGACGCCGGCCAGGGCGCGCCGCTCGGCCTCTGGCACGCCGAGGCGCTCGTACGTCCGCTTCAGGTCCTCGGGGATGTCGTCCCAGGAGTCGACGGTCCCCTGCTTCTCGTTGGGACGGACGTAGAAGTAGATGTCGTCGAAGTCGAGGCCGCTGAGGTCGGGGCCCCACTTGGGGCGGCCCTTCTTCTCGGCGATCTCGAGGGCGCGCAGCCGGAACCTCAGCATCCAGTCCGGCTCGCCCTTCATGTAGCTGATCTTCTCGACGACCTCCTTGGTCAGGCCCTTGCCGGACTTGTAGTAGTAGTCCTCCGGCAGGCGGAAGTCGTACTGCTTCGTGTGCTGCATCCCCTCGAGCTTGGCCGCGTCGGGGTGCACCGAGTTGAGCTCAGACATGCTGCCCTCCAGGGCTTACGCGCGCGCGTGGCGCGGACGGAACGTGTCTCACTGGGCCGCCGCCGGCTGGTACGTCTCGCGGACCCACTCGTAGCCCTTCTGGTCGAGCTCCATCGCGAGCTCCTTCGGCCCGGTGGTGATGACGCGGCCGGCGACCATCACGTGCACCTTGTCGGGCACGATGTAGTTCAGCAGGCGCTGGTAGTGGGTGATGACGAGGCAGCCGAAGTCGGGGCCGCGCGCCGCGTTGACGCCCTGCGAGACGACCTTCAGCGCGTCGACGTCGAGGCCTGAGTCGGTCTCGTCGAGGATCGCGTAGCGGGGCTCGAGCACGAGGAGCTGGAGGATCTCGGAGCGCTTCTTCTCGCCGCCGGAGAAGCCCTCGTGCAGGTTGCGCTCGAGGATCGACTCGTCCCAGTTCAGCTCCTTCACGGCCTTCTGGAGCTTCTCGTAGAACTCCATGACGCCGATCTCGTCGCCCTCGGGGCGACGGGCGTTGAGGGCCAGGCGCAGGAAGTTCGCGATCGAGACGCCGGGGACCTCCACCGGGTACTGGAAGGCGAGGTAGAGCCCGGCGCGGGCCCGCTCGTCGGGCTCCATCTCGAGGATCGACTCGCCTTCGAGGAGGATGTCGCCGCCCGTCACCTCGTACTGGGGGTCGCCGGCGATGATCTTCGCGAGCGTCGACTTGCCCGAGCCGTTAGGGCCCATGAGCGCGTGCACCTCGCCGCGCGGGACGACGAGGTCCACGCCCTTGAGGATCTCGTCGCCGTCGACGATGCGGGCACGCAGGTCACGGATCTCCAGCGTCTTGTCGTTCATCTGGTCACACCTCGCCTGGGGGTCTTGTCGGTCCGCGGCCGCGTTCGGCCGTAACTAGGACTCGTTCCGATTTCACTATAGCCCGCCCGGATACCCGAGCGTGAAGGTAGGAGATAGCGGGCCAGCGGCAGACTAACGCGGCGACGCGCTAGTCGCGGTTGCGCCGCAGCCAGCCGAGGAGACCGCCGCGCCTGGGCCCGCGCCGCTCCTCGCGATCGGCGCGAGGGTCGCGCGCCCCGACCGCGGTGTCGCGGGGCGCTCCCGCCGCCTCCTCCTCGCGCGCCAACCGGCTGGCGCGGCCGGTGGTGGGGCGCTCCGAGGTGTCCCTGGTCTCGACGGGGATGCCGACGACGCCCGACCACGCCTCGACGAACTCGCGCGCCGAGGCGTAGCGCTTCTCGGGGTCGCGCGCCATGGCCTTCGACACGACGCGCTTGACGCGAGGGTCGAGGTCGGGGCGGTGCGCCAGCAGGTCCCTGGGGACGCCGGTGTGGTGGGCGACCATGAGGGCCTCGTAGCTGTCGGCCACGAACGGTCTCACGCCCGCGACGACCTCGTACGCCAGGATGCCGAGGCTGTAGATGTCGGAGCGCACGCCGGCGGCCTTCCCCTCGAAGACCTCCGGCGCCATGTAGAACGCCGTCCCGACACGCTCGTCGCTGTCCTCGCTCATGAAGACGCCGGTGCCGAAGTCGCCGAGCTTGGCGCGGCCCTCGCGCGTGAGGAAGACGTTCGCCGGCTTGACGTCGCGGTGGAGGACCGAGTGCTCGTGGGTGTGGGCCAGGCCCTGCGCGACGTCGAGCACCAGCCTGAAAGCCTGCTCGAGCGGCAGCTTGCCCTTCTCCAAGAGGAGGAGGTCGAGGGTCCCGCCCTCGCAGTACTCGAGCGCCAGGAACGCGCCCTCGCCGGTCGGGTAGCCGTCGTAGGCGGCGACGATCATCGGGTGGGCGAGCTTGACGGTGATCGACACCTCGTTCTCGAACATCCGCCGCAGCACCGGCTTGTCGCGGAGCTCGGGCCGCGGCAGCTTCAGGGCCACGTCGCCGAACACGCGGTGCTTCGCCATGTAGACGTGAGACGTCTGCCCGGAGCCCAGCCTGTGCTCGATGGTGTAGCCGGCCGGCACGAACGCCGGAGCCTCAGAACCCGAACGCAATGGCCCTCCCGCCAACCGCGCGCGGCCCCGCCCTACCCGCGAGGTCGCCGCGATGCCCCCGTTGGGACGCTGCGCACAGTCTAGTACGCCCCCGCGAGTCTCAGGGACGCACGTCCACGCTCTCGCCCGGCTCGAGCAGCAGGCACGTCGCCCCGGTGCGGCTCTCGACCGACGCCTTGAAGTCCGAGGCGTCCTGGAGGAGCACCGGGAACGTCTTGTAGTGGATCGGCACGACGACCTTGGGCGCGATGAGCCTGGCCGCGTCGACGGCGTCCTCGGGACCCATCGTGTAGTTGTCGCCGATCGGCAGCAGCGCGAGGTCGATGCCCAGCGCCCCGATGCGCGCCATGTCGGAGAAGAAGGCGGTGTCGCCGGCGTGGTAGACGCGCACGCCGTCGGCCTCGAGCACGACGCCCATCGGCATGCCGGCGTAGGTGCCGTCGGGCAGCGAGTTCGAGTGCAGCGCCGGCGTGTACCGCACCGTGCCCTGCGGGAACTCGTGCTTGCCGCCCACGTTCATGCCGTGGGCCTTCAGGCCCAAGCCGGAGGCGTAGCCGGCGAGCTCGGCGCTGCCCACGACAGTGGCGCCCGTGCGCTTGGCGATCGCCTCGGTGTCCCCCCAGTGGTCGCCGTGGGCGTGCGTCAGGACGATCAGGTCGGCCGCGACCGCGTCGGCGCTGGCGCCGGCGCGCGGGTTGCCGGTGAGGAACGGGTCGATGAGGACCGTCCCGCCAGACGTCTCCAGCTGGACCGCCGAGTGGCCTAGGTACGTGAGCCTCACTGGCGACCCCTCAGCCGAACGTGACGAGCGCGAGGTAGTAGACAACGGCCCCCACGACGGGCAGGCCCGCTACCCCCGCGGCCTCCTTGTAGCGCCCCAGGCCCCAGTAGAGGACGGCGGCGACGAGGAAGCAGGCGACCATGACGAACGGGTAGGCGTTGAAGAGGTGCATCCACAGCCCGCCCTGCGGCCACAGCTGCGTGATGATGCCGCCGTTGCCGGTGTGGAGCAGGATGCGCCCCATGGTCCAGAAGAAGAAGATCGCGCCGCCCCCCAGGACGCCGAAGACGATCCCGAAGAGGCTGAGCGCGCGCTCGTTGGGCGCGGTCCCCGCGGTCGGGTCGCGCGTGACGCTGGCGGTGTACATCCGGCCCTCCGCTCGGTTCCGGCGCCGGCACCTCGCGGCCGGCGCCCCCGGTCCAACCCGGGCAGTAGGAGTCAGCTTACCAGTGCCTACTGGTGCTCTGTTAGACTGGCACGTTGCCTCGGTAGCGCCACAGCAGCACCGGCGCGCGAGCGCCCCGGGTGGAGTCCCGCGGCCGCCCTGGCAGCATTCGTCCCACTTGCCCGACCCGGTCCCGAGGGGCCGCTAGGAGGAGCGTTGCAGGACCTGACAGTTCGCGGGGCGCGCGAGCACAACCTCAGAGACGTCACGATCACGCTCCCGCGCAACAAGTTCATCGTCTTCACGGGGGTCTCGGGGTCGGGTAAGTCGACCCTCGCCTTCGACACCATCTACGCCGAGGGCCAGCGGCG
>DATGNP010000033.1:0-16964 GCA_035306665.1 Trueperaceae bacterium
CCAGGCCGCAGCGCGCGCCTCCTGGTACTCGCGTTGGGCCGCCACGATCGCGGCCTCATCGGCGGCGGCCTCGCTGGCGGTGGCCTCGTTGGCGGCGGCCTCGTGGGCGGCGGCCGGGTCGCTGGGCTGCGCGGAGCCGGCGCCACCCAGCGCGAGCGTCCCCGGCGCTGCGAGGCCGCCGACGACCAGCGCCGCCGCCAGCCAGGCGCGCGGGCGTCCCCGTCTCCCTGCTCCCGTACGGCTCGTGGTCGGTGCCATGCTCGCTCCCTCCCGCGGCCTCCGCCGCTGACGAGGCCGAAGCTAAGGCCGGCGAGAACGGGTCGCTAGAGGCGGCGTTCCCGGCCTCCGGCGGGAAACGTTCCCGGTAGGGACGAGGAGGACCGGAGGAGGCGCGCGCGTCGTCGCCGCACGGCGCCCGGCGCGACGCGAGCGGGCGCACCCGGCACGAGGCGCGCGGACCCGCCGCGTCCCGCCCCGCGTGGTCCCCTCGCGCCCGCGGCGGGCTGGAGGCGGGGCTCGGCCTGCGGGATGATGCGAGGCGCCTACAGGTCCAGGGGCGCGGCCCCGCAGCCCGTCGTCCCGCACGAGGAGACTCGCACGAGGAAGCGCGCACGAGGAGACTCGCACGAGGAGACACGCATGAGGAGACGCGCATGACCCGGTACGCACCCGTGAGGGCGCCGCGCGGGGCCACCAGGACGGCCAAGGGCTGGATCCAGGAGGCCGCCAAGCGGATGCTGATGAACAACCTCGACCCCGAGGTGGCCGAGAGGCCAGAGGAGCTGATCGTCTACGGCGGCCGCGGCAAGGCGGCGCGCTCGTGGGAGGACTTCCGGCGCATCGTCGCCACCCTCGACAGGCTCGAGGACGACGAGACCCTGCTCGTGCAGTCGGGCCGGCCCGTGGGCGTGTTCCGCACGTTCCCCCAGTCCCCGCGCGTGATCATCGCCAACAGCAACCTCGTGCCCCGGTGGGCGACGTGGGAGCACTTCGACGAGCTCGACCGCGCCGGGCTGATGATGTACGGCCAGATGACCGCCGGGAGCTGGATCTACATCGGCACCCAGGGCATCCTCCAGGGCACCTACGAGACGTTCGCCTCCGCCGCGCGCCGGCACTTCAGCGGCACGCTGGCCGGCACGGTCACGGTCACGGCCGGACTGGGCGGGATGGGCGGGGCGCAACCCCTCGCCGTGACCCTCAACGGCGGCGTGATCGTCGCCGTCGAGGTCGACAGGGAGCGCATCGAGAGGCGCATCGCCACGCGCTACCTCGACACGTGGACGTCGGACCTCGACGACGCCTTGGCGCAGGCCGAGCGCGCCAAGGCCGAGCGGCGCGCGCTGTCGATCGGCCTCCTGGGCAACGCCGCCGATGTCCTGCCCGAGATGGTCAGGCGCGGGTTCACGCCCGACCTCGTCACCGACCAGACCAGCGCCCACGACCCGCTCTACGGCTACGTGCCGCCCGCGGCGCCCGACGAGGACCCCGCCGCGGCGCGCGCCGCCGACCCCGCGGCGTACCGCGCCAGGGTGCTGGACGCGATGGCCGAGCACTGCCGCGCGATCGTGACCCTGCAGCGCCGCGGCGCCGTGGCCTTCGATTACGGCAACAACCTGCGCGCCTTCGCACGGGAAGGCGGCTTCGAGGACGCCTTCGCCTACCCCGGCTTCGTGCCCGCCTTCATACGCGACCAGTTCTGCGAGGGCCGCGGGCCGTTCCGCTGGGTGGCGCTCTCGGGCGACCCCGAGGACATCTGGCGCACCGACAGGGCGCTCCTCGAGCTGTTCCCCGACGACGCGCACCTCCGGCGCTGGCTGACCGAGGGCGTGAGGACGTTCGCGTTCCAGGGCCTGCCGGCGCGCATCTGCTGGCTCGGCTACCGCGAGCGCGACAGGGCGGGGCTGCTCTTCAACGAGCTGGTGCGCACGGGCGAGGTGAAGGCCCCCATCGTGATCGGCCGCGACCACCTCGATGCCGGCTCCGTCGCCTCCCCATACCGCGAGACCGAGGCCATGCTCGACGGCACGGACGCCGTCGCCGACTGGCCGCTGCTGAACTTCGCGCTCAACGCCGTCTCGGGGGCAGCCTGGGTGAGCTTCCACCACGGCGGCGGGGTGGGGATGGGGTACTCGCTGCACGCCGGCCAGGTCACGGTCGCCGACGGCTCCGACGACGCCGCCGAGCGCCTGGAGCGCGTGCTCCTCAACGACCCCGGCACCGGCGTGATGCGCCACGCCGACGCGGGCTACGAGCGCGCCAAGGCGGTCGCGCGCGAGAGGGGCCTCGACCTGCCGAGCCTGTGAGGGGCCTCGACCTGCCGAGCCAGTGAGGGGCCGAGCCTGCTAGGGGCCGAGCCGGGCGGGCGGCCGGCCCGGCGCCCGAACGAGCGCCGCGAGCGTCCGCGCGCGGAGCGTGTCGCCGGCGCCCGCCCGCGTGGCGCGGGGCCAGACGGGCGGCGCGTGCTAGCACGCGCCCCACATCGTTGCCGCGGGTCACTTTCCCCGCGGGCAGAGCGGGTCTATCTTCACGCCATGTCGACGCCCGGGCCTACGCGCGCCCGGCGCCCCTTCGCCCTCCCGCTCGCTCTCGGCGCCGCGGCGCTGGCCGCCCTCCTCCCGCTCGCGACCGCGCAGATGGGCTCGCCGGGGGACATCCGGCTCGTCGTCACCGGCGGCGAGCACGAGGGCGAGTACGTGCTGTCCGACGTCACGATCTTCATGTGCGGCTTCGGCCTGCCGGGGCCGGGGTGGTTCAGCGCGCAGTACTTCGCCGACGACGAGAGCGCGTGGCCGAGCAGCGTGCAGGCGGCCCACCGCGACGAAGGCGCCGAGGAGGTCGACACCCCCGACCTCGTCGTCGGCTTCGGCGACCTCATGGAGGACGGCGAGGGCTACATCGTCTGGGAGTCCGAGGGCGAGGGCACGGTCCACACGCAGGTGACAGACGAGGGAGACACCGCCACGCTGACGGTCGAGGCCAGGACCGCGACCGGCGTCGGGCTCAGCCTCGAGGTCGTGTGCCGTGGCGTCACGCGCTTCCAGGGCGGCGGAGGCTGACGCCAGGCAGGGAGCGTCACGACGCCCGGGGGCCGCGGGAGCGGGCCAGGCAACGCTGCAGACGGTCGCGGGGCGGCCGTCACGCCTCGGCCGCCCCGCGGACGGGGTTCGCGGTGGGCTCGCTCTAGGGGACCTTGACGACGACGTGGCCGAACCCGTCGTCGAACTCGCGGCCGTCGGGCAGCGTGAGGGCGCCGTCTTCCGCGACCGCGAACAGCTCGACGCCGCTGCCGCCGCTCTCGTCCCACCAGGCGGCGAGCAGCCGGTCCTCGGCGCCGGCCAGCGCCACGTCGCGGTACTGGCGGGTGCCCAGGCGCCGCTCGTACGCGTCCAGCGTCGTGTAGCCGGCGCCGTCGAAGGCGAGCGACACCACCCGGTTCCGGCCGACGGTGTAGAAGCGCTCGAGGGAGGCGTCGAACACGACCTCCCGGGCGCTATCGCTGTCCACGTACTGGCTGACCACCTCCACGGGAGCGTCGGGGGCGGTCAGCTCGTACACGGCCACGGACTCCCCGTACAGCGTCGTGATCAGCCCGGGCGTGCCGTCTAAGTCCACCAGGACCGTGCTGTTCCCGCTGGTCCCCGAATGCAGCGTCGTCACGGCGTCACCACTGACGTCGAACACGTGCGTGCCGCTCTAGACGTACGTGCCGGTCGGGCCGATCGCGAGGCCGTGGGCGCCCCTGTTCCCGCCCTCCGTGATGAACGCGAGCGACCCGTCCTCCGCGACGGCGAAGCGGTCGATGCGCGCGTTGCCCCGCGCGTAGAAGTCGAATGACGTCACGTACAGCCATGACTCGCTCGGGTGCATCACGGAGCCGAACACCTTGTGGTCGGATGCAGCCCGTCGCCCGGCACCTCGGCGCTGTCGACGTGCGCGATCTCGTCGTCGAGGAGCCCTATCAGCGCGAGCGTGCGGCCCGAGCTGACGACGTGGAGGTCCGTCGGGTCCGGGGGCGTGAGGTCGGCGTCCGGCTGGGAGCACGCGGCCAGGAGGAGGGCGAGAGAGCGCGCGTTAGAGGTCGGAACGCGAAGTCGGATCACGTCATCCCTCCGACCCTCGAGTCTGGCGCAAGTCGGCCGCGCCGCGCCTACCCCCGCGGGTCGAGGGCGTCACGCAGGGCGTCGCCGACGAGGTTGAACCCGAGCACGACGAGGACGATCGCCAGCCCGGGGAACGTCGCGACGTGCGGCGCCACCGCCAGGTACTCGCGGCCGCGCGCCAGCATCAGGCCCCACTCAGGCTGCGGCGGACGCGCGCCCAGCCCCAGGAAGCCGAGGCCGGCCGCGAAGAGGATCGCCACGGCCATCTGCAGGGACGACTGCACGATGATGGGAGCCAGCGAGTTGGGGAGCACGTGCCTGGCCAGGGTCGAGAGGCGCGCGCGGCCGAGCGCGCCGGCCGCCTCGACGAACTCGCGCTGCTTCACCGACAGCACGCTGCCGCGCGCCAGGCGGGCGTAGACGGGGATCGACGCGATGCCGACGGCGATCATCACGTTCGTCAGGCCGGTGCCGAACGTCGCCACGAGGACGATCGCGAGCAGGATGCCGGGGAACGCGAGCAGCACGTCGACGACCCGCTGCACGACGAGGTCCCACGCGCCGCCCAGGAAGGCCGAGACGGCGCCGAGCGGCACGCCCACGACCACGCCGATCGCGACCGCGATCAGGCCGATGAACAGCGAGATCCAGGCGCCGTGCACGAGGCGGGAGAAGAGGTCGCGCCCCTGCTCGTCGGTGCCCAGGAGGTAGAAGCGGACCGGCCCGTCGACCCCGAAGAGCTTGAGGTCGGACCTGACGAGGCCGCCGAGCCACTCGTAGCGGTCGCCGCGCACGAACAGCCTCACGGGGTAGGCGACGCTCTCGTCGACGGTGACCCCTCCGACCGGCGTGCGCGTGGCCGGCGAGACCCACAGGCCGAGCTGGCCCTCGGGGCCGCGCAGCTTCACGCCGGTGCCCGGCGGCAGGTAGGTGGTGCGGAGGTTCTGCTGCGCCGGCGGGTAGGGCGCGATGAACGGCGCGAACGCGACGACGAGCAGGAACATGCCGATGATCGCGAAGCCGAGGACCGCCAGCGGGCTCCGCGACACGCGCCGGAACCACTTCGGGCCGCGGCGGCGGCGCGGGGCGGGGTCGACGCCCCGCGGGTCGGAGGGCGGGCGCTGCGCCGGGTCCACGGCGGGCCCCGCGACGGCGCCGGCCTCGTGTCCGTGCCGGTCGTCAGTCATAGCGGATCCTCGGGTCGATGACGGCGTAGAGGAGGTCGACGACGATGTTCACGACGATGAAGCTGATGGCGATGAGCAGGACGGCCCCCTGCACGACCGGGTAGTCGCGTGTGAGGATCGAGTCGACGAGCAGGCGGCCGATGCCGGGCCACGTGAAGACGGTCTCGGTGAGCACGGCGCCGGCTAGCAGCTGGCCGAACTGCAGGCCGCCGATCGTCACGACGGGGATCAGCGCGTTCTTGAGCGCGTGCTTGAGCACGACGGCGCGGTCGTTGAGGCCCTTGGCGCTGGCGGTGCGCACGTAGTCCTGGCCGAAGGTCTCGAGCAGCGAGGAGCGCGTCATGCGCGCGATGATCGCCAGCGACGACGTGCTGAGCGTCACCGCGGGCAGCACGAGGTGGGCGAGGCCGCCGCGCCCCGCCACGGGGAACCAACCGAGGTTCACCGAGAAGAACAGGATCGCCAGCAGCCCGAACCAGAAGACGGGCATCGAGACGCCGAGCAGCGAGAGGAACGTGACGGTGGCGTCGATCCAGGTGTTGCGGTAGACGGCGCTGAGCACGCCGGCCGCGACGCCGAGCACCGCCGCGACGACGATCGCCGCGAACGCGAGCTCCAGGGTCGCGGGGAAGAAGCGCGCCAGGTCGTCGACCACGGGCCTCGTGGTGCGCACCGACGTCCCCAGGTCGCCGCCGGCCACGCCCGTGAGGAAGATCCAGAACTGCTCCAGGGGCGGCCTGTCGAGGCCGAACCGCGCGCGGATGCGCTCGACGGTGGCGGCGTCGGCGAACTCGCCGGCCAGCAGCAGCGCCGGGTCGCCGGGGGCGAGGCGCACCATCGCGAAGACGATGACGATGACGCCGAGCACGGCGGGCAGGGCGCTGAGCACGCGCCTGAGGAGGTAGGCGAGCACGGCCTAGGCGCGGGCCGACCGACGGCGGGCGCGGCGCGGCGGCGCCGCGGCGGTGGTGAAGATAGGTGACGTCATCACGGGTCAGATAGCGCCCGTGGCCGCGCGATAGCGGCCACGGGCATGAGGTTCTCGAGAAGCGCTTACCTGATGCTGGCGTTGTGCGCCAGGACGCGCTCGGTCGGGTGGATGACCAGGCCCTCGACGGCCGTGTTCACGGCCACGAGCTGCGTCTCGCTGTGGAGGAACAGCCACGGGGCGTCCTCGTGGATGATCTGCAGCGCCTGCCGGTAGAGGCCCTCGCGGGCGGCGCCGTCGGTCGTCGTGCGGGCCTCGTCGAGGAGCGCGTCGACCTCGGGGTTGCTGTAGAAGGCGCGGTTCGAGCCGGCCGGCACGTGCTCGCTGGTGTGGAAGAGCGGGAACAGGCCGTAGTCGGCGTCGCCGGTCACGGTGCCCCAGCCGAGGAGCGCCATCGGGACGACGTTGCTCTCGGCGGGCTGGTTGGTGGCGCTGAGGTAGGCGGACCACTCGAGCGTCTCGATCTCGGCCTGGATGCCGACCTCGGCGAGCATGCTCTGGATCGCCTCGGCGATCTGGATGTCCTGCAGGTAGCGGCCGCTGGGGCTGTAGAGCGTCGTGCTGAAGCCGTCGGGGTAGCCGGCCTCGGCGAGCAGCTCGCGGGCGCGCTCGGGGTCGTAGTCGTAGCTGCCCACGGGCGTGTAGCCGAAGATGCCCGGGGCGATGGCGGCGTCGCTCGGGCGCACGGCTCCGCCGGTCACGAAGTCGGCGATGTCCTGGTTGTTGACCGCGTAGTTGACGGCCTGGCGGACGCGCGCGTCGGTGAACGGCTCGATGTTGTGGTTGAAGTAGATGTAGATCGTGCGCACGCTCGAGACGTTGTGCACGTCGATGAACGACAGCGAGTCCAGGCGCGCGATGTCCTGCGGCGGCACGCGGACCGCGACGTGGGCCGCGCCGCTCTCGACCATCGCCATGCGGGTGGTGTTCTCGGGCACGGCGAGGAAGCGCACGCCCTCGACGCCGGGCTTCTCGCCCCAGTAGCCGTCGTAGCGCGCCAGCTCGATCGCCTGGTTCGGCTCCCAGGAGACGAAGCGGAAGGGGCCGGTGCCGACCGGGTTGCGGGCGAAGCCGTCGCCGAGCTCGGCCGCGACGCCGGCGTGGACGATCGCCGTGCTGCTGTGGGTCAGGTGCCCGATCAGCGGCGCGAACGGCGCGTCGAGGCGCAGCTCGACGGTCATGTCGTCGACGACGACGACCTCCTGGATCGGCTCGAGGAGGAAGAGGAACGTGAACGCGTTCTCGGGGTCGAGGAAGCGGTCGAGGCTGGCCTTCACCTCGTGCGCCGTGAGGGGCGTGCCGTCGTGGAACGTGACGCCCTCGCGGACCTTGAGGGTGAGCGTCAGGCCGTCGTCGGAGAGCTCGTAGCTCTCGGCCAGGCCGGGGACGACCTCGCCCTCGGGGGTGAGCTCGAACAGCGTCTCGAAGATGTGGCTGGTGACCGTGGCGCTGGGCGAGTCGGTCGCCGCATGGGGGTCGAGCGTGACGGCGTCGGTGCCCTGGGCGACGATCAGGACCTGCGCGCTCGCGAGCGGGAGCGCGATGGCCGCGACAAGGGATAGAAGTAGCCTATGCGGACGTAGTCTCATGCGTTCGCTTCTCCTCTGGACCTGTGATGTCCGGGTAATCGAGGACGTTCGGGCCGATGGCCAGGGCCGTTCCCGGTTGTCCTCGTTCCAGCGAAGATAACTAGGCGTCGCGAGGGGCGTCAACGGCACGTGCCCAACGCGCGAGCAGCCGCGCCTCGCGCGCCGCGTCCATGCCCGTCGTCGGCGCCGGGGAGCCGGACGCCCGCCACCACGCGAGCGTGTCGGCGACCGTCCGGGCGACGGGCGTGTCCTCGAGGCCGGCGGCGTGGGCGCGGGACGAGTCGATGAGGAAGACGTTCCCCATCTCGCCGGGCAGCCACAGGGGGACGTCGACGAAGGGCCGCACCCCCTGCTCGAGCAGCCACGCCTCCGCGACCGGGACGGCGCGCGTGCGGGCGGGCGCGTGGGCCAGGCAGGCGTCGATCAGGTCGCCGAGGGTGAAGCGCCACGGCTCGGTGGCGACGTTGTACGTGGCCGTCAGCCCGTCCTCGATCGCCTTGAGGGTCCACGCCGCGAGGTCCCGCGCGTCGACCCACTGCATGGGGGCGTCCCTCCGGTCGGGCACGAGCACGTCGCCGCCGCGCGCGAAGCGCGCCGGCCAGTACGTGAAGCGGTCGGTGGGGTCGTGGGGCCCCACGACGATGCCGGGCCTGATCACGAGCGTGGGGCCCTCGAAGCGCTCGGCCAGGGTGCGCTCGCACAGCGCCTTGAGCCCGCCGTAGTTGCGGTTCGTGACCTCCTCGGCGTCCTCGTCGTCGACCTCGGCCAGGGCCGCGTCCTCGTCCAGGTGCGGGAGGGTCTGGTCGGCGTAGACGCTGACCGTGGAGACGAGCGCGTAGAAGCCGACGCGGCTGCCCAGCGCGTCGACGAGCGACCGCACCTGCCGCGGCAGGTAGGCGCTGGTGTCGAGGACGGCGTCCCACGTGCCCTCGGCGAGAGCCGAGAGGTCCTCGTCCCTGTCGCCGCGCAGCTCGCGGGAGACGCCCCGGGGAGCGGGCCGGTTGCCGCGGTTGAAGAGCGTGACGTCGTGGCCGCGCGCCACGGCGGCCTCGACCATGTGCTTGCCCACGAACCTGGTGCCGCCGATGACGAGAAGCCTCACTCGCGCCCTCCGCGTGCCGCGTCCCCTCCCGCCATGCGGACGGTGGCGCAGCGTGTGCTGCCACCACGCTAGCCTCTATCCTCGCCCCATGGACCTCTGGGAGGGCGTGTGGCAGCCGGCGGTGCTGCTCCTGTTCGTCATGGACCCGTTCGGCAACGTGCCGCTCGCCCTCGCGCTGCTCAAGGACGTGCCCGAAGAGCGGCGCAGGCGGGTCGTCCTGCGCGAGCTCGTCATCGCGCTCCTCGTGCTCCTCTTCTTCCTCTACTTCGGGCAGGCGATCCTCGCCTTCCTCGGCCTCGAGGAGGAGTCCGTCGCGATCGCCGGCGGCATCGTGCTGGGCGTGATCGGCCTGCGCATGGTGTTCCCGCGCGCCGAGGGCGTGATGGGGTACCAGGTGGGCGGCGAGCCGTTCATCGTGCCGCTGGCGATCCCGTTGATCGCCGGCCCCTCGGCTATGGCCTTCGTGATCCTCCTCGCGCGCAGCCAGCCCGCCGCCATGGGGCGCTTGACCTTGGCGCTGCTGCTGGCGTGGCTGGGCACGGCCGCCGTGCTGCTGGCGGCTCCGCTGCTGCTGCGGCTGCTGAAGGAGCGCGGCCTCCAGGCCGTCGAGCGCCTGATGGGGATGCTCCTGATCATGCTGGCCGTCCAGATGGTCCTGAACGGCCTGCACGTCGGGGACGCCTGAGGACGCGCGGTCGGGCTCAGCGCCAGCCGGCGGCCTCCGCCTCGCGCACGAGGCGCTTGGGCGCCTGCGCCCGCCAGGCGAGGAACACGAGCTCGCGCAGGCGATCGCGGGGCACGCCGGGGAGGTCGCGCGCGCGCAGCAGCACCGCGGGCCAGCCGCGGAAGTGCGGCGTGGTGAAGAGGGGGAGCGAGGGGTCGGCGAGCAGGTCGTCCTTCACGGCCAGGCCCGGCGTGCGGAACATCAGCACGTCGTCCATGCGCTCGCCGGTCTCGGCGTCCACGGCGTCCGGACGCGGTTCCCTCAGCAGCAGGAAAGACTTGTCCCTCACCCGGTACTCGGGACGCCCCGCGCTCGTCAGGCGCGCCTCGACGCCGGGCAGCGACCGCGCCAGCTCGTCGAGCTCGGCGAAGGTGGCCACGTCGCGATGCTAGCGGCTCGCCGGTGCGGGCGGGGTCGGGTCGAGGCCCCGCCTCGGCGCGGGGGCGGCCGATGCCCCTCCTCGGCTCGAGCGGGGGTCGCCGCCTCGCCTCAGCGCGGGTGGTGGTCGATGCCCTCGTAGGCGTCGATGAAGCGGCGCATCGCCTCCTCGTCGATGTCGTCGAAGCGCTGCATGCGCGTCCAGGCCGTGAAGACGTACTGGCTGCCGAGGTTCTCCCGCGGGACGATGATCACCCGCCGCCAGCCGCGCGACACCTCCTCGAGGGCCGCCACGCGGGCGGCGTTCTCCTCGGGCGTGCCCATCTCGTACCAGAGGACGACGCCGGCGTCCTCCATGTTGTGCACCAGGTACTCGTCGGCGATCGGCTCGAGGTAGGACCCCCAGGCCGCGATCGTCGGCATGTGCGGCCCCGACGTCGGCGGGTCGCTGTTGTAGGGCACGTGGGGCGAGTTGATCGAGACCAGGTGGAGGTTGCCCTGGCTAGGGAAGCGCTGGCCGGGCCGCGACGCCTCCCTGATCACCTGCATCGCGATCGCCGCCACGACCATCGTCGCGATCCCCGCCCCGACGGCGATGTTCAGGCGCTGCTGCCTGCGCTTGCGGCTGCTGCGCACCTGCGCCGCGACGTTCCCCGGCTTGGGGCTCCGCGCCTTGGCGCCGGCCTGAGCGGCGCTCGGCCCGGCGGCCTTGGCGCCGCCGCCTGCCCCGTCACCGCCCGCCCGAGCGGCGCTCGGCTTGGCGGCCCCCTCTGCTACCGTTGCGGAGCCGGACGACCCGCCCTTGGCCCTCTGCTTGGGCTTCTTCTTCGCCATGGGCCAGAATCTAACCGCTCGACGCCCGCGGCCACGTGTGACGTCCACCTGGCGCGCGGCCGACCGTCAGTCCGCGTCGGCGTGCCGGTTGAGGTACGCGATGAGCCCGGCCGTGGAGGCGTCGACCTCGCCGGCAGCGGGCGCCTCCTCGTCGGCGCCGACCCGCAGCCGCGGGAGCACCTCGGCGGCCAGCTCCTTGCCCAGCTCCACGCCCATCTGGTCGAACGAGTTGACGTCCCACACGACGCCCTGGACGAACACCTGGTGCTCGTACAGCGCGATCAGCGCCCCCAGCGCCTCGGGGGTGAGGCTCGGCATGACGATCGAGGTGGTCGGCCTGTCGCCCGGGAAGGTCTTCGCGGCCGCGAGCAGGTCGGCGTCGGGGCCGCTCAGGCGGGCACGGGCCTCCTCAGTCGTGCGCCCGCGCATCAGCGCCTGCGTCTGCGCCACGAAGTTGGCCAGCAGCGCGCGGTGGTGGTCGAGGTGGCCGTGGTGCGGGCGGGCGAACGCGATGAAGTCGGCCGGCACGAGCACCGTGCCCTGGTGGAGGAGCTGGAAGAAGGCGTGCTGGCCGTTCGTGCCGGGAGCGCCCCACACGACCGGCCCCGTCGGGTAGCCGACGGGCGCTCCGTGCCGGCGCACCCGCTTGCCGTTCGACTCCATGTCGAGCTGCTGCAGGAAGGCGGGCAGGAACTCGAGCGACTCGTCGTAGGGCAGCACCGCGCGGCTCTGGGCGCCGAGGAAGTCGACGTTCCAGACGGCGAGGAGGCCGAGGAGCACGGGCAGGTTCGCCTCCAGCGGCGCGTCCCTGAAGTGCACGTCCAGCGCGTGGGCGCCCCTCAGCAGGCGCTCGAAACCGTCGTACCCGACGGCCAGGGCGATGGGCATGCCGATCGCCGACCACAGCGAGAAGCGGCCCCCGACCCAGTCCCAGAACTCGAAGACGCTCCCGGCGGGGATCCCGAAGCGCGCGGCCTCGCCGGTGGCGGCCGACAGGGCCACGAAGTGCCGCGCCACGGCGGCCTCGTCGCCGGCGGCGCTCAGCAGCCAGGCGCGCGCCGTCCGGGCGTTCATCATCGTCTCCTGCGTCGTGAACGTCTTCGAGGCCACGAGGAACAGGGTCGTGGCGGGGTCGAGGCGGGCCAGCTCGCGGGCGATCGCGCCGCCGTCTACGTTCGAGACGAAGCGGACCGCGATGCCGTCGACCGCGTACGGCTCGAGCGCGCGCACGACCATCTGCGGTCCCAGGTGCGACCCGCCGATCCCGATGTTCACGACGTCGGTGATGCGCTCGCCGGTGTGGCCGCGCCACGCGCCCGAGTGCACGGCCTCGACGAATGCGCGCATCCGCCTGCGGACGTCGCGCACGCGCGGCATCACGTCCTCGCCGCCCGAGGTGACCGGCCGCCCGCTCATGTCCCTGAGGGCGACGTGCAGGACGGCGCGGCCCTCGGTGACGTTGATGCGTTCGCCGCCGAACATCTCGTCCCTGGCGCGCTCGAGCCCGGAGGCGCGGGCGAGGCCGAGGAGGAGGTCGAGCGTCTCGTCCGTGACGAGCTGCTTGCTGTAGTCGACGAGCATCTCGGTGTCGCCCAGCGCCAGCAGCCGGGTGAGGCGCTCGGCGCGGCCGGGGTCGGCGGCGAAGGCCGACCTCAGGCTGAAGCCCGCTCGGGCGTGGCGGTGACGCTCGAGCGCGTGCCAGGCGGCGCGCCACGCCGCCTCGTCCCGCCAGCCGGCGCCGCGGGCCCCGTCCCCGTCGGCCGCGGCCGGCTCGTCCTCCGAGCGGCCCTCGGCTCGTGGGCCCTCAGGCACGGAGGTCCCCACGGTCGTCGGCGCCCGGCGCGGCGTCCGGCTCGGCCCGCCCTACGTCGCCCAGCTCGGCCCGGAGCCGCTCTAGGGCCGGCGGGTCGATGAGGTCGGCCATGTTCACGCTGGCGAAGGCGTCGTGCACGAGCAGCGTCGTGCGCACCCACATGCCGTTGACGTTGCAGTAGCCCTTGCGGAGCTGGGTGGCGCAGCGCTGCCTCGTCTGGCAGGTGTCCATCAGCACCGGGCCCGACACGGTCTGGATCACGTCCAGCAGGGAGAGCTTGGCGGGGTCGACGACGAGGCGCACGCCGCCGCTGCGGCCGGGCTTGCTCTCGACGTAGCCGGCCCTGGACAGGCGCGCCAGCACCTTGGCTAGGAACGCCGGCGGGAACTCGAGGTCCTCGGCGATGCGGGCGGCGCTGGCCCCCGGGTTCTCGGCTACGTAGACGATCACGTGGACCGCGTAGCTCTCCTCCCGGCGCAGCAGCGTGCGCACGCCGTCAGGGGGGCTCTCGCTCCGTCGCTCCACGGCCGGATGCTAGCACCGGCCGCCGCACGCCCCGGGTCGCGCCCGCAAGACATCCGGGGTCGCGCGCCCGCAAGACATCTGTCCCTAACGCTGACCACGACACCCCCATAACCTGGATATCAAGGTCCGAGTTTGGCCGTGGTGGCCTCCGGACGCGACGCCAGGAGTACCAGCCGGGACACCGGCTCGAGGAGGAAGACAGTGAGGAACACGAGAGGGAACCTGCATGTAGGGGCGATCGTAGGGGCCGCGGCCCTGGTCGTCACCCTCGCCGTCGCGCTCGCCCTGCTCGGTGGCCGCGAGGCCGCCGCCGCCGCTCCCGCGGTGGCCGCCGACGACCCGCACGTCCAGCACACGCTGGCCGACACGTCCGGGCAGCACGCCCACGACCTGACCATCAACGCCGTCTGGGCGGAGCGCGCCCTCCGGGCCGACGAGGAGGACCAGGTCCCCGTCGCCGACCTGCCCGTCGTCGTCGCCGAGGTCGGCTACGCGCCCAACGCGGCCCCGCCCGTGAACCGCGACTACCGCGCCCACGTGCAGGTGACGCTCGAGACGACCGAGGAGGTCATGGAGCTCGCCGACGGCGTCGAGTACCGCTTCTGGACGTTCGGCGGCAGCGTGCCCGGCCCGATGATCCGCGTGCGCGAGGGCGACTACGTCACGTTCACGCTGCAGAACCACCCGTCGAGCCTGATGCCGCACAACATCGACCTGCACGCCGTCAGCGGCCAGGGCGGCGGCGCCGAGGCGACGCTCGTCTCCCCCGGCCAGCAGGCGACCTTCGCCTTCACCGCGCTGAACCCGGGCGTGTACGTCTACCACTGCGCGACCGCGCCGGTCGGCATGCACATCGCCAACGGCATGTACGGGCTGATCGTCGTCGAGCCCAAGGAAGGCTTCACCCCGGTCGACCGCGAGTACTACGTCGTGCAGGGCGACTTCTACACCGCCGGCGACTTCGGCGAGCGCGGCCTGCAGGACTTCGACATGCAGCGGGCGATCAAGGAGGACGCGGCCTACGTCGTCTTCAACGGCCGGGTCGGCTCGCTCACCGGCGACAACGCCCTCCAGGCGAAGGTCGGCGAGACCGTCAGGCTCTTCGTCGGCAACGGCGGCCCGAACCTCAGCAGCAGCTTCCACGTGATCGGCGACGTGTTCGACCGCGTCTGGCTCGAGGGCGGCGCGATGATCAACCGCGACGTCCAGACCACGATGATCCCGGCCGGCGGCGCGGTGGTGGTCGAGTTCGACACCGACGTCCCCGCCTCGCTGACCCTCGTCGACCACGCGATCTTCCGCGCCTTCAACAAGGGCGCCATCGGCAGCCTGGTCGTGACCGGCGAGGAGGACCACGTGGTCTTCAGCGACCGCATCGACATCAGGCCCTACGACCCCGAAGCCACGGCCGGCAACTGACCGGCTGACCCCAGAGGGAGACCCTCCGTGACCCGCCTCACCACCACCCTGCTCGCGCTCGCCGCACTGGCCGCCGTCGGCGGCGCCGGCGCCGAGTCCGCGAACGCCGCAGTGACCACGGCGGTGCAGGTGCCGGGTGGCGAGGTGGTCCTCCTCTTCCCCGTCGAAGGCGAGGACGTGGCGCGAGTGGAGCCGTTCGCGATCGACGCGACCCCGGTGACCAACGCCCAGTTCCTCGCCTTCGTACGGGAGCATCCCGAGTGGGCCAAGGGCGCCGTCCCAAGCGTGTTCGCGTCGGACAGCTACCTCGCCCACTGGGGCGACGACGGCGGGCTCGGCACGGCCCACCCCGACGCCCCCGTGACGAACGTCTCCTGGTTCGCCGCGGCCGCGTACTGCGAGGCCCGCGGCGGCCGCCTGCCCACCGAGGCCGAGTGGGAGCTCGTGGCCCGCGCCGGCCGCGAGGAGACCGACGGCTACCGGGAGCCCGGCCACCGCGAGCGCGTCCTCGCCCTCGTGAGCGGCCGCCGGGCCGTCCCGGGGCCCGTGGGGCAGGGCGAGGTCAACGCCTACGGCGTGCGCGACCTCCACGGCCTGGTGTGGGAGTGGGTGTTCGACGTCGGCTCGGCGCTGAACACCGCCGACAGCCGGTCCGCCGGCGACCGCCGCCTCCAGCTCGTGTGCGGCGGCGGGTCGGCCAACGCCACCGACACCGGCGACTACGCCGCGTTCCTGCGCTACGCGTTCCGGAGCGGCCTCACCGGCGACTACGCCGGCGGCGGCCTCGGCTTCCGCTGCGCCTCCTGAGGAGACGGGACATGAGCCGCACCCTCCGCGCACTGCTCACCGCCACCGCCGCCGCGCTCGCCGCGCTGCTCGCCGCCTGCGGCAAGGACGGCGCCGCCGCCTCTGCCCCCGTGACCGACCACGCGTCCCACGTCGCCCACGTTGCCGCGACGGACGCTTCGGGCGCGGCGGGTCACGGGCAGCAAGCCGTGGCGCACTCGGCGCACGACCATCATGCCGGCCACCAGCCGGCGCTGCCGGCCGGCCCCCTGCCCGGCGCCTCGCTGTTCCACCTCGCCAGCGCGTGGACCGACCAGGACGGCGGCGCCTTCGCCCTGCCCGACCTGCGCGGCCGTCCCTCGGTGTTCGTGATGTTCTACGGGGACTGCACGACGGCCTGCCCCCTGCTCGTGAAGGCCGCCGAGGACATCGAGGCGGCACTGCCCGCCGCGGTGCGGGAAGAGGTCGAGTTCGTCATGGTGACCTTCGCGACCGCTGCCGACACCCCGGCGAAGCTCAAGGACTACGCCGCCGGCAAGGGCCTCGACCGGGCCGGCTGGCGCTGGCTCGTCGGCTCGCCCCTCCAGACGCGCCAGCTCGCGACCATGCTCGGCGTCCAGTACCGCGACGTCGGCAACGGCATGTTCGCCCACTCGAACGTCGTGACCGTGCTCGACCGCGACGGCGTGCCCGTCGCGCGCCTCGAGGGCCTGGGCGTTGACCCGGAGCCGGCGGTCGCGGCGCTCGTGGCGGCGACCGAGTAGCGCGGCCGGAGCCCCGAGCGGCTAAGCCCGGTGGCCGGCCCTTCCCGGCGGGGCCGGGTCCCGCTAACCCCTTTCCCGCAGCGCCGCGACGGCCGCCCGCACGCGGCCGCCGCTAGCCGTCACCGCGGCGCGGGCGGCCTCCGCCTCCGCCCCGGTCAGGCCCATGACGATCGCGACGCGCATGTCGCGGCCCGACGCCGCCAGGAGCCCGCGCGCCGCCTCGACGTCGCGGCCCGTGGCCTTGGCGACGATGCCGGCCGCGCGCTCGACGAGCTTGGCGTTGAGGGGCCGCATGCCCACCATCAGGTTGTCGTAGGCGCCGCCGAGCCTGACCATCACGGCCGTCGAGAGGGCGTTGAGGGCGACCTTCTGGGCGGTGCCCGCGGCCAGGCGCGTGCTGCCGGCCAGGACCTCGGGGCCGGTGTCGAGCAGTACGCCGACGTCCGCGACCGCCAGCAGCCGGGACCCGTGGTTGTTCGCGATCCCGACGGTGAACGCCCCGAGCTCCTTGGCGCGCTCGACGGCCGCCACCGTGTACGGCGTCCGGCCGCTGGCCGCGATCCCCACGACCGCGTCCCGTGAGCCGACGCCGGCGCCCTCCAGGTCGGCGACCGCGGCGTCGACGTCGTCCTCGGCGCCCTCCTTGGCCCTCACCTGGGCGTCGCCGCCGCCCGCCATGAGCACGACGGCGTCGTCGTAGCCGAACGTCGGCGCGAGCTCGGCGGCGTCCATGACGGCGAGCCGGCCCGACG
>DATGNP010000034.1:0-9815 GCA_035306665.1 Trueperaceae bacterium
GGTCATCTCGGTGTCGGGGTCGATGCCGTACTCGGTCACCAGCGTGACGTAGGGGAACTGGTAGCCGGACGCCGAGCCGGGGTCGACCCAGGCGATCGTCTTGCCGCGCAGGTCGTCGAACGACGTGATGCCGCTGTCGCAACGCACGTTGAACTGCGAACGGTAGGTGGTGCTGCCCTGGCGGACGGAGGCGAGGATCACCTCGGCGCCGTGGGCGTCCATCGCCTGCACGAGGCCGGCGGGACCGAACATGCCGATGTGCACGCGGCCGGTGCCCATGGCCTCGACGAGGCCCACGAAGTTGGTGCTGACGAACGTCTCGACCGGGATCAGCAGCCGTTCCTCGAGCATCTGGGCGATGGGCTCGAGGCTGTCGACGATGGCGTCGGCCTCGCGGCTGGGCACCATGCCGAGCACCAGCGTGTCGGGCACGTCGCCGTCCTGGGCGAAGCCGACGAACAGCGTGCCGGCGAGTACCAGCGCCAGTAGGGTCTTGAGGGTTCGCTTCACTGGGGCCTCCAACTGCAGGTGTGCTCTCCGGGGCGCTTCTCCCCGTGCGCGGCAAGAGTAGCACGGGCTGTGAAGGATCTCACCCGGCGCTCAAGGGGAGGTTAACCAGGCGTGGCGGGCCGCCGCGGCGGCGTGGGGCCGCCCGGCGCCTCAGCCGCCTGGCGCCGCCCCCAGCGCCGCGAGCCGCGCCGCCAGGGCGGCCGTGGCGTCGACGAGGGGCACGGCCACGTCGTCCTCGCCCAGCACGAGCGGGACCTCGGTGCAGGCCGCGACGACCACGCCCGCACCGGCGGCCACGAGCGCGGCCGCCAGCTCGCGCATGCCGGCCCTCACGTCCGGGCCGAGGTCGCCGGCCTTCACGCGCCACACCAGGTCCATCAGCCGCTCCCGTCCATCCCTCAGGTCGTCGGGCGTGACGAGAGCGAGGCCGGCAGCTGCCGCGGGGCCCTCGTAGAGGCGGGCCGTAAGCGTCGCCGGCGTCGCCAGGAGCCCGGCAGCCGCGGCCGCGGGTGCCGCGGCCCGCGCGGTCTCGACCGCGACCTCCACGAGGCTGACGAACGGCAGCCCGGTCGCGGCCTCGACGTCGGCCTGGTAGGCGTGCGCGGCGTGGCACGCCATCGCCAGCACCTCGGCGCCGGCGGCCTTGAGGCGCAGCGCCTTGGCGACGATCGCGGGACCGGCGCTCGGTCCGGTGCCGGCCACGGCGGCCTGCCTGTCGGGCACCACGGGGTCGCCGTCGAGGACCAGCCGCACGTGGTCGCGGTCGCTCGCAGCCCGCGTGAGCGCGACGACCTTGGCGTAGAGGTCCACCGAGGCCGCCGGTCCCATGCCGCCGAGCACGCCGATCAGGGGGCGGCCCGCTTCCGGCCGCTCGCCGCCGCGCGCGCTCACAGCTCGTCGAAGGGCGCGGCGTAGCGGAACGCGCCGGCCAAGGAGCCCCTCGCCGCCGCCAGCCAGCGGACCTGGAAGTGGTCGCCCCACCTGGGGTCGGGCGCCGCGATGCCCTCGCCGGCGGCGGGCACGAACCCGAAGCGCCCGTAGTAGCCCGGCGCCCCGAGCAGCGCTACGAGCGGCTCGTCGAGGGCCTCGGCGGCGGCGAGCACGGCGTGCATCAGGGCGCTGCCGACGCCCTCGCCCTGACGCTCCGGCGCGACGGCCAGGGGCCCGAGGCCCAGGACGGGCGCCTCGCCCACCCAGCCGCGGCTGCAGACGACGTGCCCGACGACGCGGCCGCCGGCCTCGGCGAGGAGCGTCAGCCTGGGCAGAGCGCCCGGGTCGGTCCTCAGGCCCGCCACGAGCGCGGCCTCGGCCGGGCGGACGCCCGGCTCGCGCGCGAAGGCCGCCGACACGACGCTCTCGACTTCCGCGACGTCGGACGGGCGCTCGCGACGCACGACGAGCGCCCCGCGGGCGCGCGCGTGACCGCTCATACCCCGAAGTAGTCGCGGTAGGCGAACAGGGCCGGCCAGCCGCCCGTGTGCACGAGCACGACGTCCTCTCCGGAGCCGAGCTCGCCGCGGCGCACGAGGTCGATCAGCCCCGCCGCCGCCTTGCCGGAGTAGACGGGGTCGAGCAGCACGCCCTCGAGCCGGGCGAACAGCCTCACGGCCTCGACCATGCCGTCGGTGGGGAGGGAGTAGCCGGGGCCGACGTAGCCGTCCCGGACGATCACGTCCTCCGGCCTCACCGCGACCGACGACCCGGCGAGCGCCGCCGTGCGCCGGGCGAGGTCGAGGATCTTCGCCGCCTGGGTCGCCTCGTCGGCGCGCGTGCTGATGCCGATCACCGGCACGCCGCTGCTGAGCCCGGTGAGCCCGGCGACGAGGCCGGCGTGCGTGCCGCCCGAGCCGCTGGCCACGACCACGCGGTCGATGACGAGGCCCATCGCATCGGCCTGCGTCATGAGCTCCTTCGCGGCCGCGACGTAGCCCAGCGCGCCGAGCGGGTTCGAGCCGCCCCCGGGGATCACGTAGCCGACGCGCCCGGAGGCGGCCAGGTCGTCGACCTCGGCTTGCAGCGCCGCCGCGAGGTCGGCGCCGGCGGGCACGACCGCGACGCGCTCGGCGTCGAGCAGTCGGAAGAGCAGGTTGTTGCCGCTCGCGCCCTCGTCGTAGCTGCCGGGCACGCGCTCCTCGATCACCAGCCGGCAGGCGAGGCCCTCCTGGCGCGCCGCGGCCAGGGTCATGCGGCAGTGGTTCGACTGGACCGCGCCCGTCGTCACGAGCGTATCGGCGCCGCGCTCTAGGGCGTCGGCGACGAGGAACTCCAGCTTCCTGGCCTTGTTGCCGCCGCCCGCCAGCCCGAGCTGGTCGTCGCGCTTGAGCCAGATCGTCGGGCCGCCGAGGTGGGAGCTCAGGCGCCTCAGGGGGACGAGCTCGGTGGGGTGCGGGGTGTAGCGGCGGCGCGGGAAGCGGGAGAGCTGCATGCGGCGTGACCTCCGGTGGCGGGACGGCCTCGGCGGCGCCTCTGCCTCCGCTCCTCCGAGCCCGCGGACAGCGCGAAGTTAGCATGTCCTGGTCGCAACTCTCATGCTACTGTCGGCTAGCATGTCGCCCGTGCGCGCAGCCTCGAGCGAGGCCGAGCTGGCCCGCTTGTACGAGTTCGTCGAGAGCGGATACCGCCAACGGACCCTCCCCATGCGGTTGCGGGTGGCGGTCTCGCGGCGCGTGCGGAGCCTGCTGGGCGTGTCCTCCCCCGAGCCCTACGAGATCGACAGGGCGTCGGCTCCCGACCCCATGGCCGCGGTCTACCTCCCCAACGCTGCCGACTTCTTCGTGCCGGTCACGTGGTGTCGCAACGTCTCGCTGTTCGGCTTCGGTCCCGGCGCGTTCGACGCCTGGGAGGCGACGGCCAGGCAGATCGCGGCGACCCCCGACGTGGCGGCCTCCGATACCGTCCTGGCCCGGTTCCTCGAGCGCTTCGTGCCCACGACGGCGGCCGAGCGCCTCTTCTTCGACCCCGCGCGCGACGCCAGCCCCGGCTCGAAGCTCCACGACATCTCGGCCCTCGACACGATGTACTTCTGGCCCTGGGCCACGGCCGTCAGGCGCTGGCCGGCCAAGGCGCCCGAGGAGCTGCGCCTGCGCAGCCACGGCCCCGTCGGCGAGAGGATCGTCGAGCTCGAGGTCTGGCGGCTCAAGCGCCTGGTCGCCTCGGTGAAGGAGAACGGCTACCGCCCGCGGCGCGTCGACGGCATCCGCGGCCAGCTCCTCGCCGCGAACGGCGAGATGCGCTTCCTGATCAAGTCCGGCTTCCACCGCGTGGCCGTGCTCGCCGCGCTGGGCCACGACGAGGTCCCGGTGCGCTTCGCCAACGGGTTCCAGCGCCTGAAGACGCTCGACCAGCTCCCGACGTGGCCGCTGGTGCGCGAGGGCGTGTTCACGCCGCGCGAAGCGGAGCTCGTGGTGGAGCGCCTGTTCACCGAGGACGGCAGCCTCATGGCGGCTCGCCTCGGCTTCGAGCCCCACCCGGCGGGCGAGGCGCCGCCGCCTGCGCCGCGGGAGCGGCCGGTGCCGCAGCCGGTGGGCTGAGGCCGGTAGCCCGGTAACCTTGAGAGGACACGGCGACCGCCGGCCCGGGACCGGAGCCCACGGGCGCGCGTCGCCCGAGGAGGACGGCGCATGAGCGTCAGGACCGAGGAGTGGCGGGAGGCGGCCGGACCGGCCCCCAGTGGGGCGCTGCCGCGCAACGAGGGCACGGAGCTCATTCTCGACTGGGTGCAGGCCGCGCGCGTGAACCGGAGCGCGGTCGAGCGGCGGGCCGCGACCCTCACCACGCGCCGCAGCGTGAAGAAGCAGTGGCAGGCGGCCTGGCTCCTCAAGGCCATCACGCTCATCGACCTGACCACGCTCGCCGGCGACGACACCCCCGGCCGCGTCAGGCGCCTGTGCGCCAAGGCGCTGAACCCCGTGAGGGAGGACCTGCTGGAGGCCCTCGGCGTGGCCGACCTCGGCATCACCGTGGGCGCCGTGTGCGTCTACCACGAGATGGTGCCGGTGGCCGTGCAGGCGCTCCGCGGCTCGGGGGTGCCCGTCGCGGCCGTCTCGACCGGCTTCCCGGCGGGCCTGTCGCCGTTCCCGACCCGCGTCGAGGAGATCGTGCGGTCGGTGTCGGCCGGCGCCGCCGAGATCGACGTCGTGATCTCGCGCCGCCTCGCGCTCACCCACGACTGGCAAGGCCTCTACGAGGAGCTGAGGAGCTTCCGCGAGGCCTGCGGCGAGGCGCACATGAAGGTGATCCTCGCGACCGGCGAGCTCGGGACCCTGCGCAACGTCTACCGCGCGAGCCTCGTGGCGATGATGGCCGGCGCCGACTTCATCAAGACCTCCACGGGCAAGGAGAGCGTCAACGCCACCCTGCCCGTGAGCCTGACGATGGTGAGGGCGATCCGCGAGTACCACGAGCGCACCGGCCAGGCGGTCGGCTTCAAGCCGGCCGGGGGCCTGCGCACGGCGAAGGACGCGATGGCCTGGATGATCCTGATGCGCGAGGAGCTCGGGCGCCGCTGGCTCGAGCCCGACCTGCTGCGGTTCGGCGCCAGCTCGCTGCTGGCCGACATCGAGCGCCAGCTCGAGCACCACGTCACGGGCCGCTACTCGGCGTTCCACCGCCACCCGCTCGGGTGAGGCAAGGGGTTAGAGCATGACAGTGCGGGAGATCTTCGAGACCCTCGACTACGGGCCCGCGCCCGAGGCGGCCGACGTCGCCGAGGCGTGGCTCGAGCGGCACGGGCGGCGCTTCGGGCACTTCGTCGGCGGGCGCTTCACTGAGGCCCGCGACACGTTCCCCACCCACCACCCCGGCGACGGCTCCGAGCTCGCGCAGGTGAGCCAGGGCTCGGACGCGGACGTGGACGCCGCCGTGCAGGCGGCGCGCGCGGCGCTGCCGCGATGGCAGGCGCTGGGCGGCCACGGCCGCGCCCGCCACCTCTACGCCCTGGCCAGGCACGTGCAGAAGCACGCCAGGCTGCTAGCGGTCCTCGAGTCGCTCGACAACGGCAAGCCGATCCGCGAGACCCGCGACCTCGACGTCCCGCTCGTGGCGCGGCACTTCTACCACCACGCCGGCTGGGCGCAGCTCCTCGAGAAGGAGTTCCCCGGCTACGAGGCCGTGGGCGTGTGCGGCCAGGTCATCCCCTGGAACTTCCCGCTCCTGATGCTGGCGTGGAAGGTCGCGCCGGCCCTCGCCGCCGGGAACACGGTCGTCCTGAAGCCCGCCGAGTTCACGCCGCTGACGGCGCTGGCCTTCGCCGAGCTGGCGCAGGAGGTCGGGCTGCCCGAGGGCGTCCTCAACGTCGTGACCGGCGACGGGCGCACCGGCGCGGCCCTCGTCGCCCATGAGGGCCTCGACAAGGTCGCGTTCACGGGCTCGACGGAGGTGGGGCGCGTCATCCGCCGCGAGACCGCGGGCCGCGAGCTGAAGCTCTCCCTGGAGCTGGGCGGCAAGTCGCCCTTCATCGTGTTCGAGGACGCCGACCTCGACTCCGCCGTCGAGGGCGTCGTCGACGCGATCTGGTTCAACCAGGGCCAGGTCTGCTGCGCCGGCAGCCGCCTGCTCGTGCAGGAGAGCGTGGCGGCGCGCATGGAGGCGAAGCTGCGCGAGCGCATGGAGAACCTGCGCGAGGGCCCGTCGCTCGACAAGTCGATAGACATCGGCGCGATCATCGCGCCCGTCCAGCTCGAGAAGATCACGCGCCTGGTGGAGGAGGGCAAGGCCTCGGGCGCCACGTGCTTCCAGCCGTCGTGGGCGGCGCCCAAGGAGGGCTGGTACTTCCCGCCGACGCTCTTCACGAACGTCTCGCCCGCCGCGACGATCGCCCAGGAGGAGATCTTCGGGCCCGTCGTCGTGAGCCTGACGTTCCGCACCCCCGCCGAGGCCGTGGAGCTCGCGAACGACACCCGCTACGGGCTCGCCGCCAGCGTCTGGACGGAGAACGTGAACCTGGCCCTGGACGTGGCGCCCCAGCTCAAGGCGGGCGTCGTGTGGGTGAACTCGACGAACCTCTTCGACGCCGCCGCCGGCTTCGGCGGCTACCGCGAGTCGGGCTTCGGGCGCGAGGGCGGGCGCGAGGGCATGTACGAGTACCTCCGCCCCGCGTACGAGAGGAAGCTGCCCTACTACGACGAGGCGGAGCTGGCCGCGCCGGCCGCCGCCGCCGCCCTGGGCGCGGGCGAGGCCCCGCGGGGCGACGACCCGCCCCTGAACCGCACCGCGAAGGTCTACCTCGCCGGCACGCAGAGGCGGCCGGACGCCGACTACAGCTACCCAGTGCTGAGCCCGAGCGGCGAGCGCGTGGGCGAGGCGCCGCTGTCGAACCGCAAGGACGTGCGCGACGCGGTCGAGGCCGCGCTGAAGAGCGACAGGTGGGCGCGGATGACCGCGCACGCCCGCGCGCAGGTCGTCTACTACGTCGCCGAGAACCTCTCCCTGCGCGCGCCCGAGTTCGAGGAGCGCATCAGGCGCATGACCGGCGTCAGCCGGCGGCAGGCCGCCCGCGAGGTCAGGACCAGCGTCGAGCGCCTCTTCACCTACGCCGCCTACGCCGACAAGTACGACGGCCAGGTCCATCCCACCCCGTTCCGCAACGTCACGCTGGCCATGAACGAGCCCTACGACGTCCTCGGCGTCGTCTGCCCCGACGAGGCGCCGCTGCTGGCGTTCGTTTCCCTGACGTTCCCCGCGCTGGCCATGGGGACGCGGGTCGTGGCCGTGCCGTCGTCGCGTTGGCCGCTGGCCGCGACCGACCTCTACCAGGTGCTCGACACCTCCGACCTGCCGGCCGGCGCCCTCTCGATCCTGCCCGGCGTACGCGACGAGCTGGCCCAGGTGCTGGCGCGCCACGACGGCGTCGAGGCCCTGTGGTACTTCGGTTCGGCCGAGGGCAGCGCGATGGTCGAGCGCGAGTCGGCGGGGAACCTCAAGGCCACGTGGGTGAACCACGGCCGCAAGCGCGACTGGTACGACCCCGAGCAGGGCGAAGGCCGCGAGTTCCTGCGGCGCGCAGTGCGCGTGAAGAACATCTGGGTCCCGTACGGGGAGTGACGGCGGGACGGTGCGGGCGCCCGGGGCGGGCGCGGACGGCGCGCGGGCGACCCGGCGCCGCGTGAGGGCGACCCATGGGCCTCGTGAGCGCCGTCTGCGGGCTTCATGACGGTTCCGTTAACCGGCTACGTACGCGCCGGGACGGATGTCCTCAGGCTGCGTCGGTAGCATCGGCACCGAGTTCCGCCGGCGGGCACCAGCGCGTGAAGGTGACCGTCGTCTTAGGCCCGGGCGGGTGCTCTCGTGAACGCCCCCTCCGGCCGGGAAGGCAGTGACATGTCCAAGCTCCTGAGGTTCGCCCTCGCGTCGATCTTCGCGCTCTCCTTCGCGACCGGGTTCGCGCAGGACGAGCTGACCCCCACCGTCGAGTACACGCTCGTCGGCCAGATCGGCACGCAGGGCTTCGAGTGGGTCGGCGTCGGCGGCGAGATCGACGGCGTGCGCAACCCCGAGCTGACCGCCGCCGTGGGCGACGTCGTGCGCGTCACGATCATGAGCGCCGACGGCATGGAGCACGACTTCGCGATCCCCGACCTCGCCGTCGACTCCGAGCTGACGACCGGCGCGGGCGAGGAGGGCGCGGTGACCGTGACCTTCGAGGTCACCCAGGCCGGCACGTTCGTCTACCTGTGCACGGTCCCCGGTCACGCGCTGCCGGAGGCGAACTTCGGCATGTTCGGGAGCTTCGTCGTCTCCGAGTAACACGGTCTCGAGCGGGCGCCCTCGGGCGTCCCGTGACGGGCCCGGGCGCGACCGCGCCCGGGCCCGTCGTTCGTGCGCTCCGCGGCGGCGGTAACCTTGGCGCATGGGCGCCTACGCGCGGTTCAAGGAACACCTGCTGTCCGAGCTGAGGGCCGTCGACGAGGCCGGCCTGACCAAGAGGGAGCGCGCGATCGTCTCCTCGCAGGACGCCGTCGTGACGGTAGAGCTGCCGTCGGGCGAGCGCCGCGAGGCGCTCAACCTGTGCGCGAACAACTACCTGGGCCTGGCGAACCACCCGCGCGTGGTCGCCGCGGCGCAGCGGGCGGCGGCGGAGCACGGCTTCGGCGTGGCCTCCGTGCGCTTCATCTGCGGCACCCAGGACGTGCACCTCGAGCTGGAGCGGCGCCTGTCCGAGTTCCTCGGCACCGAGGACACGATCCTCTACTCGTCGTGCTTCGACGCCAACGGCGGCCTCTTCGAGACCCTGCTGGGGCCGGAGGACGCCGTGATCTCCGACGCGCTGAACCACGCCAGCATCATCGACGGCATCAGGCTCAGCAAGGCGCAGCGCTTCCGCTACGCCAACGACGACATGGAGGACCTGGAGCGCCAGCTCGAGGCCGCGCGTGGCGCGCGCTTCCGCCTGATCGCCACCGACGGCGTGTTCTCGATGGACGGCGTCGTCGCGAACCTCGCCGCGATCTGCGACCTGGCCGAGCGCTACGACGCGCTCGTGATGGTCGACGACAGCCACGCGGTCGGATTCGTGGGCGAGAAGGGCAGGGGCACCCACGAGCTGCGCGGCGTGATGGACCGGGTCGACGTCGTCACCGGCACGCTCGGCAAGGCCCTGGGCGGCGCGTCGGGCGGCTACACGTCGGGCCGCAAGGAGATCGTCGACTGGCTCAGGCAGCGCAGCCGTCCCTACCTGTTCTCGAACTCCCTCTCGCCCATCGTGGCCGGGGCCTCCCTCGAGGTCCTCGACATGCTCGAGGGCTCAGACGACCTCAGGCGCCGGCTGCGCGAGAACAGCGCCTACTTCCGCTCCGCGATGGAGGCAGCGGGCTTCACGCTCGCGGGCGCCGACCACCCCATCATCCCCGTGATGATCGGCGACGCCGCCCTGGCGGCTCGCATGGCCGACCGGCTCCTCGAGGAGGGCGTCTACGTGGTCGGGTTCTCCTACCCGGTCGTGCCCAAGGGGCAGGCGCGCATCCGCACGCAGATGTCGGCGGCGCACACCCGGGAGCAGCTCGAGGCGGCCGTCGACGCCTTCGCGCGCGTCGGCCGCGAGCTGGGGGTCGTGGCGTGAGCGCCTCGGAGGGGACGGCCGCGGCCGCCGCAGCGCGGCCGCGGCGAGCGGAGCCGGCGCCGGCCCCCGGCACCACGATGCGCGCCCTGGCGAAGCTCGAGCCGCGCGCGGGCATCTGGCGCACGGAGGCGCCGGTGCCCGACATCGGCCCCAACGACGTGCTGATCCGCGTGAAGCGCACCAGCCTGTGCGGCACCGACGTGCACATCTACGACTGGGACGCCTGGTCGCAGCGGACCGTGCCGGTGCC
>DATGNP010000035.1:0-3031 GCA_035306665.1 Trueperaceae bacterium
GACAGGCAGATCAGGCCGCTGTTCCCGAAGCAGCTCCGCAACGAGATCCAGGTCATCGCCACCGTGCTCTCGGCCGACCAGGTCAACGACCCGGCCCCGCTGGCGGCGATCGGCGCGTCCGCGGCGCTGGCGATCTCCGACATCCCGTGGGCGGGTCCCACGGCCTGCTGCGTCGTCGGTTACCAGGACGGCCAGTACGTCCTCAACCCGAGCATGCGCGACCTCCACGACGGCCTGAGCCAGCTCGAGCTGACCGTGGCCGCCAGCGCCGACGCCGTCCTGATGGTCGAGGCCGCCGCCGACGAGCTCCCCGAGGACGTCATGGTCGGCGCGATCGAGTTCGCGCAGGCGGAGCTCGCGAAGGTCGTGGGCCTGATCGCCGAGATGCGGGAGGACGTCGGGCTGCCCAAGCGCGACTTCGCGCCCGAGGTCGGGCTCGACGACGCGCTCGTCGCCGACGTCGCTCGGGCCGCCGCCGAGGCGGGCCTGCGGGCCGCGCTCCTCACCAAGGGCAAGCACGAGCGCGCCGAGGCCGTGAAGGCGCTGCGCGACGGCATCATCGCCGCGCGCGTGCCCGACCCCGAGGCCGAGGGCGCCGCCGAGCTGATCGCCCAGCTGAAGGCCGCGTTCGACAAGGCCGAGCAGGCCGAGCTCAGGCGCATGGTCATCGAGGAGGACCTGCGCACCGACGGCCGCCGCCCCGACGAGATCCGCCCGATCTGGATCGAGACCGGCGTGCTGCCGATGGCTCACGGCTCGGCGGTGTTCACCCGCGGCGAGACCCAGGTGCTGGGCGTCACGACCCTCGGCACCGGCCGCAGCAACCGGCTCGTCGACGACCTCGGCCTCGACTCGACCGAGGAGTTCATGCTCCACTACAACTTCCCGCCCTTCTCCACGGGCGAGGTCAAGCGCCTGCGCGGCACGTCCCGCCGCGAGCTCGGCCACGGCAACCTGGCCAGGCGCGCGCTCGTCGGCACGATCCCCTCGCAGGAGGAGTTCCCCTACGTGATCCGCGTCGTGGCCGAGACGCTCGAGTCGAACGGCTCGTCCTCGATGGCCTCGGTGTGCGCGGGATCGCTGTCCCTGATGGACGCGGGCGTGCCCGTGAGGGCGCCGGTGGCCGGCATCGCGATGGGCCTCGTCATGGAGGGCGACAGGTACAAGATCCTCTCCGACATCCTCGGCAGCGAGGACGCCCTCGGCGACATGGACTTCAAGGTCACGGGCACGGCCGACGGCGTGACCGCTCTGCAGATGGACATCAAGATCACGGGCATCACCCCGGCGATCATGCGCCAGGCGCTCGAGCAGGCGAAGCGGGGCCGGCTCCACATCCTCGCGAGGATGGCCGAGGCGCTGCCCGGTCCGCGTCCCGAGCTCTCGGCCCGCGCCCCGCGCATCCTCCAGGTCAGGATCCCCGTCGACAAGATCGGCGTCGTCATCGGCCCCGGCGGCAAGCAGATCCGCGAGCTCGAGGCGCTGGGCGCGACGATCGAGGTCCTCGAGGACGGCACCGTACGCATCTACTCCGAGGACTCGGAGGCCGCGAACGCCGTGAGGGCGCAGATCGAGGCGCTCACGGCCACGGCCGAGGTCGGCAAGGAGTACGACGGCGTCGTGGCCAAGACCACCGAGTTCGGCGCCTTCGTCACCCTCTTCCCCGGCACCGACGGCCTGCTGCACATCAGCCAGATCGCCGAGGGCCGCGTCGAGCGCGTCCAGGACTTCCTCAAGGAGGGCGACCGCCTCAAGGTCAAGGTCCACGCGATCGACGAGCGCGGGAAGATCGACCTGGTGCGGCCCGAGCTCGAGGGCAAGGTCGCCCCGCGCGGTCCGCGCGGCAGCGGCGGCGGCGGCCGCGGCCCGGGCGGCGGCCGCGACCGCGACCGCGGGCCCCGCGAGGGCGGGTTCCGCGGCGACCGCGGCGACAGGGGCCCGCGCGAGGGACGCGGCGACGGCGGCCCGCGCGAGGGGCGCGGCCCGGGCGGCCGTGGTCCCCGCGAGGGTCGCGAGCGCGACAGGCACTAGTCCCCCACCGGCGCCCCGCGGGGCGCCGGACTATCTTGCTTTTCGCCGCCAGCTATCGGCGGCCGGGAGTACTGGAGATGGAATCGCGCGGCCTGCCCACAGGTCGCGTCGGACCCCGTGGACCCGCAGCGCGGCACGCGCCGGCGCCAGGAGCGGGCCCCCCGGGACCGGAAGCGGAGTCGTATGGCTAGAGAAGAACGCAAGCTCAAGGTGATCCCCTTCGGGGGCATGGGCGAGATCGGCAAGAACATGTTCGCCTTCGAGTACGAGGACGAGGTCCTCCTCGTGGACGGCGGTCTCGCCTTCCCCGACGCAGACATGCTCGGCGTGGACATCCTCGTGCCGAAGATCGACTGGATCGTCGAGAACGCTCACAAGGTCAAGGGCTGGGTGCTCACGCACGGGCACGAGGACCACATCGGCGGCATCCCCTACATGCTCAGGCTCCTGCCGAAGGTCCCCATGTACGGCGCGAAGCTCACGCTCGGCCTGCTGCGGGGCAAGTTCGACGAGTTCAGGATCAAGGAGTCCGACGTCGACCTCAGGCAGGTCACGACCGACGACCGCGTGAAGGTCAGCAAGAACTTCACCGTCGACTTCTTCCAGATGACGCACTCGATCCCCGACAACTCCGGGCTCGTGATCCACACGCCGATCGGCCGCATCGTGCACTCGGGCGACTTCAAGCTCGACTACCACCCGGCCGACGGCCGCACCAGCCACCTTCACAAGCTCGCCCAGGCCGGCCAGGACGGCGTGCTCCTGCTGATCTCCGACAGCACGAACGCCGAGCGTCCGGGCTACACGCCCAGCGAGCGCGACGTCATGAACGCCGTCGACGACCTCGTGGCCAGGGCCAAGGGCCGCGTGATCGTCACGACCTTCTCGAGCCACGTGCACCGGCTGCAGAACTTCGTGCGCGTAGCGGAGAAGCACGACCGGCGCGTCGTGCTGGAGGGCCGGTCGATGGTCAAGGCGGCGAACATCGCCCAGGACCTCG
>DATGNP010000036.1:0-23252 GCA_035306665.1 Trueperaceae bacterium
GGTGTGGACCGGCTCCGGCCTGCCCTTGCCGTTCACGCCCCCCGGGCGAGCCCGCGTGCGCAGGCGGTTCGCCTGGAACGCCTCGAGGTTGCTGATGCTCGAGACCTCGAGCCAGCGGCCCTGGCCCGCGCTCCAGACCTCCAGGTCGTACTTCTTCGCCTGCGTGAAGCCCAGGTCGCCGGTGCACATGAGCAGCTTGCGGTACGGCAGGCGCAGGGCCTCGAGCAACGACTCGGAGACCGCGACCATCTCCTCGAGCGCCTCGTAGCTCCTCTCGGGCGCGGTGAGCTGCACCATCTCGACCTTGTCGAACTGGTGTACCCGGTTGAGGCCGCGCACGTCCTTGCCGTGGCTGCCCGCCTCGCGGCGGAAGCAGGCCGTGTAGGCGCAGTAGCGCAGCGGCAGGGCGGCGGCGTCGAGGATCTCGTCGCGGTGCAGGTTCGTCAGCGGCACCTCGGAGGTCGGGACCAGGTAGAGGCCGCCGGTGACCTCGTACATCTGGCCCTCCTTGTCGGGCAGCTGGCCCGTGGCGGTGGCCGACTCGGCGTTCGCCAGGACCGGCGGCACGACCTCCTCGTAGCCGTGGGCGGCGAGCCGGTCGAGGAAGAACGCCTGCAGCGCGCGCACGAGCTTGCTGCCCTCGCGCCGGAAGACCGGGAAGCCGGCTCCCGCCACCTTCACGCCGGCCTCGAGGTCGAGCCAGCCGCGCTCCTGCATCAGGTCCCAGTGCGGCTTGGGCTCGAAGCCGAACTCGGGCCTCTCGCCCCACTCCTTCACGACGACGTTGTCGTGCTCGCTCTCGCCGTACGGCACGCTCTCGTGCGGCAGGTTCGGGATCGCGAGCATCAGCTGGCCGATCTGCTGCTGGAGGCTGCGCTCCTTCTCCTCGAGGCGCTTGACCTCGCTCGCGAGCTCGGCCAGGCGCGCCATGAGCTCGGGGTCGTCCTGGCCGCGGCGCTTGAGCTCGCCGACGGTGCGGCTGTCCGCGTTGCGCCGCGCCTGCTTCTCCTCGAGGTCGGCCCTCACGAGCCTGTGCTCCTCGTCGAGTCGCAGGAGCTGCTCGAGCTTCGGCAGCTCGTCGGCCATCATCTTCGCGCGCATGGCGCGCCGCACGGCGTCGGGGTCGTCGCGGACGAAACGCAGGTCCAGCATGGCAGCCAGTGTACGAGCTTACTCATCGCGCCGAGCCGCGGGCCATTATCCTCGTGCGTGACGGGGACCGGCCGCCCCCCGACGCTGGGAGGATGGGCAGTGATCAGACGGCTCTTGAGTAGGCCGGAGTCCGCTCCGGAGACGGACGCGCTGACCGCGGTCGAGCGCATGCTGCGCCTCGCCAGCCCGCAGGAGCGCAGCGAGGAGGTCGTGAAGGCCGTCGCGACGTCGCTCGCCGGCGACGTGCGCGGCTACGTCGTGCGCGGCGCCGACGCCAGCGGCTACGCGTTCGACGCCCAGTACCTCTACGGTCCCGCCCTGCTCGACCTCGAGCCCGGCCACGGCCCCTGGCGCTCGCCCGGGCCGCGGGTGGTGGGCAACCACATCGCCGAGATGTTCACGCCCAACGACCCGGCGAAACGCGCGCAGTACTCCGAGCTCGGGCTGCGCGACGCCACGTCGACCCTCGTCGTGCCCGTCGCCGGCCGCTTCGCGGCCTACGGCGCGCTGGTGCTCCACCGCCACGGCGGCGGACCGTTCACGGAGGAGGAGCTGAAGCAGGCCGCCCGCTGGGGCGCCGTGCTCGGCGAGGCGCAGTCGCAGGCGGCCGAGCTCGCGCGGGCGAAGCGCAGCCTCGTCGAGTTCACCCGCGCGTTCACGCAGGCGTTCGAGGCCCAGGACTTCGCGCAGCTGGGCCACGCCGAGCGCGTGACCTCGTACGCTCTGGCGCTGGGCCGCGCGCTCGGCCTCAACACCCAGCAGCAGGCCGACCTCTACTTCGCGGCCATGCTCCACGACATCGGCAAGCTCGGCTCGGGCCTCGACCTCAGGCTCGAGGACCTGGAGCACCCGCAGCGCGGCGCCAACCTCGTCGCTTCGGCGGCGATGCTCGAGGAGGCCGCCGAGGGGATCAGGCACCACCACGAGGCGTGGGACGGCTCGGGGTTCCCCAGCGGCCTGCGCAAGGAGGCGATCCCGCAGCTCGCGCGGATCGTGGCCGTCGCCGACACCTTCGACGTGCTCTCGAGCGAGCGCGGGCAGGCGCTGCCCCTGCGCGAGGTCGAGAAGGCGCTCGAGGCCAGGGCCGGCTCCGAGCTCGACCCGGCGCTGGTGTCGCTCTTCATCAACGTCCTCAGGCAGGGCAAGGACACGACCGAGCTCGCCAAGCTGCAGGAGACGGACCTGCCGTTCTAGCCGTTCCGCGACGGGGCGGCCGGTGCTCGCTGACGTCCACGACGCGCGGCGCGCGGTGGTACGCTTCGCGCGATGAGCGTCGAGGTCGTGAGCTACCGGCTCACCTACCGCGGCAAGCCCGCCGGGACACAGGTCATCAAGACCGAGGTCGTCGGGAAGGTCAGGCGCATGGAGGCGCGAGCCGCCTTCCAGGGCCCCCTGGGCAACGCCACCGTCCTGCAGCGCAGCCGCTCGAGCGCGCAGGAGCACCACAGCCTCGGTTTCCGCGAGGAGGCGCAGGAGCGGGACGGCCGCCGCGTCTTCGACGTGACCTTCGACGCCCGGTCCGGGCTGGTCAAGGCCACGACGGGCCCCAAGGACGTCGCGACGGCGCCCTACATCAGGCCGTACCGCGACCCGCTCTCGCTCCTCGGCGAGGTCCGCGAGCTGGCGGGAGCGGGGGCCCACGGCGTGGCTATGCTCGGCAAGGACGTCACCGTGCAGGCCGCCGGCGAGGTCGACCTGAGGACCGCCTTGGGCGAGCGTCGGGCCTGGGCCTACCTGCTCCACCCCGGCGGCAGCGTCGTGTACGTCGACACGGCGCCGCCCCACACGATCCTCAAGCTCGTGCAGCGCCTGCCGGAGGGCAGCCTCGAGTCGCTGCTCGTGAGCGTCGCCAGCGAGCCCTCGCTCGAGGGCTTCGGGGACGATGACGCCGGGGGCAAGCGCGGCCAGCAGCGTCGGCGGGGCCGGCGCCGGCCCCGCCGACGCAAGCGCGGCTGAACGGTACCGGCACGGCGTGACCACGTGACCCACGCCCAGGCACTCGACTGGCTCTACGCCCAGACGCGCGCCGGCGGCAGGCGGCACCCCGGCAGGGCGGCCCGGCTGCTCGCCGCGCTGCGTCTCGAGCCCCCTCCGAACGTCGTGCGCGTCGTCGGGACGAACGGCAAGGGCACGGTCTCGCACCTGGTCGCGGCCGGCCTCACGGCGGCGGGCGAGGTCACCGGCCTCTTCCTCTCCCCGCACGTCGAGCGCTTCGAGGAGCGGGTGTCCGTCGACGGGCGGCAGGTCGCCGCGTCCGACGTCGCGGCCTTCGCCGACATGGCGCGCTCCGCGCTCGCGCTCGACCCGCCCGGCCCCCACGAGCGGCCGGCCTTCTTCGAGCTGACCCTCGCGCTCGCGCTGTGGGAGTACGCGCGTCGCGGCGCGACCTGGGCGGTGCTGGAGGCGGGGGTAGGCGGCGCCGGCGACGCCACGACCGCGGCCGCCGTCCCGGGGCGCGTGCGCCTCGTCGTCCTCACGAACGTCGACCGCGACCACGTCGAGACGATCGGCCCGGGTCTCGAGGACATCGCGCGCGAGAAGGCCGCCGCGTTCGCGCCCGGCGCGCCGGCCCTCACGGCCGCGACGGGGCCGGCCCTGGAGGTGGCGCGCGAGGTCGCGCGCGCGCGCGGCGTGACCCTCCACGAGGTCGAGCCGCTGCGGCCGTACGAGACCACCCGCGCCGCGAACGAGCGCCTCGCCGCCGCCGCGCTCGAGCTGCTGGGCGTGCCGCCGGCCGCGCGAGCGGCGGCGCTCGCCGCCCCGCCGCTGCCGGCCCGCGGCGAGCGCTTCCGCCTGCAGGGCCGCGACGTGCTGCTCGACGGTGCGCACGACCCGGCGGCCGCGCTGCGCCTGGGCCTCGAGGCCGGCAGCGGCTTCACGCTGCTGTTCGGCGCGCTGGCGCGCAAGCAGGGCGCCGCCACCCTGGCGGCCCTCGAGCCGCGCGCCGCCGCCGTGGTCGTCACGTCGGCCGCGGAGGGCGAGCCTCTCGACCACCTCGCTGCGCCGGGCCGGGAGCTCGTCCCGGACCCGGGCGCCGCCCTCGAGAGGGCGCTGGCGCTCACGCCCGAGGGCGGCCTCGTCGTCGCGGCGGGGTCCCTCTACCTCGCGGGCCGGCTCAGGCCCCTGCTAGACTCGCGGGCGGCATGGAGCCGGTAGGCACTGAAGCGACAGGGCGGCAGGCGCCGCGGGCCAGCGGCAGGGTGGGGTTCGTCAGCCTGGGGTGCCCGAAGGCGCTCGTCGACAGCGAGCGCATCCTCAGCCGCCTCAGGGCCGACGGTTACGAGCTCGTGGGCAGCTACCAGGACGCCGAGCTCGTCGTCGTGAACACCTGCGGCTTCATCACGCCCGCCGTCGAGGAGTCGCTGGAAGCGATCGGAGAGGCGCTGGCCGAGACGGGCAAGGTCGTCGTCACGGGCTGCCTCGGCGAGCGGCCGGAGAAGGTCATGGAGCGCCACCCGCAGGTCCTGGCCGTCACCGGCCAGGCCGACGTCGAGGGCGTGATGCGTGCGGTCAGGGAGGCGCTGCCGCTCCCCCGCGACCCGTTCACCTCCCTGCTGCCGATGGCCGCCGTGGCGGGACGCGAGCCGGGCGGCGCGGGCCCCGCTCTCGACCGCGTGCGGCTCACGCCGCGGCACTACGCCTACCTGAAGGTCGCCGAGGGCTGCGACCACCGCTGCAGCTTCTGCATCATCCCGCGCCTGCGCGGGAACCTCTCCTCGCGGCCCGCCGCCGACGTCGTCTACGAGGCCAGGCGCCTCGTGGCGTCCGGCGCGAAGGAGCTGCTGCTCATCGCGCAGGACCTCTCGGCCTACGGCTACGACCTCAGGCACGCCACGTCGACGCTCGACGGGCGCGAGGTCAGGGCCCACCTCGTCGACCTCGTCGAGGAGCTGGCTGCGCTGGGCGTGTGGCTGAGGCTCCACTACGTCTACCCCTACCCGCACGTCGTGCGCCTCGTCGAGCTGATGGCCGAGGGCAAGGTCCTCCCCTACCTCGACGTCCCGCTCCAGCACGCCTCACCGCGCGTCCTGCGCGCGATGCGCCGGCCCGGCGGCGCCGGCAGCCACCTCGCGACGATCCGGCGCTGGCGCGAGATCGCCCCCGACGTCACGCTGCGCTCCACGTTCATCGTCGGCTTCCCCGGCGAGACCGAGGACGACTTCTCGCAGCTACTCGACTTCCTGGCCGAGGCCAGCCTCGACCGCGTCGGCGCGTTCACGTACAGCGAGGTCGAGGGCGCCGACGCGAACGACCTGCCCGGGGCGGTGCCCGAGGAGGTCAAGCAGGAGCGCTACGCGCGCCTGATGGCGCTGCAGGCCGCGGTGAGCCGCGAGAAGCTCGCCGCCAAGGTCGGCAGCGAGGTCGAGGTGATCGTCGACGACTACGGCGCGCTGCCGGGCGAGGTCGTGGGCCGCAGCCGAGGCGACGCGCCCGAGATCGACGGCGTCGTGCGCGCCCTCTCGGACGGCACGGTCAAGATCGGCGACGTCGTGCGGGTGCGGGTGACGGGGTCGGACGACCACGACCTCGAGGGCGAGGTCGTCGGGCGCGTGGACCTCACGCCGTCCGTGCCGGTGCTGGCGCGCTGACACGGGCCGCCCCGCCGCGTCGGGGGACGGGTCGCACTGCCGCGAGGCCCGACCGGGAAGCGGCCGGGCGTCAGCCCAGGGGCCCGCGCATCTGGACCAGGTTGTCGAACTGCCGCTCCTCGTCGACCGCCAGGCCGCCGCGCTGCTGCGTGACCATGAGGCGGAACTCGTGCGGCGACGTGGCCATGAAGGTGGCGTCCTCGAGGGTGATGCGCCCGGCGAGGTAGAGCTCGACCAGGTGCTGGTCGAACGTCTGCATCCCGCGCAGGTTGTCCTGCATCAGCGCCTCCTTGATCAGGGGCGTCTTCTCCTCGTCCTTGATGTAGTCCCTGATCAGCGGCGTGTTCACGAGGACCTCGACGGAGAGCACGCGACCGGGCCCGTCTGCGCGCGGCAGCAAGCGCTGGCTGAGGATCCCCAGCAGCGAGTCGGCGAGCAGGATCCTGATCTGGTCGCGCTCGTACGGCGGGAAGAAGTCGACGATGCGGTTCACGGTACGGATCGAGTCGAGCGTGTGCAGCGTGCTGAACACGAGGTGGCCCGTCTGCGCGGCCGAGATCGCCGCCTCGACGGTCTCCTTGTCGCGGATCTCGCCGACCATGATCACGTCGGGGTCCTGTCGCATCGCGTACTTCAGGGCCCCGACGAAGTCCGACGTGTCGAGGCCGATCTCGCGCTGCACGACGAGGCTCTTCTGGTTCCGGTGGAGGATCTCGATCGGGTCCTCGATCGTGATGATGTTCTTGGCGAAGCGCCGGTTGACGAAGTCGACCATCGCCGCCAGCGTCGTCGTCTTGCCTGAGCCCGTGGGGCCCGTGACGAGGACGAGCCCGCGCGGTTGGCTCGCCAGCTCGGTGACGACGGCGTTCGGCAGGCCGAGCGCCTCGAAGCTGGGGATCGCGTCGCGGATCACGCGCATCACGATCCCGACGGAGCCGCGCTGCCTCAGCACGTTGCAGCGGAAGCGCGCGATGTTGGGGATGTTGAACGCGAAGTCGACCTCGTGCCTGTGCCGGAACAGGTCGCGCTGCGACTCGCTCATCATCGCCAGCGCGATCTGCTCGGTCTGCTCCGGGGTCAGAGGCGGGACGCCCTCGTACGGCTGCAGTTCCCCGTCGACGCGCATGTGCGGCGGGGCTCCCGCCTGGAGGTGGATGTCCGAGGCGCCGCGCGCCACGATCGTCTTGAGAAGGTCGGCGATACGGACGCCGCGCGAGGTCCCGTCACTCATGGTGCTCTCAGTCTAGGGAAGCCGCGAGGCGCGCGTTGTGACATACCGCGGGGTCGCGCCGCGGCACGCGCGGCCGCGACGCCACGGCGCCGGCCCGCCACCCGTGTGCTCCCCCGGCCGGCCGGCCCCTGGGCGCTCCTCGCGCCGATGGTCCGCGGGGCGCGAGCCCCGACGGTCACAGGATCTTCGAGAGGAAGGCCCGCGTCCGCGCCTCGCGCGGGTTCTGGAAGAAGTGCTCGGGCGGCCCGACCTCGACGATCTGGCCTGCGTCCATGAACACGACCCGGTCGCCCACCTCGCGCGCGAAGCCCATCTCGTGGGTCACGACGATCATGGTCATGCCTTCCTTCGCGAGCGTGACCATGACGTCGAGCACCTCGCCGATCACCTCGGGGTCGAGGGCCGAGGTCGGCTCGTCGAAGAGCATGACCTTCGGTCCCATCGTCAGCGAGCGCGCGATCGCCACGCGCTGCTGCTGGCCGCCGGAGAGCTGGCCTGGGTACTTGCGCGCCTGCTCGGGGATGCCGACCTTCTCCAGGAAGAACATCGCGCGCTCCTCGGCCTGGCTCTTCTTCCACTTGCGCACGCGGATCGGCGCCAGGGTGATGTTCTCGAGCACGGTCAGGTGCGGGAAGAGGTTGAACGACTGGAACACCATGCCGGTCTCGCGGCGCACGCGGTCGATGGCGCGCACGTCGTCGGTGAGCTCCACGCCGTCGACGATGATGCGGCCCTGCTGGTGCTCCTCGAGCCGGTTGATGCAGCGTATCAGCGTGCTCTTCCCCGACCCCGACGGCCCGATCACGACGACGACCTCGCCCTTGTTCACCGACAGGTAGATGTCGCGCAGGACGTGGAAGTCGCCGAACCACTTGTTGACGCCCTCCATCTCGATGATCTTCTGGCCCCCCGGCGGGGCGTCGGCCCTCACGACTGTGCTGGTGGCCGCCTCGGTCATCTCGTTCCTCCATGGCGGCGCGTAGCGGGCGCCGCGCCGCGTGGCGCGCTCACCTGACCCCCACCCCGAGCTGACGCTCGAGCTGGCGGGAGGC
This sequence comes from Trueperaceae bacterium, assembly GCA_035306665.1. Classification (GTDB taxonomy): domain Bacteria; phylum Deinococcota; class Deinococci; order Deinococcales; family Trueperaceae; genus DASRWD01. The sequence goes on from DATGNP010000036.1 coordinate 8,025, forward strand.
GACGCTCATCCGGTAGGCGAAGAAGAAGTACACGACGGCGATGAACAGGAACACCTCGAGCTTGACGCCGCCCGTTACCTGCAGCGACTGCGGCTGCACGGACACGATGTCGGCGACCCTGAAGAAGTCGGCGAGGCCGACGATGAAGACCAGCGAGGTGTCCTTGAACAGGCCGATGGCCTGGCCGACGATCGCCGGGATCACCGCCCGCAGCGCCTGCGGCAGGACGATCAGGTACGTCGTCTGCCACGCCGACAGCCCCAGCGCCCGCGCCGCCTCGCCCTGGCCGCGCGGCACGGCCTGCAGCCCGCCGCGCACGTTCTCGGCCATGTAGGCCGCCGAGAACAGCGTGATCGCCACGTAGGCGCGCATGACCGCGGGCAGCGAGTTCGCGTCGACGTCGAGCAGCAGCGGCAGGAGCAGCGAGGCGATGAACAGCCACATGATCAGCGGCGCGCCCCTGACGACCTCGATGAAGCCGATGCAGAAGTACTTGATCGCGGGCAGCTTGCTCTGGCGCCCCAGCGCCAGCGCGACGCCCAACGGGAAGCTCGGGATGATGCCCGTGAAGAGCACGAGCGTGAGCAGGAAGCCGCCCCAGTCGCGCGAGGGCACGATGCGCAGCAGCCCCGAGCCCGGCGTGACGCCGTAGAGCAGCATCAGGCCGAGCGCGAACCAGAGGGCCCAGGCCCACGGCAGCACCTTCGCGACGCGCGGCCAGGCGCGCCCGAGCAGGTAGCCGGCGAACCCGGCGACGAGGACCAGCGGCCACAGCAGGCGCACCGACGGCCAGAACAGCACCGCCACCACTGACAGGACGGCGACGAAGCCCTGGAAGGCGAAGAAGGCGTTGGCGGTGATCGACCCGCGCCCGCCGACCCCCGCCATCGCCCCGAGCAGCAGCATCAGGCCGGCGGCTACGGACAGCGGGCGCCACAGCAGGTCGGCGGGGTAGCGGTAGACGCCGAAGAGCTTCATGTTCGCCCACACCTGGCCCCACGAGGCGTCGACGAGGACGAAGCGCGCCAGGTTGAAGAGCGAGAACGCGACGAGCGCTCCGGTGACGACGGTGAGGACGCTGTTGAAGGGCGAGGAGAACAGGTTCCTCCTCAGCCACACGGCGGGTCCGCGCGTGGGGACGGGCGCCGGCCTGGGCTCGATCACTTGGAACATGTCACCGCTCCACCAGTGCGAGCCTGGCGTTGACGTTGTTGAGGACGATCGAGAACGCCAGGCTGATGGCCAGGTACGAACCGATGAGGATCAGCGCGATCGGGATCGCCGCGCCGGTCTGGTTGCTGATGACGCTGGCGATGACGAACAGCTCGGCGTAGCCCGCCAGGACCGCGAGCGACGAGTTCTTCGTGAGGTTCAGGTACTGGCTGATCACCGGCGGCAGGATGATGCGCAGCGCCTGCGGGAACACGACGAGGCTGAACGTCTGGTAGCCGGAGAGGCCCAGCGCCATGGCAGCCTCGCGCTGCCCGCGGTGCACGGCCTGGATGCCGCCGCGCACGATCTCGCCGATGAACGCCGACGTGTAGATCACGAGCGCCAGCAGGAGGGCGAGGTAGTTCACGGTGAAGCGCGCCCCGCCCTCGTAGTTCGACACGGGGATGCTGGTGCCGGAGAGGACGAGCGGGCCCACGCCCAGCACCTCGGTCGTCGCCTCGAGCTCGGCCGTCCCGCCCGCCTGCGCGGCCGCCGGCCCGAAGGCCGAGAAGCGCCGTCCCGGCGTCGGCGTCGCCGCCTCCGCCGCCGCGGTCTCGCCGGCGGGGGCCGTGAACAGCGGCGTGCGCACCTGGCCGTCGCGGTCGCTGACGACGACCCGTTCGAAGCCGGTGACGGTCATGACGACCTCGACGCCGTTGTAGCCGACGCCGGTGTCGGGGTCGAACTCCTCGCCGCGGTCGAACGCGTCGTTGCCGTTCCTGTCGACGTAGACCGTCGCGACCGAGGGGAAGCGGTCGAAGTGGAGGCGGTAGCCGGACGCCGCGGCCGCGTCGGGGTCGGCGAAGGCGATCTCGAACGACTCGGCCTCCGACTCGCGGAGCAGCGGGAACCTCACCGTCGAGCCGACGCGCTCGCGCGACTCGACGAGGTTCTGCGAGGTGGCGCGGAGCTGCGCCGACTCGAGCCTCACCCTGACGGGCACGAACGGCACGGGCTCGCGACCCGCCTCCGTCTGGCGGTAGACGGTGCCGCGGCCCCTGTCGGCGACGAAGTCGACGTTCAGGTCGGCGGTCGGCGCCCTGTCGAGGGAGGCGACGGCGTAGCCGACACCGGCGACGACGACGAACGCCAGCAGCGGGTAGGGCCAGACGCGGCCGACCTCGTCGCGGCGGGCGAGCCAGCGCCGGCGCCAGATCGCGGCCACGACGGCGAGGACCAGCGCGCCCACGAGCCACGGCACCCAGGCGCCGAAGCGGTAGGTCGGGTAGACCCAGGGCACGGCCAGGCCCACGTTGGATAGGAGGAGCCCTCCCGGCAGCGCCACGGGGTTGTTGATGCGCGGCGGGAAGGGCAGCAAGATAGCGGCGTACCAGAACACGATCTGCACCGCGAGCGGGATGTTGCGGAGCAGCTCGACGTAGACGGTCGCGATCGTCCTGACGAGCCAGTTGGTCGACAGGCGCATCACGCCGACGAGGACGCCGATCAACGACGCGAAGACGACGCCGACGACCGCGACCTTCAGGGTGTTGAGGAAGCCGATGAGGAGCGCCCTGGCGTACGAGTCGGTGACCGTGTACCGGATGGGCGTCTCGGCGATCGGGATGCCGGCGCGCTGGCCGAGGAACGAGAAGTCGGCCGGGAGGTTGGCGCGGGCCAGCGCGGTCGTGACGTTGTTGACCAGCACGCCGATGCCGGCGACGATCAGCAGCACGAACACGACCTGGGCGATGACGCCGATGGTCTTGACGTTGCGCCAGAAGGGGATCCGGGGATCCGCAGTCGGCGCGGGGACGGTGCTCGTCGTCATCAGTGGGGTGTCATGACCTCGCGGCTGGCTCGGGCGGCGGCGACGGCGTCGCCGGGGCCCCGAGGGCGCCAGGGCGGGGCCGTGAAACCCCGCCCTGGCGCGCGCTAGTGGTCAGCTCTCTCCTACCCGGCCCGCTCAGTTGAACGGGTAGCCGTAGATCAGGCCGCCGTCGTAGTACTGAGCGTTCAGCCCGCGCTCGAGCTGGAACGGCGAGTTCGCACCGAGGTGGCGGTCGAAGATCTCGCCGTAGTTCCCGACGGCCTTGATCGCGTTGTAGAAGGCGTCGGCCGACAGGCCCAGCTGCTCGACGTAGCTCTCGCTGCCGGGAGCGCCGAGCAGGCGCGCGACCTGCGGGTCGGGGGCGTTCACCAGCATGTCGTCGACGTTGGCCTGCGTCACGCCGTACTCCTCGGCGTTGAACAGGGCGAAGACCGTCCACTTGACGATGTCGAACCACTGGTCGTCGCCGTGGAGGACGGCCGGCCCGAGCGGCTCCTTGGAGATGAAGACGGGGAGGATCTTGTGGTCGTCGGGGACGCGGAGCGTGCTCTGGTACGAGATCAGGCCGGAGCCGTCGGTCGTCCAGCCGTCGCACTGGCCGTCGTCGTAGGCGGACACCAGGACGGGCGCCGTCTCGAAGATCACCGGCGTGAACTGGACGCCCAGGCCGGCCATCGTCGTCGCGAGGTTCGTCTCGGTGGTGGTGCCCGACTGCACGCAGATCGAGCGGCCCTCGAAGTCCTGCAGCGTGTTGATGCCCGAGTCCTTGCGGACCATGAAGCCCTGGCCGTCGTAGAAGGTCGTGGGCGCGAAGTCGGCGCCCCACGCCGTGTCGCGGCTCGAGGTCCAGGTCGTGTTCCTGATCAGGACGTCGATCTCACCGGACTGCAGGGCGGTCGGGCGCTCGCCGGCCGTGAGGGCGCGGTAGAACACGGCGTCGGGGTCGCCGAGCACGGCGGCCGCCAGCGCGCGGCAGAAGTCGATGTCGAAGCCTTGGAACTGGCCGGACTCGTCGACGTAGCCGAAGCCGGGGAGGGTCTGGTTGACGCCGCAGCGCAGCTCGCCGCGCTCCCTGATGGCGTTCACGACGCTCTGGGAGAAAGCCGTGCCGAGCAGCGCGAGTAGTGCGAATGCTACGACCGCCTGGATGGATCTCTTCATAGGTCCACCTTCCTGGTGTACAGGCACACTGGATTGACTCCCTCGCGATGGATGGATGAAGGGGGTCTGAGCGGAGCTTATCGTCCGCCCGCGCGGCCTGTCAAAGAAGGGCGCCGCCCGGGTACACGCTTGCGGGCCCGTGGGGACGGGCTTCGCGGCGCTCGCGGCGGCCCGGATCCGCGCCTCACACGTCTCATCCCCACGAAGCTGGCCGGCTCGCGACGGGCGTGGGACGGGTCACCGAGACCCCGGGCGGCGCGCGGCGACGCGACCGGCGGCAGGGGGCGCCGCGGACCGAGCGGGCGCACGAGAGCGAGCCCCGACCTCGCGGTCGGGGCTCACCGACGACGGCGGTGGTGGCGGCGGCTAGGCCTGGCCCGCCTCCGCGGCGCCCGCCGCCTCCTCCTTCGCCTCCAGCTTCGCCTTGATGCGCTTGAGGACGGTGGTCTCCTCCAGCGCGCGCTGGTCGAGGACGCTGCGGATGTGCCTGATCTCGTAGTTGATGCCGGGGATCACGAGCTGCTCGAGGGCGTTCACCCGGCGGTTCGTCTTCTTGATCTCCTCGCCGATCTTGCGCAGGCGCGTCTCGGTGGCGGCCACGTTGATCACGGCCTCCACGAGCTTGCGGAACTGCGCGGCGGCCTCCAGGGTGGTGCCGCCGGCGCCGACCGGCGAGAAGGGCAGCGCGTCGTCGAACCTGGGCGGCTGCACCTGCGGCACCTTGACGCCGAAGATGTTCTCCATCTTCAGGTCGACCTCGACCGTCTGCGACTCGGCCAGCGCCAGGCTCGAGACGTTCTCGGGGCCGTCCCAGGCGTTGGCGAGGAACAGCGCGAAGTACGCCTCGCGGCTCGCCTGAGCGAGCTGCTTGCGCGCCTCGAGCGACGAGCGCACCAGGGCGAAGAACTCGCCGATCAGCGCGTCGCGCTTGCGCTTGAGCAGGTCCGCCCCGCGCACGGCCAGCTTGACCTGGTCGCGCCGCTGCAGGAGGTTCGAGCGGGTGGGGGCGATGTTCTCGGCCACGTCAGCCTCCGCTCAGAGCCGGTCCTGCTTGGCCGCGCCCCAGAGCTCCTCCATCTTCGCGCCGTAGTACTTGTCGATCTGGTCGTTCGAGAGCCTCGTGAGCTCGCTCTTCGGGAGCATCGAGAGGATGGTCCACGCGATGTTCAGCGACTCGTCGATCGAGCGGTTCTCGGAGCCCTGGTTGATGAAGCGCTTCTCGAACTCGTCGGCGAACTTCAGGTAGAGCTTGTCGGTCTCGGACAGGGCGTCCTCGCCCGTGATCGCGACGAGGCGGCGCAGGTCGAGGCCGTTGGCGTAGGCGGCCTGCAGCTGGTCGGCGACGTTCTTGTGGTCCTTGCGCGTCTTGCCCTCGCCGATGCCGTTGTTCATGAGGCGGGAGAGCGACGGCCCCGGGTTGATCGGCGGGAAGATGCCCTTGTTGTGGAGCGCGCGCGCCATGTAGATCTGACCCTCGGTGATGTAGCCCGTGAGGTCGGGGATCGGGTGCGTGACGTCGTCGTCGGGCATCGTCAGGATCGGGAGCTGCGTGACGGACCCGGGCAGACCCTCGACCACGCCGGCGCGCTCGTAGATGCTCGCCAGGTCGGTGTACATGTAGCCGGGGTAGCCGCGGCGGCCGGGGATCTCCTCGCGGGCGCCGCCGATCTCGCGCAGCGCCTCGCAGTAGTTGGTCATGTCCGTGAGGATGACCAGCACGTGGAAGCCGTGCTCGAACGCGAGGTACTCGGCGGCGGTGAGCGCCATCTTCGGCGTGAGAAGGCGCTCGACGGCGGGGTCGTCGGCCTTGTTGAGGAACAGGACGCTCCTGGCCAGGGCTCCCGTGCGCTCGAACTCCTGCGTGAAGAACGTCAGCTCGCGCTGGGTCACGCCCATCGCGGCGAAGACGACGGCGAACTCGGTGTCCTCGCCGACGACCGTCGCTTGGCGGGCGATCTGCGCGGCGAGCTCGTTCGCCGGGAGGCCGGAGCCCGAGAAGATGGGGAGCTTCTGGCCGCGCACGAGGCTGATCAGCGTGTCGATCGTGCTGATGCCGGTCTGGATGAACTCCTCCGGCTTGCGGCGCGACACGGGGTTGATCGGGGCGCCGGTGATCGGCAGGCGCTTGTCGGCGACGACGGGCGGCAGGCCGTCGATCGGGTTGCCGGCGCCGTCGAACCGGCGGCCGATCATCTCGCGGGCGACGCCGAGGCGCGCGACGTTCTCGACCAGGCTGACGGTCGTGCTCGAGAGGTCGATGCCCGAGGTCTCCTCGAAGACCTGCAGGACCGTGTACTCCTTCGAGACCTCGATCACCTGGCCGCCGCGCTCGCGGCCCTGGCCGTCGACGATGCGGACGATCGCGTTGTAGCTCAGGTCGGGAGCGTTCTGGAGGTACAGCAGGGGCCCGGAGACGTAGCTGACCTCCGAGTACTCCTTCTTCAGTAGGTTGCTGCTCATCTGTCTCCTAGCTCAAGCGGCCACGGCGAAGCCCTTGGCGAGCTCCTCCATGACGCCCTGCTGGTAGGCCGGGAACTCGTCCTCCGGCACGTAGCGCGAACGGTTGATCTTCTCGATGACCGGGTTCTTGAGCACGTCGTCGACGGTCGCTCCGGCCTCGAGGGCGGCGCGGGCCTCGTCGTACAGCTTGATCATCATCTGGAGCATCCCGTACGCCTTGCTCATCGAGCAGCTCGCGTCGACCGGGTCGAAGCCGTTCTGCTGCAGGAAGTCCTGCCTCAGGACGCGGCCGACCTCGATCACGAGGCGTTCCTGGTCCTGCAGGGCGTCGGGACCGACGAGCTGGACGACCTCCTGGAGGTCCGACTCGCGCTGCAGCAGCTCGACCGCGCGGTCGCGCAGCGCCGAGTAGTCCGGCGCGACGTTGTCCCGGTACCACTCCTCGAGGATCGGCGTGAACAGCGAGTAGGAGCGGTTCCAGTTGATCGCCGGGAAGTGGCGGCGCCGGGCGAGCGCGGCGTCGAGGGCCCAGAAGCAGCCCGTGATGCGCAGCGTCGCCTGCGTGACCGGCTCGGAGAAGTCGCCGCCGGCGGGGCTGACGGCGCCGATGATCGACACGGCCGCCTGCTCGCCGTTGAGGGTCACGACGCGGCCGCCGCGCTCGTAGAACGCCGCCAGGCGCGAGGCGAGGTAGGGCGGGTAGCCCTCCTCGGCTGGCATCTCCTCGAGCCGCGAGGAGATCTCGCGCAGCGCCTCGGCCCAGCGGCTGGTCGAGTCGGCCATGATCGACACGGCGTAGCCCTGGTCGCGGAAGTACTCGGCGAGCGTGATGCCCGTGTAGATGGAGGCCTCGCGCGCGGCCACCGGCATGTTCGAGGTGTTCGCGATCAGCACCGTGCGGTGCATGAGCGGGTTGCCCGTCTGCGGGTCCTCGAGCTCGGGGAACTCGACGAGCACGTCGGTCATCTCGTTGCCGCGCTCGCCGCAGCCGACGTAGACGACGATGTCGGCGTTGCCGTACTTGGCGATCGACTGCTGCGTGACGGTCTTGCCCGAGCCGAACGGGCCGGGGATCGCCGCCTCGCCGCCCATCGCGAGCGGGAACAGCACGTCGAGGATGCGCATGCCCGTGAGGAACGGCACGACCGGGTCGAGCTTGCGCTGCACCGGGCGCGGCTGGCGCACGGGCCAGGCGTGGAACATGCGCAGCTCGGTGCCGTCCTCGAGCGTCGCGACGACCTGGTCGACGGTGTACTCGCCCTCGGCGGCGACGCTCTTGACCGTCCCGCCCTTGCCGGGCGGCACGAGGATCTTGTGGGTGAACGCGAACTCGGGCACCGTGCCGAGCACCTGGCCGGCCTTGACCTCGTCGCCGGCCTTGACGGAAGGCGTGAAGCGCCACTTCGTCTCGCGCGAGAGGGAGTTCACGGTGATGCCGCGGTCGATGTAGGTGCCGGACGCCTCGCGGATCTTGTCGAGCGGCCGCTGGATGCCGTCGAAGATGCCGTTGAGCATCCCCGGCCCCAGCTCGACGGCCAGCGGCAGGCCCGTCGAGACGACGGGCTCGCCGACGGTGAGGCCGCCGGTGTCCTCGTAGACCTGGACGAAGGCGGTGTCGCCGTCGAGACGGATGATCTCGCCGACGAGCTGCTCCTCGCCCACCCTGACGATGTCGAACATCCGGGCGCCCATCATCCCTTCGGCGATGACGGCCGGCCCCGAGATGCTCCTGATCTTGCCTGCGATGGCCATTCTCGTTAGCTCCTGTCAGTCAAGCTTGATGTCGAAGCCGATGGCGCTGCGCACCAGTTCCTTCATGTACCGGGTCGCGTCGTCGCCCTCGGCGAACGCGGCGCCAAGCGACGGCACGCTCAGGAGCACGGGCAGGTCGCGCCCGCGCATCGCCCGCTCGGTGGCGCGCACCGGATCGGGCACGAGGCCCTCGTCCACGGCCACGAGCGCGAACTCGTCGGCCTCGATGAGGTCCTCGAGCGCCTTCACGGCGTCCTCGGTCGTGGCCTCGCGCACCTCGACGCCGGCCAGCCGGTAGCCGATGGCGGTCTCGGCGTCGGTAAGGACGACCATCCTAGGCACCTTGCAGCTCCTTCTCGAGGGCGGCGCGGGGCACGCCGTAGAACTTGCCGCGGGCCAGCAGGCGCACCCTGGCGGCCTCGGCCTCCTTGCGCCTGAGGAAGTCGACGACGACGCCGATGCCCAGGGGGTCGGCGGCGAGGCGCCGCGCGCTCCTGTCGAGGACCGCCCGCACGGCGGCCTCGGCGTCGCTCAGCTGCCCGGCCTGGGCGACGGCAGCGAAGCTCGTGCTCGCGAGCGCCTGGAGGGCGCCGTCGCCGCCGTCGAGCATGATCGCGTCGAACACGGTCGCGCTGACCTCCTTACCGCCGGGCACGAACAGGTCGCGGTCGACCCCGCGGCCCCTTAGCTTGAGCGCGGTGAGGAGGTTGGTGGCGTCGATCTCGCGCTGGATGTGGCGCTTGAGGTCGGCGGGGGCGCCGACCCGTTCGGCGCGGCTCTGCAGGGCCTGGAAGTAGGCCTTGTCGAGGGCGAGCTCGAGCGCGTACAGGTCCTTGTCGTCCTGGTAGCGCCGCGCCGCCTTGAGGAAGGCGGCCCCGAGCTCGTTCTTGCCGAAGGCTAGCACCTGGGCGGCGGACGGCACGTCCGCGGCGGCCGCCGCCTCCTCGAGCAGGGCCGGCTTCAGCTCGCCGGCCGGGAACAGGGCGCCGCGGATGTCGTCGGCGTCCTTGCCGGCGTGCTTGCCGCGGGCGATGGCCTTGACGTTCGCGAGGTCGTAGCGCAGCAGCAGCAGCCCGATCAGCTCGCGCGGCTTGCCGTCGGAGAAGCTCAGGAGGCTGCGGGCGGTGTGGTAGAAGTTCCGCGCCACGGCGCTGTCGACGACGGCGAGGCCGCCGTAGCGAGCCTGCGCCTCCTCGACCTCGCGCATGTACGGCGACTGCGAGAGGGCGGTGAGGAAGGCCCGGAAGTCGGTGCCCTCGAGCGCGGCCTGGGTGAACGCCGGGCCGAGGAGCTTCGACTTCATCCCGCGGACGCGGGCGTTGATGTAGCCGAGGTCGCGCGACATGAGCTACTCCGCCTTGGCGCCGAACAGGACCTGGGAGACCTCCGCGGCCAGCTCGCCGGCCATGGCGTCCAACCTGTCGTAGAGCGTGTTCTCGACGGCGCTGCGGCGCGGGGTGCGCACGCGCACGCCGCCCTTGACGTCGTCGGCGGCCGCGACCTCGGCGGTGACGCCGCGGCGCGCGAGGGCGTCGGTGGCCAGCCTCACGTCGGAGGGGGCGACCTCGACGGCGGCGACGCCGACGTCCTTGGCCGCTTCCAGCGCCTCGTCGAGGAGCTTCTCGAAGACGGCGGGGTAGCGGCCCTGGTCGTTGACGAGCTCGTCGAGCTGCCGCCTGACGTCGTCGAAGACGGCCTTGACGCCCTCGTGCTGAGCGCGCAGCTTGATGGCCGCGGCCTCGAGCTGGGCGGCCGACCTGGCGCGCACCAGGCTCGCCTCGCGCTGGGCCTTCGCCCGGCGCTCACGCTCGGCGACGATCGCCTCGGCCTCCGAGCGCGCCGCCTCGGTGATCCGGGCAGCGCGCTCGTTGGCTTCCGACAGGATGGCCTCGATCTCGGTGCTCGCCTCCTTGGCGAGCAAGGTCGAGAGGTCGGCCATGGTTAGCCGCCGATCTGGTTGTTCAGGAAGAACGCGATGACGAAGCCGAAGATGATCAGCGTCTCGGGGATGACAAGGTAGATGAGGATCTGACCGAAGGCCTCGGGGCGCTCAGCGAGCGTGCCGGCGCCGGCCGAGCCGATGGCCGACTGCGCGATGGCCACGGCGATGGCCGAGAGGCCGATGGCGAGGCCCGCGCCCAGGGCGATCAGACCGGCGCCGATGCCGGGGCCGCCGGCCTCCTGGGCGAGCGCGAAGCCGCCGAGGACCGCGAAGACCGAGAGGCCGACGATGACGCGAGCGAACTGCTTCATGACTTTCCTCCTACCAACCGCAGCGGGTTGTATGGCGTGCCGGCCTCGTCGTAGAAGCCGAACTTGGTGAAGAACTCGACATACTGCAGACGCAAGGGCTGCAGCGTATGTCCGATGATCGTGAGGGCGATCGCCAGGGTGTGCACGGTCAGCGCGACGACGATGCCCAGGATGGGGCCGAGCACCGGCAGGGTGCCGGCGAGGCCGTAGCCGAGGTCGGTCGACAGGTTGGCGACGAGCGCCGCCGAGAGACCGACCGCGAAGAGTCGCAGGTAGCTGAGGATGTGGCCCGAGTTCGAGATGATCTCGACGAGCATCAGCGGCATCTTGGCCAGCACCGCGCACACGACGAAGACCAGCATGCCGACGCCGGCGATGCCCAGCGTGACGGGGCCGAGGTTGCCGGCGAGGTAGGCCCAGGCGAACACGACGATGCCGAGGAGCCCCGAGAACATGCCGACGCCCTCGTAGACGTGCTTCATGTCGCGGTGCTTGAGGCCCTGCTGGACGCGGATCGCCCAGCCGAACAGCACCTGGAACACGCCGAAGCCCAGCGTGATCGCGAGGATCGGCCCGAACTCCTCGACCCTGAACAGCAGGATCTCGATGAGACCGTAGCCGGCCTCGTGGTGGGTGTCCGTGTAGAACACGGGCCTCCCGCCAGGGAAGCGCTCGAGCAGGTTGCCGAAGAACTCCCCGAACACGAAGCCCCACACGACCGACCAGGCCGCGCACCACATGATCACGGTGCTGATGGGAGCCAGCGCTCCGGCGGGGATCGTGATGCCAAGCGGCCCGAGGCCCAGGGCCTTGCCCTGCTGGCCGCGGCGCCTGAGCAGCAGCGCCAGGACCGCGAACAGGAGGCCGAAGCCCATGTCGCCGACGACCACGCCGAAGTAGAGCGGGAAGAAGACCGCCAGCGTCCAGCTCGGGTCGAAGCTGCCGTACTTGGGCGGAGCGAAGAGCGCCAGCAGGCCTTGGAAGGGCCGCACCCACGCCGGGTTGTCGAGCTTGACGGGGACGCCGGCGTCGTGGTGCTCGTCGGCCGGCCGCCAGGCGGTGGCGACGTCGCCGCCGAACTGGTTCTCGAGGCTGCGCAGCACGTGCTCGCGCTCGGACGCCGGCACCCAGCCCTGCAGGGCGAAGCCGTAGCGGCCCTCGAGCAGGTTCTCGCTCGCCGCCATGCGCTCGCTGACGTTGCGGGCGTGCAGGTTGAGCTGCGCGAGGCGCTCGCCGTGCTTGGCGGCGAGCTTGCGCAGGTCCTCCTCGACGGTCGCGAGGCGCCGCGGCACGACCTGCGAGCGCTCCTCCATCGAGTGCGTCGCCTTCGCGACGCCCTGGTCCTGGTAACGCTCGGGCAGCTGCAGCTCCGAGACGCCGGCGCGCGCCAGGGCGGCACGGAACGCGGCCGCCTCGCCGCGCATCACGGCGACCACTACGAGCGCCTGACCGCGGTGCGGGCGCCGGGCCAGGACGAAGCCCTCGCCGAACTCGCTCCGCAGCTTGGCCTCGAGGTCCTCGAGGTCCGACTCGGCCGCGAGGAAGGGGATCCCCGCGAGGTAGCGGGACGCCTCGACCTGCGCCAGCATCGGCGCCAGGTCGCGCATCAACGGCAGGTACGTCTCGATCAGCTCGAGCTCGTCGCGCAGCTCCGCGCGCTCGGCCACGAGCCTGTCGACCTGCTCCCCCACCTCGCGGACCTCCGCCTCGGCGGAGGCGGCGTCGGTGACGGCGGGGGCGCGGGCGACCTGCGCGGCGTCGAGGCCCAGGACGTCGAGCAGCGCGGTCGTCCTGGCGAGCACGCGCTCCCAGGCCTCGCGCTCGGCGAGCGCGGCGCCCTCGAGTCGCATGCCCCGCAGGGCGCGCTCCTCCTCGTCCGGCGTGAGCCGCACGACCTGCACGACCCCGAGGGCCTGCAGGGCTGCCAGCACGTCCCGGGCGACGGAGCGGCGACCGACGACGGTCACCTGGTCCATCGGGGCGATCACGGCAAGATCTTCTCCAGCACCATGGCGGCGGCCGCGGCGCGGTTCGCGGCCACCTTGGCGGAGAGGGCCTCGGCGGTCTCCTTCGCGGCGGAGAGGACGCTCTGCCTGACGGCCTCCTCCTCCTTGCGGCCGGCCTCGGCCTCCGACTGGGCGAGGGCCTCCGCCTTGGCGCGGGCGGCCTCGAGGGTGGCTGCGGCCTCGGCGTTCGCCTTGTCGATGACGGCCTTCGCCTTGGCGTGGGCCTCCTCGACCTTGCTCACCAGCTTCTTCTCTTGGGCCAGCAGATCTTGCAGCAGTCGTTCACCCTGTGCTTCCAAGCGGCCCTCCCTCCTCAAGCGTCCGGCGATCGGCGCGCCGTGGCGCAAGCGTTGGTCTGTGTCTGGCGGACATAGAAAAGGGCGTTCATGCCTTTGTGAACGCCCCAGACGCTGTTCCGGACAAACATAACAAGGTGAGTATGGGGTGTCAACGAGACGTTTGTCCCTTCACGACTCGGCCCGGACGTGCTCTCGGCGACGCTCGCGGCGGCGGGGCTCACCGCCGCCTCACCCGCGAGCGCCTCTCGGCCTCGCGGGCGGCCAAGACACCCTGGATCTCCTTGAGCTCGGCGTAGAGGTCCTCCAGGCTCCGCCCCTCGCCGGCCTCCCCCGCCGCCAGCATCGCGGCGATCTCGTCGCGACGCCTCAGCAGGCGCGCGCGCGAGTCCTCCTTGCGCCCCTCGAGGTGGAGCTCGCGCAGGCGCGAGAGCGCGTGCCACAGCCTGACGTCGAGGTCCATGGGCTCCTCCCCCTCGTCCATCGCGCTGAGCAGGCGCTCGAGGACGAGGGCTCCCTCCGGCCGCGCCGTGACCTCGGCCAGCACGGCGTCGGCGTCGTAGGCGAGCCGCCTGCCCGCCGCCACCATGTGGGCCAGCGGTGAGCCCTCGTCGGCCACGACCTCGGGCAGCGCGGCCTCGACCTCCGCCATGCGCTCCCTGAGGTAGGCGGGCTCGAGGAGGACGAGCGCGACGACCTCGGCCTCGACCCGGCGCACGCCGTCGAGCTCGACGCGCTTGTGCCGCATGCCCCGCACCTCGGCGGTGCTGACCTTACGTCGCTCGCGGGAGGCCAGCCAGTCGTCGAGCCGGCGCGGGTCCATGCCGAGCTTGTCGATCACCAGGCGGCGCATCTCGTCGGCGACGGGGTCGAACACCGAGCGCGGCCGCAGCACGTCCTGCAGCTCGTCGAGGATCGCGGCCTGGCCCTCGAGCGTCGCGGGGTCGTGGCGCGAGAGCACGCGCTCGAAGCGGAACTCCACCTCGGAGACGCCCTGGCGCAGGGCCTGCCGGAACTCCTCGAGGTGGCCGCCCAGCACGGCCTCGGCGGGGTCCTTGCCGTGCGGGACGCTCACGGCGCGCACGGCCAGCCGCCTGCCCACGGCCTGGTCGAGGCCGGCGAGGATCGCGCGCTGCCCCGCCTCGTCGGCGTCGAAGGCTAGATAGACCGTTCTAGCATCCAAGCGCTCGAGAGCGTCGGCCTGCTCCGCCGTGAGCGTGGCGCCGAGCGCCGCGACCGCGTTCGTCATGCCCACCTGGTGGAGGGCCATCACGTCGGTGTAGCCCTCGACGACGACGACCTCGCCGGTCTCGCGGATCCGTGCCCTGGCGCGGTCCAGGCCGTAGAGGAGCTCGGACTTCCTGAACACGTCGGACTCGGGGCTGTTGAGGTACTTGGGCGTGCCGTCCCCGAGCACGCGGCCCGAGAAGCCGACGACGCGGCCGAGGGCGTCCTTGATCGGGAACACGATGCGGTCCCTGAAGCGGTCGTAGCGTCGGCCGCGCTCGTTCTCGACGACGAGGCCCAAGGCGACCAGGTCCTCCTCGCGCACGCCCTTGCCGAGCATGTGCCTGAGCAACGCGTCCCACGAGTCCGGCGCATAGCCGACCTCGAAGGCGTCGAGCGTCTCCGGCATGAGCCCGCGGCCGGTGAGGTAGTCGCGGGCTGCCGGGCCGAGCTGAGAGCGGAAGAACGCGTTGGCGAGCTTGTTGACGTCGAGGAGGTCGCGGCGCTTCCCGGCGGCCTCGGATGGCGGCGTCACCTCGACCCCGGCGCGGGCGCCGAGCAGGCGCAGCGCCTCGGGGAAGGACATCGCCTGCGTGCGCATGACGAAGTCGAAGACGTCGCCCTTCGCCTGGCAGCCGAAGCAGTAGAAGAAGCCGCGGTCGACGAGCACGTGGAAGGAGGGCGTCTTCTCGCTGTGGAACGGGCACAGGCCCTTGAGCCGCCCGCGGCCGGCGGGCTTGAGGCTGACGACCTCGCCCACGACGTCCGCGATCGGCAGCCTGTCCCTGATCAGCTCCTTCGCGTCACGGCTCACCCGCACTACCCCTCTCGCCCGCCGCGCGCGGGCGCCGAGCGCCCGGCGCGGCCGCCCGTTCCCGGCGCCGGCCGGGACCGCGCCCGGGCGTTGCTACTCCCCCGCCTCGGCCGGGAACAGCGGGAGGTGCCCGATCGCGATCACGTCGTCGCGTACCTCGCCCTCGGTGAAGACGACCAAGGTCGCCACGACCTCGGCCCCGACGCTGCGCAGCATCTCCTTGAGCCCGTCGAGCGTGTTGCCCGTCGAGACCACGTCGTCGACGATCGCGACGCG
>DATGNP010000037.1:0-30982 GCA_035306665.1 Trueperaceae bacterium
CCCGAGCAGCGCGGCCGAGCCGGCCCAGCCCCCTGCCGCCGCCGAGCGCTCGCGCGAGGTGGTCCGACCAATCGGCGCCGCCCCGTCGCTGCGGCCTACCCCCCAGGTGCAGCTCTCCGACCTGATCGCCCCTCCCATCGAGGACCCCGGCTACGACGCCGGCGGGCGCCGCCCGCGTCGCTGGGCGCTGATGCCCAGGCTCCGCGGCGGCGTGCCGACGATGACGCGCCAGCCCTACACCAGCGGACCCGCCCGGCAGGCGCGCGACGAGGAGCCGGAGGTCCCGCAGGCGCCCGAGGTCGACAGCGACGTGGCCGTCGGCGAGGCCCGAGAGGCGCCCGTGACGTCGGCGCCGACCGCGCCGCCGGGGCCGCGCCCGGCGCGCGACGAACGGTCCGACGCGGCCGGGCCGGAGTGGCAGGCAGGTAAGGAGAAGCGCGTGCTCGTCGAGGCGATCACCCCGGCGGCCGCGAAGGCGGCGCTCCCGACCCCGCCCACGCCCGCCCCCCGCGCGCAGCCGCCCCAGGCGGACGCCGCTCGCGCGCTACGCGGCTCCGCGCAGGTGACCGGCAGGCCGCAGGAGCGGCCGCTGGCGTTCTCCGACGCGCCCGGTCTCGGCGACGAGGACGACGGCTGGCGCGAGGCGCGCCGGTCCGAGCCGGCGCAGGCCCGTCCGACGTCGGAACCGCCGTCGGGCGGCGCGATGCTGATCGACGACGCCGACTTCGGCGGCGAGTACCTCGCTCCCCAGCCCCCCGCGCGGTCGAGCGCCGGCACCTCCACCGGCAGCCTCGAGTCCGACATCGCCCTCGTCGGCGAGTACCTGCACCGTCCCGGCACGCCAGCGATCGTGCGCTCCGACGCGGTCGGGGAGCTGCTGGGGATCGGCGCCGAACGCGCCGAGCGCGCCCTGGAGCGCATCTCCGAGGCGCCCGACAGCGTCAGCCGCATCAGGCGGGGCGCCTACATGGTCAGGCGCAGGCCGAGCTGAGGGCCACTCTGGGCTGACGCACGCCCGGTCTCAACGCGCGGCGGCACGCCGCAGCGAGCGCAGGTGCAGCGACATCGCGTCCCTCGCGGCGCCTACGTCCCCCACGGAGACGGCGGCGGCGATGGCGGCGTGCTGGGCCGCGTGGAGCGGCTCGGGCAGCGCCGCGTCGCCGCTGAGGCCGACGAGCGCCGCCACCAGCGCGCCCGCCAACGCGTTGCCTGACGCCGCGGCCACGTCGGTGTGGAACCCCCGCTCGTCGACCGGCGCGGGGGAGAGCGGCCGGCGGTGTCTCGCGGCCGCGGCGGCGAGCTGCGGCTCGATCACCGTCCTCAGGTCCAGGGCCTGGGCCGCGACCTCGGCGTCGTCGCCGACCGCCGACAGCACCAGCTCGAGCGTGCGGGAGGGGTCCGGACGCCGCACCACGATCCCCGAGCCGTGCCGAACCTCGACGAGCCCGAGCAGCTCGAGCCTGGAGATGGCGGCGCGCAGCGTCGAGCGCGACACGCCCAAGCGTTCGGCGAACGCTCGCTCGGGCGGCAGGCGAGCGCCGTCCGGAGCAGCGGTCACGTAGGCGACGACGGCGTCCCAGGCCTGGTCGGCGACCGTCGGCTTGCCGGCAGGGGGCTCCGGCTCACGCGGAAGTGGTCCTACCACTGTGCGAGTCTATGCGCCGCCCTGCAAGGGGTCAAGCGCGCGCGAGACCGAGCTCGAGGCCGAGGTGAGGCTAGGCCCCGCCGGCCAGAGCATCGCCTGCCGAGCAAGTGCATATGCGTCGATGGACAGCCTTAAGCAGCAGAGCGGTCGGGTGACACAGGCGTGCATATGTGTTCTCAGGCTATACGGTTTGATAATACGAATCATCAAATCCCGTGTGAGCGCTTCGGCGCGTACGCCGTCGCCCGATTCGCGACCGTCCGAGCCGGCCCCTAGGCCGCACCGACGGGGTCTCGGTGGAGCGGGATCCCGGGGACGGACCGGCCCTCCGCGCCCACGAGAGCTCGAGGACGGTGCTTCCTGGCGGCGGCGAGCTCCGGAGCGGCCGTGCGGACGGGTGCCGACCCGGCGGGGACGGTGCGGGAGCGCACGTGCTAGCCTCACCGCGATGGCAGCCGGGAAACGCGTCACGGTCGAGTACTTCGCGGTCCTGAGGGAGCAGAGGGCCGTAGCGAGCGAGACGGTGGCGACGTCCGCCCGCACGGCCCGCGACCTCTACGAGGAGCTGCGGCAACGCCACGGCTTCGCGCTGGAGGCCGGGCGGCTGCGGGTCGCCGTGAACGGCGACTTCGCGCCGTGGGAGCGGGAGCTCGCCGACGGCGACCGCCTGGTGTTCATCCCGCCGGTGGCCGGAGGCTGAGATGGGCTCGGGCGAACGCCTCTGGTTCGACGTCGCGGGCGATGCGATCGACGTCGCGGCGCTGACGCGGCGGCTGCTGGCGCCCGCAGCGGGCGCGGTCGCTACGTTCGAGGGCAGGGTCAGAGACCACGCGGCCGGCAAGGCCGTGACGTCGCTGGCGTACGAGGCCTACGAGGAGCTGGCCCGCCGCGAGGGCGAGCGGATCCTCGCGGAGGCCGCCTCACGGTTCGCGCTCGAGCGCGCCGCGTGCGTCCACCGCGTGGGGCAGCTGCGGGTCGGCGACTGCGCCGTGTGGGTGGGCGTGAGCGCGGCGCACCGGGGCGCGGCGTTCGCGGCCTGCCGGTACGTGATAGACGAGGTCAAGGCGCGCCTGCCGGTCTGGAAGCACGAGCGCTACGCCGACGGCAGCGCGGTCTGGGTGAACGCCTCCGAGGTGGTGCCGGAGCAGCCGGAGCCGGTCTCCCCCGGCCCGTCACGGACATAAGACGTATTATGTTCTCGCCGTGTTACCCTCGTCGCTGACGACATGAGCGACGCGAGAGGCCCGCGATGACGCGTGAGCTGGCGCGCTGGACGCCGGAGGCGGAGCTGGCGCGCGTCGACGCGCTGGTCGGGGCGAGCGAGGCCGAGCGCCGGCGCTTCGCCGCCCGGGCCGTGGCCGAGCGCGACCACGAGGCTCTGTGGCTGCTCACGCGCGCCTACCTGGAGACGCAGCAACGCGCCGCCAACACGGTCGCGTCGTACCGCAAGGGCGTGGCGCTCCTGCTGGAGTCCTGGCGCGGGGTCGACCTCCTCAGGCCCGCGCGTGCGGACGCCGAGGCGTACGTGCGGCGCCTGCGCGACCCGCGCCGCGAGGCGGACCCCGAGGACCGCTACGTGAGCGCCCAGAGGCGCCTCGGCAGGCAGCCCACGCGCCCGCTGTCGGCGGCGACGGTGCGGCAGCGCGTGGCGGCCGCGAAGGCGTTCTACGAGGCCATGCGGTGGTCCGGAGTCACGACCGCCGACCCGTTCGCCGAGGTCGCGCTCCCCAGGCTGACCGAACGCCCGGTCGAGCGCGCGAAGTCCAAGGCGTACACCCTCGAGGAGCTCGAGTGGATGGCCAGCGTCTGCCGCGACTGGGACGACCGGTTGATCCTCCTCCTCGGCGCCCACGCCGGGCTGCGCGTGAGCGAGATGCTGGCGCTCACCTGGGACGACGTCGACCTCAGGACCGGGCGCCTGAGGGTCCGGTTCGGGAAGGGTGGGAAGACCGCCGGCGTGACGATGAGCGAGGAGCTGAGGCGCAACCTCGTCGCCCGCGCGCAGGACGTGCCGCCGCCCGCGCCGGGAGAGCCGGCGCCGTACGTGCTGGAGACGCGCTCGCGCTCTCGGGTCTACACCCGCCTCGAGGAGCTGTGGAACCTGGCGCTGGACGCGCGCGGCCTGCCGCCCGAGCGGTTCACGAAGGGCGTGCACGGCCTCAGGCACTTCGCCGGTGTCCACTACGCCTCGCAGACGAGCGACCTGCGCAAGGTCAGGGACCACCTCCGGCACGCCAGCATGAGCAGCACGGAGATCTACATGGCCGCGGCCGAGGACACCGACGAGGTCAGGGGCTGGAGCATCGGGCTCGACCCGGACTGAGGAGGCACGGGATCGGCTGTCACGGGAGGGAGCCCCGCCGAGCAGGGACCGTACCCGCCGAACCGGGCGGACCCGCCAAGCGAGCCACTGGCCGGCTCCACCTAAAGCACCCTGAGCAGGAGCGCGACCTCGTCGCCGGCCTCCAGCCCCTCGTCCCTCCGCACCTGCCTCTTCACGGGCAGCAGGTAGCGGCCCGACCTGCCCTGGGGGAAGACCGACGTGCGCCACGTCGTCCTCCCCACCGTGACCTCGACGCGCAGCGAGCCGAAGCCGCCGGCCATGCCGCCGTACCCGGCCCTGATCTCGTCGGAGACGTCCTGTGGGAGCGAGACGAAGTACCACGGCGCCGGCCCGTCGTAGCGCCAGAGCGGCGCCACCAGCGCGAAGACGTCGGCCACGTCCGGCTCCTCAGTCGGCGGCGTTGAACAGCTCCGCCTGGGGGAAGAGGTCCTCGAACGACCGCTCGAAGCCGAGCTGGGCGAAGTCGTACACCTGACCCTCCTGGTCCCGGTTGCGGCGCCAGCGGTGGTCGCCGTCGCGCTTGCGGTGGTACTCGACGATCCTGACCCTCTCCCCGGTCAAGGGCTCCAGGCGGAGCCTCAGGTTCGTCCTCAGCTCCTCGATCCGGCGCTCGACCACGACCGTCTGGCGCGGCTTGCGCTGCTGCGGTTCGGGGGCCGGGGTGAGTGGCTTCTTGGCCACGGCTGGAGGTCCTTCCTGCCGGCGTGCACGCGCCGTGCACGGGTACGCGACGCCAGCACGATACCCTAAATATCTAAGGGTATTGCCCCGTGAGCTACGTGCTGGTGCCGGGTCTCACCCCTCCGGCGCCGGAGGTCGTCACCGCTCCGAGCGCGACCGGGCCAGCCTCGGTGCGCCGGGGTGACCGGCCGCGAAGCCGCCCCACGCCCGCCTACGCGGCCGGTGTCATGGTGACGCCACCGCGGGCCGGGGCGGGGCGCGACAGCTCCTCCTCCTCGTCGCCGAAGTCGATGTCCTCGTCCTCCGCTGCCTCGTCGTCATCGTCGTCCCAGAGGCCGCCGGCCTCGTCCTCGTCGTCCCAGTCTTCCTCGTCGTCCCACTCGTCCTCGTCGTCGTCCCAGTCGTCGTCCTCGTCGAGGTCGTCCTCTTCGCCCCACTCGCTCTCGTCGTCGAAGTCGCCCTCGTCGTCCTCGTCCTCGTCGTCATCGTCCAGGAAGGGTCCCCTGGCGGCCACGAGGCCGTGCACGTCGCCGGGGCCGTGGTAGCGACGGACGACGAGCGTCCGGAGCGGCTCCGGGTCGATCGGGTCCAGGTCGAGTCGATCCGTCGTCATCTCTGCCCTCCTGTCCGGTGCGCGCTTCGCCGGGCGCGACCGGCGCCCAGTGCGTGCCTGGGCCGTGGTCCGGCACCTTCAGCCTAATGGCACGGGCGCCGGCTGTCGCGCACCCGGAGCGCTTGACAGGCACCCGCGGCCGGGCTATCCAGGTGAGGTGAGAACGCGTTCTCAAGATCGCCGCGTGCGCGGTGGGCGCCGCTTCGTCACGACCACGCTCGCCGCCCTCGCGCTCGCCTGGCCCGCCGCGCGGGCCGTGGCGCAGGGCGACGCACTGCATGTCGTCGTCTCCATCCACCCCTGGGCCGACCTCGTGAGCCAGGTCGGCGGCGAGGCGGTCGCCGTCACCACGCTCCTGCCGCCCGGCGCCTCCCCGCACGCCTTCGAGCCGCTCCCCTCGCAGGCCGCCCTGCTGGCCGCCGCCGACCTCGTCGTCCTCAACGGCGGCGTCGACGGCTGGCTCGAGCGCCTCGTCGACGCGACGGCTCCGGAGGTGGCGCGACTGGTGGTGCTGGACCGGGTCCGGTTCGAGCCGGTGGCCGGGCACGACGACGACCACGCCAGCGAGGGAGGCGCCGGCGTCCCGAACCCGCACGTGTGGCTCGACCCGGACGTCGCCGCGGCCGCCGTTGGCGTGATCGCGGAGGAGCTCGCGGCCCTGCGCCCCGAGCTGGCCGACACGTTCGTCGCCAACGCGGCGGCGGTCCGCGCCGACCTTGCGGTGCTCGCGGCGGAGGTCGCGGCGCTGCTCGCGCCGGTGCGCGGAGAGCCGTTCGTGCCGTTCCACGACGCCTGGCCGTACTTCGCGCGGCGGTTCGGCCTGAACGTGGTCGCCACCCTCGAGCCCTTCCCCGGCCGCGAGCCCAGCGCCCGCTACGTCGCCGAGACCGTCCTGGCGATCAGGAGGTCGGGGGCGCGCGTGATCTTCGAGGAGCGCCAGCTCGGCGGACGCACGGCCGCCGTGGTCGCTGAGGCGGCCGGCGTGGAGGTCGTGATGCTCGACCCGATCGGCGGCCCGCCGGGCCCGGAGACGTACCAGGAGCTGATCCGCCACAACGCCCGCCTGATCGCCGAGGCGTTGGCGATGGAGTGAGCGCTGACGCGGTCGCGTGGCGGTGCGCGGCTCGCGCGCGAACTGGATTTGATAATGCGAGCCAGCTCACGGTCCGCGCCGCACGCGTCGGCTAGCGTGCGCGCGTGGAGGTGACGTCCCTCGAGCTCTCCAAGGCGACGCGCGCCCAGCGCGTAGCCCGGCTGCAGCGCCTCTCCCAGGAGGGCCTGGAGCGGTTCGCGGCCCGGGCGGCCGAGACGCGTGACGAGGAGGCTCTGTGGGAGCTCGTCGAGGCCTACGTGACCCTGCACGGCGCGCGCGGCGCCGCGACCAGCGCCCACACCCTGCGGGCCTACCGCCGCGGCCTGGCCGAGCTCCTGACACTGTGGCCGGGCGAGGACCTGCTCGACCCCGAGCGCGACGCTGGGCAGGCCTACGCGCGGCGCCTGCTCGAGGGCGACCGCGACGAGCTGGCCGCCGACGAGCGGCGCGGCCGGCGCGGCCGCAGGCTCAAGCGCGGACCCCTCTCCCCCGCGACCGTGGCGCTGCGGATCGCTGCCGCCCGGGCGCTGTACGGCGCGCTGATCTGGGCCGGGGCCACCACCGTAGACCCGTTCCGCGACGTCAAGGTCGACGCCCTCGCGGCCCGCGACGGCGAGGCCGCGACCGCCCACGCCTACACCGACGCCGAGCTCGACGAGCTGCTCGCCGCGGCGCGCGACGCGCACGAGCGCGTGCTGCTCCTGCTCGGGGCGCACGCGGGCCTGCGCGTGAGCGAGATGGTGCGCCTGTTGTGGCAGGACGTGGACCTGCGCGCCGGCACGCTGCTAGTGAGGACCCCGGGCGAGGAGGAACCGGCCGAGGTCATGCTCAGTCGCCGGCTGGCGGCCGAGCTCCGCGCCTACGCCCGCGAGGTCGAGGCCGACCCCGTCGCCAGGCACCGCGCCCAGCTCCTGGAGCTGAGGTCGCAGTACGGCGTCTACAACCGCCTCCGCGGCATCTGCCGGCGCGCCCACGTCGAGTTCAAGGGCGTGCGCGCACTGAGGCACGCCGCCGGCGCGCGCCTCTACCGCCAGACGCACGACGTCGGGCTCGTGCAGCAGCACCTCAGGCACAAGGCCACCGACATGGCGCGCCGCTACGCCCGCGCCGACAGGCTGCGGCTGCGGGGTAGCCTGGACGCGTGGGAGTGAACCGCCAGGACGCGACCTCGCCCGCAGCCGACGGCCCGGAAGCGCGGGCCGGGACGCCGGCCACGACCGACAGGCCCACGGCCCTCAGGGGCGTGCACACGATCATGCCGACGCCGTTCACGCCGGACGGCCGCCTCGACGAGGAGAGCCTCGCTCGGCTGACGCGCTTCCTCGTCGCGCGGGGCGTCGACGGCGTCACGGTACTGGGCTTCCTCGGGGAGGCGCACAAGCTCTCCGAGGCCGAGCAGGACGTCGTCGTGACGGTGACGGTGCAGGCCGCCGGCGGGCGGGTCCCCGTCTTCGCGGGGGCCAGCGCCGGCGGCGTGAAGGTGGGCGTCGAGCGGGGGCTGAGGTTCGTGGAGCTGGGTGCCGCCGGGCTGATGGTCGCTCCGGTCGCCCCCGAGGCCGCGACGGTGCTGGCGCAGTACCGGGAGCTCGACGAGGCGCTCGCCGCCAGCGGCGGCCGCGTGCCCGTGATCGTGCACGACTACCCGGCCTCGACCGGCGTGCGCGTTACCGCCGACACGCTGGCGCGTCTCCACGAGGACGTCGCGTCGGTGACGACCGTCAAGCTCGAGGACCCGCCCACGACCGTGAAGCTGCGGGCGCTCAAGCGCCTCGCCCCGGGGATGTCCGTGCTGGGCGGCCTCGGTGGCCTCTACCTGGCCGAGGAGATGGCCGCCGGCGCCGACGGCGTGATGACGGGGGTGTCGTTCCCCGAGCTGCTGCTCGGCATGGTGCGCGGCGCCGCCGACCCCGATCCGGCGCGGCGGCGGGACGCGGCCGACGCCTACCGCCGAGCCGCGGCCTTCCTCGCGTTCGAGTTCCAGCCGGTAGTGGGCCTCGCCCTGCGCAAGGAGGTGTACCGCCGCCGCGGGGCGATCGCCAGCGGCCTGGTCCGCGCGCCCGGCGCCCAGCTCGACGACGAGCTCGCACGGGAGCTCACCGACCAGCTCGAGCACCTCGCGGCCGCTCGCCCCGACCTGACGGCCGTGCCGGCGGCCTAGCGTGCCGCGACGCGGCCTCGAGCGCCTGCGGCGCGAGGGCAAGCGCAGCCTGACCGTCGAGCCGTGGCGGGTGCGCGAGGTCGGCCTCGACCCCGAGCGCCTCGCCGCGCACGAGAGCGTCTTCGCCCTAGGCAACGGCTACCTGGGCGTGCGCGGCGTGCTCGAGGAGGGGCCGCCTCCGGGGGCCAGGTCGGTGCCGGGCACGTTCCTCAACGGCTTCCACGAGCTCGACGAGATCGTCTACCCGGAGGGCGGCTACGGCCAGGCGAAGGTGCGGCAGACGCTCCTCAACGTGACCGCGGCCACCGGCCTGACGGTGAGCCTCGACGGCGAGCCCGTGGGCTGCGGCGAGCGCGCGCGCGACCACGAGCGCACGCTCGACCTCAGGGCGGGCACGCTCACCCGGACGCTCACCTGGCACGGCAGCGGCGGGAAGAGGACGCGCCTGACCTACACCCGCTGCGTGTCGCTGGAGCACGCGGGCCGCATGGCGCTGCGGCTCGAGGTCGAGCCGATCGACGGTCCCGTGGCCCTCGAGGTCACGCACCGCCTCGACGGGCGCGTGCAGAACCAGGTCGAGCGCGGCGACCCGCGGCTCGGCTCGGCGCTCGGCGGGCAGGTCCTCCTGCCGGTGGCCCACGGGCACGACGACTCGGGCCGGCTGCTCCTCAGCCAGCGCGCCGACAAGAGCGGCATGCAGCTCGTCTGCGCCGCCGACCACGAGGTCAGCGGGTCCGCGCCCGCCGTCCGCGCCGCGAGCGAGCCGTACGTCGCGACGTGGTCGGCCGCGTTGACGGCGGCAGGTCCCGCGACGGTCGACGTCCGCGTCGTCTACCTCGACGCCAGGCGGGCGCAGCCCGCGGAGCTGGTCGCCGCCGCGCACGCCGAGCTCGACGCCTACGCGGCCGCGGGCGGCGTGCCCGCGCTGCTCGCGGGCCAGCGCGCCTACCTCGAGCGCTTCTGGGGTTCGGCCGACGTCGTCGTCGAGGGTGACGACGCCGTCCAGCAGTCGGTGCGGTTCGGCCTCTTCCACCTCCTGCAGGGCGCCGGCCGCGACGGCCGCACGAACATCGCGGCCAAGGCGCTGACGGGCGAGGGCTACGAGGGCCACACGTTCTGGGACAGCGAGGTCTACGTCGTGCCGGTGTTCACGCGCGTGTGGCCCGAGCTGGCCAGGTCGCTGCTCGCCTACCGCGTCGCCCTGCTGCCGGCGGCCGTCGCGCGGGCGCGCGAGCTGCACCGGGCCGGCGCGCTCTACCCGTGGCGCACGATCTCGGGCCCGGAGGCCTCGGCCTACTTCCCCGCCGGCACGGCCCAGGTCCACATCGACGGCGACGTCGTGCTGGCGATGAGGCGCTACGTCGAGGCGACCGGCGACGTGGGGCTCCTGTGGGACGGCGCCGTCGACGTCGTCTTCGAATGCGCGCGCTTCTACGCCGGCTACGGCGCCGTGGGTCGGGACGGCAGGTTCCACCTCCACACGGTCACCGGCCCCGACGAGTACACGGCGCTCGTCGACGACAACCACTTCACCAACAAGCTCGTGCGCGAGACCCTGCGCTACGCCGTGGAGCTCGCCGCCGAGCTGCCCCGCCTCGACGCGGAGCGCTGGGAACGGGCCAAGGCACGCCTCGGGGTCACGGACGCCGAGGTCGCGCGCTGGGCGGAGCTCGCCGAGCTGGTCCACCTGCCCGTGGACCCGTCCCTGGGCGTCACGCCCCAGGACGCGAGCTTCCTCTCGAAGCCCGAGTGGCCGTGGGACGAGGTGCCGCCGGAGCGCTACCCTCTCCTGCTCCACTACCACTACCTCGACATCTACCGGCACCAGGTCCTGAAGCAGGCCGACACCCTACTGGCGCACACGCTGCTGCCCGAGGACGTGCCGCGCTGGCAGCTGAGGCGCGACGTCGCCTACTACGCCCCGCGGACCACCCACGACTCCTCGCTGTCGGCGTGCACGCACGCGGTCGCCTACGCCGAGCTCGGGGACGTCGAGACCGCCGCGCGGTTCTTCGACGCGACGGCCCGCGTCGACCTCGACGACACGCACGGCAACGCCGACCACGGCGTGCACGTGGCGGCCATGGGCGGCACCTACCTGGGGCTCCTCGACGGCTTCGCCGGCTACCGCGTGCAGGGCGGCCGCATGTCGTTCCGGCCGCGTCTGCCGCGGCGCTGGCGGCGCCTGGCGTTCCGGCTGAACTGGCGCGGCTCGCGCGTGCGCGTCGACGTCCGCCGCGACGTCACGAGGTACGAGCTGCTGTCAGGTAGACCGGTCGAGCTACTGCACCGCGGCCGGGTCGTCACGCTCGCGCACGGCGACCGCGTGGCGGTGCCGACGGGCCCGGAGCTGCGCGGCGTCGTCTTCGACCTCGACGGTGTGATCACCGACACCGCCGAGCTGCACTACCGCGCCTGGCAGGAGCTGGCCGACGAGCTCGGCGTGCCGTTCGACAGGCGGCGCAACGAGGCCCTCAAGGGCGTCGACCGCATGCGCTCCCTGCAGCTGGTCCTCGAGGGCTCCGGCCTCGTGCTCTCCGAGGACGAGCTGGAGGAGCTCGCCGAGCGCAAGAACCTCCGCTACGTCGAGCTCCTGGGCGGGCTCGGGCCCGGCGACGTCCTCCCCGGCGTGCGCGAGCTGCTCGACGAGCTGGAGGCCGCGGGCGTGGCGGTCGGGCTCGGCTCGGCGAGCCGCAACGCCCCCACGGTGCTCGCGCGCCTCGGCCTCACGGGGCGCTTCGCCGCCGTGGTGGACCCCGCCGCGGTGTTCCGCGGCAAGCCCGAGCCCGAGACGTTCGAGCGCGCAGCGCACGCCCTCGGCCTGCTGACCGACGAGTGCGTGGGCATCGAGGACGCCGCGGCCGGCGTGGCCGCGGTCGTCGGGGCGGGCATGGCCGCGGTCGGCGTCGGCGACGCCGCTACCCTGCGCGCCGCCCACCTCGTCGTGCCCGGCACGGCCGCGCTGACCCTCGACCGCCTGCGGGAGGCCCACGCCACCGCGTTCGGCGTCCCGTTACGAGACCGGCGCTGACGCCCCTGCGGCCGGCCCAGGGCTGACGGTCCCGCGCCCGCCGGCGTCCCACCGCGTGACATGAGCGCGTGTTCCGGGTCGCATGTGACGGCGCGTCACGTATACTTCCATTTGCAACAATCTCGCTGCTGCATTATCCTCGGGGCGTGACCCCGCCCACCTCTTCCCTCCCCGGCTCGGAGCGCGAGGCAGCGCTCCAGCTGCTGGCCAGCTTCCTCCGGGCCAGGCGGGCCCTCGTCGCGTACGGCGAGGGCTGCGCCGACCAGCTCGACATGAGCCTCCCCGAGCTGATCGTCCTCAGCGAGCTCGAGTCGACCGCCCACCCCACGGTCGTGAGCCGGGCGACCGGCATCCCGCCCTCGACGATCAGCCGTCTGCTGCGCTCTCTCGAGGGACGCGGCCTGGTCGAGCGCGCCGTCGACACGGAGGACCTGCGACGCTTCCGCGTCACGCTCACCTCGGCCGGGCGGCGGTGCGTGGCGCGCAGCCGCGACTGCCTGGCGGCCGCGCTGGCGCCGAAGATCGCCGGCCTCGGCGAGGAACGCGTCGGCCAGCTCTTCGAGGCCCTGTCCCTGCTCGAGGGCGAGGCCGAGGGATGACCGGCGTCGAACGCGCTCCCCGCCGCCGGCGGCGGCTGTGGGCGGCCGTCGCCGCCGGCGCCCTGCTGGCGGTCGCCCCCGTCGTCGCCGTCCTCGTGACGCAGGCCCGCCGACCCGCGCAGGTCGGTTACTCGGCGTTCGTCGCGCAGCTCCAGGCCGGCAACGTCGCGAGCGTGACGGCCCACGACCACACGCTCACCGTCACGCTCGCGGAGCCGGTCGCCGTGCCGGTGCTGGGCGGCGGCGAGCGCGAGCTCGCGACGTTCGCGACGACGCTGCCGAGCTTCGCCCAGCCCGAGCTCGCCGGCCTCCTCGCCGCCCACGGCGTGGACGTCAGCGCGCTGCCGGCGGACGCGCAGCGCCACCCGCTCGTGACCTACCTGCTCCAGCTGGTGCCCGCGCTGCTCCTCCTGGGCGGGGGCTTCCTCCTCGTCAGGCGCCTCGGCGGCAACCTCGGCTTCGCGATCGGCAAGAGCGAGCCCAAGCGCTTCGACGGCACGGCACTGGCCGTGACGTTCGCCGACGTCGCCGGCATCGACGAGGCCAAGGCCGAGCTCGAGGAGGTCGTCGACTTCCTCAAGAACCCCCACAAGTACACGCGCCTTGGCGGCACGGCGCCCAAGGGCGTGCTGCTCGTCGGCGAGCCCGGCACCGGCAAGACCCTCCTGGCCAAGGCCGTGGCGGGAGAGGCCGGCGTGCCCTTCTTCTCGATGAACGCCTCGGAGTTCGTCGAGATGATCGTGGGCGTCGGCGCCAGTCGCGCCCGCGACCTGTTCAAGAAGGCGCGCGAGGCGGCGCCGGCGATCGTGTTCATCGACGAGCTCGACGCGATCGGCCGCGCCCGCGGCGCCGGCTCGTACTCGGGCGCGAACGCCGAGCAGGAGCAGGCGCTGAACCAGATCCTCACCGAGATGGACGGCTTCTCGGCCCGCGAGGGCGTCATCGTGATCGGCGCCACGAACCGGCCGGACGTGCTCGACCCCGCGCTGCTCAGGCCCGGCCGCTTCGACCGCCGGGTGACCGTGCAGGCGCCCGACAAGGCCGGCAGGCTGGCCGTGCTGCAGGTCCACACGCGCGGCGTGCCGCTGGCGGACGACGTCGACCTCGCCGGCCTCGCCGCCAAGACGCCCGGCCTCGTCGGCGCCGAGCTGAGGAACCTCGTGAACGAGGCCGCGCTGGCCGCCGCCCGCCGTGACGCCGAGGCGGTCGCCCGCTGCGACTTCGAGGACGCGCTCGAGAAGCTCGTGCTCGGGCCGAAGCGGCCCCTCGTGCTCAGCGAGCGCGACCGCGAGCGCATCGCCTACCACGAGGCCGGGCACGCGATCGTCGGGCTCGTGGAGCCGGAGGCCGACCCGGTCACCCGGGTGACGATCACGCCGCGCGGCCACTCGCTGGGCGTCACCTACCAGGCCCCCGACGACGACCGCTACAACTACACCGAGGCGTACGTCAGGGCCCGCATCGTCGGAGCGCTCGGCGGGCGCGCGGCCGAGGAGCTCGTCTACGGGGACCGCACGACCGGCGCCGAGAACGACCTCGAGCAGGTCACCAAGCTGGCCCGGATGATGGTCACGCGCTGGGGCATGGGCTCCGGTGTCGGGCCCCTCTCGCTGGCGTCGCGCGACGACCCCTACCTCGGAGGCGGCGCGCCGGCCCCGTCGGCCAAGCCGCTGAGCGAGGAGATGGCCAGGCGCGTCGACGCCGAGGTCGCACGCATCGTCGACGAGTGCTACCGACGCGCCAAGGAGCTCCTCGAGACCCACCGCGACCGGCTCGAGGCCCTGACGCGGGCGCTGCTGGAGCACGAGTCGCTCGACGAGCCTGAGATCCTCGCCGTCGTCGGCCTCGAGGGCAAGCGGGAGGACCCCGTCGCCGCCTGAGGCGGGCTCGCCGGGCCAGCGGCCCGGGACCTGCGTGTGGGGCGCGTCTCGTGACGCGCCCCTTGTGCTTGTACCGACCGGTACGTATCATCCAGGCGTGAGCCAACAAGCGAGGTCAAGCGCCGCCGAACGCCTCCTCGACACCGCGGCACGGCTCTTCTACGCCCGTGGCGTGTCGAACGTCGGCATCAACGAGATCATCGCGCGCGCCGGCGTCGCCCGCATGACCCTCTACCACCACTTCCCCTCGAAGGACGCGTTGGTGAAGGCCGTGCTGGAGAGGCGCCAAGCCGAGCGCGACGACTGGCTGGCCCAGGCTCACGACATGGCCTCCGAGCCGCTCGGGCGCATGCTCGCGGTGTTCGACCTCTTCGTCGAGTGGGCCCAGAGCCCCGACTTCCGCGGCAGCCCTCTCGTGTCCGCCACGTTCGAGCTGGGCGGCCAGCTCAACGCGGCCAGGCCGTACGCGCAGGCGCACGCCAAGAAGGTCGTCGAGTACTTCCGGGGCCAGGCCGAGGAGGCCGGCCTGCACGACCCCGCCGGCCTGGCGGTGCAGCTCGCGATGC
This sequence comes from Trueperaceae bacterium, assembly GCA_035306665.1. GTDB lineage: Bacteria > Deinococcota > Deinococci > Deinococcales > Trueperaceae > DASRWD01. Next base: position 14,611 of record DATGNP010000037.1, read on the forward strand.
TACTGGAGGGGGCGAGCGTGCACGTGCTCGTCAGCGGCGACGTCGGCTCGGCCGAGCTGGCGCGGTCCGCGGCCGCCTCCCTGATCGCCGGCGCGGCCGACGACTAGCCAGGGCCGCCGCCGACGAGCCCGGCCCTCGCGGAGCGAGCCCCATGACCTAGGGGCCGCGCAGGCGGCCCCTAGGTGTATAGAGCTGTCTGTACGTTGCGCCCGGGTCAGGCGGGGACGGCCTCGCCGACCTTGACGAGCTCGACGACGGCGTGGAACTTGACCTCCTCGCCGACCAGCAGGGCCCCGGCCTCGAGGACCTGGTTCCACTTCAGCCCGAACTCGGTGCGGTTGACCTTCCCCTCGAGGTCGGCGGCGAAGCGCTCGTTGCCCCATGGGTCCTTGATCGGGCCGGCGATGTGGCCGCGGAGCGTGACGGGCTTGGTCACGCCGCGCATCGTGAGCCGGCCATCGACGACGTACTCCTCCCCCTCGCGGCGGAAGGAGGTGGCCTCGAAGACGATCTCGGGGTGGTTCTCGGCGTCGAAGAAGTCGGCCGAGCGCAGGTGGGCGTCGCGGTCGGGGGCGCCGGTGTCGATCGAGGCGACGTCGACGACGACGCGCGCGCTCGTGGGCGTGCCGTCGGGGGCGACCTCGGCCGCGACGTCGAACCTCTTGAAGCGGCCCTTCGCCGAGGCGAGGCCCATGTGGCGGACCGAGAACTCCAGGCTGCTGTGTGCGGTGTCAAGCTTCAGGCTCATAGTGCGAACGCTCCGTTTCGGTGGGTGGTGTCACAGGCGAGCCCGCGGGCTCGCTCTGCTCTGACCCTCACACCGTAACGTAAAGCGCTTTGTATTGTCAAGTGCTTTGCGACGCGAGCCGTCCGTGCTAGGCTTGCGCCGTGAGCGAGGAGTTCTGCCCGGTGCACGCCTCCATCGACCTGCTGCAGGAGAAGTGGGTGCTGCACATCATCCGCGCGCTGCTGGCCGGCCCCCGCGGCTTCAACGCCATCGCGCGCGACGTGGGGGGCGTGAACACCGCCACGCTCGCGCAGCGGCTCGAGAAGCTCGAGGGCCTGGGCGTGATCAGCAAGGAGGTCGAGTCGACGATGCCTCCGCGCACGCGCTACGAGCTGACCGAGGCCGGCTACGAGCTGCAGGACGTGATCGCCTCGATCGACTCCTGGGCGCGCAAGCACATCAAGCTAGACGAGACCGGCCACGACATCGAGGTCGTGGCCGGCTGACGCTGAAACGTGCCGTCCCGGGCGCCGTAGGCGCCGGGCCGCGCCGCCTTACTTCTCGACGCGCTCCTTGAGCCCCTTGCCGGTCTTGAACGCCGCGTACTTCTTCGCCGGGATCGTGATCGGCTTGCCCGTGCCGGGGTTGACGCCCTTGCGAGCGGCGCGGGAGCGCGTCTCGAACGTGCCGAAGCCCGTGATCTGGACCTTGCGGCCGGCGTCGAGCTCGGTGGCGATGATGCCTTCGCCCGGCGAGGTCGCGAAGATCGCGTTGACGACCTCGTAGGCCTTGGCCTCGGACAGTCCGGTCTTCTTGGCGAGCTTAGCGGCGAGTTCGGTTTTGTTCATGCCCAAGGTTCTAACACGTCACCATCGGGGTCACCAAGGGTTTTTCACTTCCTAGGCCCGTGGTGGACGGCACCCGGGGCGGAACGGGGGGAGAGGGGGGTGCCACCGCGGCCGCGATGGGAGTGTCCTCGTCGGATCGGGCCGGGTGAGATTCGGCACCCCGCCCCTCTGAGGGGATGCTAGTCCCGGGCACGTGCGGCGCCGTGCGAACTATCCGCCACCTTCAGATGACGTCCCAGACGTAGCGGTCGGCGGCCTCCTCGAGCGCGGCGGGCACGAGCGCGTAGTCGCCGCGCGTGCCGCCCAGCACGCCGGCCTGCTTGAGGTCGCCGAGCACGCGGGTCGCGGTCACGCGCGCGCAGCCTGCCATCAGCGCGACGTCGTCGTGCGTGAGGTTGAAGGGCAGGTGGCGCCAGCCGCTGGCCGGCGGAGCGCCCTCGACGTCGGGGGGCGGACCTTCGAGCGGCTCGCCGAGCCGTTCGGCGAGGCGGGCCAGGATGCGGCAGATCCTCGCGCCCATGGGCAGGCCGAGGTCGTCGGCGAGCTGGCGGCTGCGGACGAGCTGCCGCACGAGGGCCGAGGCCAGCACCTGGCGCGGCTCGCGCTGCGCGAGCGTGGCCTCGAGGTCGACGACCTGGACGACGGCGCCGCCCTCGGCGGCGTGGACCGACTCGGCGTGCCTGCCCGTCTCGAGGGCGGCGGTGCCCACGACGTCCCCGGCGCCGACCAGGTCGACGAGGCGGCTGCGGCCCTGCGCATCGACGCACACCCTCAGCACCCCCGCCATGACCAGGTACGGGGCCGTCGCCGGCTCACCCTCGGTGTAGAGGCGCTCGCCGGGGGCGAGGTCGAGCTCGGCCGTCACCACGACGCCCGCGACGGGGACCGGGCCGGCCGGCGGGGCCGCCGCTCCGCCGCGCCGGCGGCTGCCCGGGCGCGGCGGGGGCAGGACGCGGCTCGTGATCACCGCGGCAGCCTCCCCGCCAAGCTCGCCGGCGTCACGCGCTGGGCCGCCAGGACCAGCTCGCGAGCGGCGTCGACCTGCCCCCACGTGTTCCACAGGAGCACGCCCACGACGCGGCCCTCGTCGAGGTAGTAGACGACGCCCTCCTCCGCGGGGCGCTGCCAGTCCTCGAACGTCTGGAGCCGGCCGTCGAGGCGCCCGACGGCCTCGTAGCCGTCGTCGAACAGGTCGGAGTAGAAGAACGGCAGGTGCTCGTACGGAGCCGGCGCCTGGCCGTGAGCCGCGGCCGCCATCTGCCTCCCGGCGTGGGCGCCCATGGTGACGGCCGCGTCCTCGTGCTCGATCCGTCCGCGCGCGAAGGGCTCCGGCCACGGGAACGCGGCCACGTCGCCGGCGGCGAACACGCCCGGCACGGGTCGGCCGTCGGGGTCGAGCGCGCGGAGCGCGGCGTCGACTTCGACCCCGTCGCTCACCTGCAGCCCGGCCGCGGCGGCGAGCTCGGTGTTCGGCGCCGCGCCGACGCCCACGGCCACCAGGTCGAACTCGCCGACGAAGCCGTCGCCGAGCCGCACGCGCACGCACTGCCCGGCGCGCTCCGCCGACTCGATCGTGGTGCCCGCGTGCACGCTCACGCCGCGGCTGACGTAGCGCTCGGTGACGGCGCGCGCCAGGCCGTCGGGGAAGCGGTTCGCGCCCAGGGCCGTCTCGGGGAACACCATGTGCACGTCCGTGCCGACGTCCCTGAGGCCGGCGGCCAGCTCGGCGCCGACGAAGCCGCCCCCCACGACGAGGGCGCGCTTCCCCTCCCCCGACCGCTCCCGCGCGACCCGGTAGTCGGCGAGCGAGCGGTACGCGACCACGGGCGGCGCTGCCGGCAGCACGGGCAGCGAGCGCGCGCGGGCGCCGGTCGCGAGCAGCAGCTGGTCGTAGTCGAGCGTCTCACCGTCGTCGAGCTCGACGCGGCGGCCGTCCACGTCGACGGCCTTCGCGGTGCGCCCGGTGCGGACCTCGACGCCCGACGACGCCACGTCTAGCATCGCCTTGGCGACGTCGCCGCCCTTCCACAGCGCCTTCGACAGGTGCGGCCGGCGGTACGGCGGGTCCACCTCGGAGGTGACGAGCGTGACGCGGCCCTCGGGGTCGGCGGCCCGCAGGGCCTTGGCTGCCGCGGCACTCGCCAAGCCGCCGCCGATGAGTACGTACCGGTTCGCCATCTTCACGCTCCTCGCGTACAAGCTACCATCAAGATGGCATTTATGTAAGACCTTTATGTCAAAAGGTGAAGAGACGCGTCCACGACGCACGCGATGTGGGAGTCGCCGCGCCGCGGCTCAGGCGCTTTCCGGCTCGTGGCCGGAGCTCGCCTCAGCGCAGCTCGCCGGAGACGTAGGCCTGGAGCTGCTCGATCAGGAACTCCTGCTCCGACATCACGGCCTTCACGACGTCCCCGATCGAGACGAGGCCGCCCAGGCGGCCGGCGTCGAGCACGGGCAGGTGGCGCACGCGGCGGTCGGTCATCAGGCGCATGCAGTCGGACACCGTCTGCTCGGGAGCGACGGTCACGACCTCGCGCGACATGATCGCGCTGACGCTCAGCTCCCGCGAGGCGTGCCCGTGGAGGATGACCTTGCGGGCGTAGTCGCGCTCGGAGAAGATCCCCGCGACCGCGCCGGCGTCGGTGACGACGAGCGCCCCGACGTCGTGCTCGGCCATGACCTCCAGCGCCCTGAACACCGTGTCGTCGGGGGCGATCGTGTACACGGCGGTGCCCTTGTCCTGCAGCAGCTGTCTCACGGTGCGCCGAACGTGCATCCGTCCACCTCCGCGCGGAATGTGGCGACATCATAGGCGCTCGCGCCGGCGCGTGCCCTGCCGGGTCCGGCGGCGGTAGGATTCCGACGTGAGCGGCAGGCTCGAAGGCGCCAAAGGGGGCGAGGCGGTCCGCGAGGCGCCCGTCTACCGGGAGCGCGCCCACGCCCCACGCGACCTCCGCACGGCCGAGGAGCTCCGCGGGCGCGGCTACCCCGTGCCGGGGTCCGCGGCCGCCTGGGTCGGCTCGGGGCCGGCGGCGTCTCCCCTGTACAGCACCAGCGAGGCCCGGCGCCTCCGCGGCGACTTCTTCCCGCGGCCGCGCGTGACGCCGCGCGCGAGCGAGGCAGGCGGCGCCGCCGCGAGGCGGGCCACCGCCCACGGCCTGGCCGCGGTGAGGTACGCGCGCAGCCACACGCCCGTGCCGCCCGGCCGCTACCGGCGGCCGTCGCTCATGCGCGAGCCGCGGCGCTGGCTCGTGGAGCTGTTCCGCGAGGGCTTCGCCGTCGTCGACGTCGAGACGACGGGCCTCTCGGCGCGCGACGAGGTCGTCGAAGTGGCCGCCGTCGCCGTCGACGGCAGCGTCCTGTTCGAGAGCCTCGTGAGGCCCCGCTGCGGCCACGTCCCGGCAGCCGCGTCGCGGGTACACGGGCTCACCTGGGCCGACCTCGAGGCGGCGCCGACCTGGCCCGAGGTGGCGGACGCCCTCGCCGACGCCCTGGCCGGCCTCCGCGTCCTGGCGTGGAACGCCCCGTTCGACGAGCGCCTCACAGCGCAGTCGAGCCGCGCCTGGAGGGTCGAGCACCCGCTGCCGGGCTTCGAGTGCGCGATGCGCGCCTACGCCGTCTGCCGTGGCGTGCCAGGCGGCGGCATGCGCCTGGCGCGCGCCGCGGCCGTCGAGGGCGTGCTCGTCGGGGAGCAGCGCCATCGCAGCGCCGGCGACGCGGCCCTGACGGTCGCGGTGCTGAAGGCGCTGCACGGCAGGCAGGCGCGGGTCGCCTGAGGGGCCCGTGCGGAAGATCGTCCACGTCGACATGGACGCGTTCTACGCGTCGGTCGAGCAGCGCGACAGGCCGGAGCTCCGTGGCCTTCCCGTCGCCGTGGGCGGCACCGGCCCGCGGGCCGTCGTGGCGGCCGCCAGCTACGAGGCCAGGGCGTTCGGCGTGCGCTCCGCGATGCCGATGGCTCGGGCCCTGCGCCTCTGCCCCGAGCTCGTCGTCGTGCGGCCGCGCTTCGACGTGTACCGTCACGTCTCCGCCCAGGTGAGGGCCATCTTCCACCGCTACACCGACCTCGTCGAGCCGCTGGCGCTCGACGAGGCCTACCTCGACGTCACGCACCCGAAGCAGGGGCCGCCGTCGGCCACGCTCATCGCGAGGGCGATCAAGGCCGAGGTCAAGCGCGAGACGGGCCTGACGGCCTCCGCAGGCGTCGCCGGGGGCAAGTTCCTCGCCAAGCTCGCCTGCGGCCTCGCGAAGCCGGACGGCCTGTCCGTGATCAGACCCGAGGAGGCGGACGCCGTCCTCCGGGACCTCCCCGTCGAGCGCTTCTACGGCGTCGGCCCGCGCACCGCGGAGAAGCTCAGGCGCCTGGGCTGGCGGACGGGCGCCGACCTGCGCGCCGCGGGACGCGAGCGCCTCGTGGCCGAGCTCGGCAAGCACGGCGCCTTCCTCCACGACATCGCCACCGGCGTCGACGACAGGCCGGTCGTCCCCGACCAGCCGCGCAAGTCCCTCGGGTCCGAGACCACCTTCGACGCAGACGTCACGGCGGAGGACCAGCTCGACGAGGTGCTCTCGGAGCTGTGCCAGGACGTGCAGCGCTCCCTCGAGCGGCGCGGCCTGGCGGCGCGGCGCGTGACGGTGAAGCTGCGGTTCGACGACTTCAGGACGATCACGCGCAGCCACACCGAGCTCGGCCCGTTCTGGCAGGAGGAGGCGCTCTTGGCGATCGCCAGGCGCCTGGCGTTCGAGGCCGACAGGCCGCGACGCCCCGTGCGGCTGCTGGGCGTCAGCGTCGCCGAGCTCTCCGAGCGCGACGGCCTCGCGGTGCAGCCGCGTCTCGAGTTCGAGTGAGAGGGGTCCGCGACGCGGCGGGTACCGCCGGCGGCGGCGGCGACCCGGGGCTGGGTCTGGGGCCCGGCTCGCCACGCCGGCCCCGGCGACGCGGCCTCGGGGGGAAGGCGCTCAGCCCGTCGTAGCGGGCTCCGCCTCGGGATCGGAGGCCTTGGCGCGCCTCAGCTCCAGCTCGTCCGTCAGGTCGAGGCGCAGCGGCGTGATCGAGACGTAGCCGTTGTCGACCGCCCAGCGGTCGGTGCCCTCCTCGAGCCTGTCCCGCGGCTCCTCCGCGAACCAGTAGTGGCGCCGGCCCATGGGGTCCTCGCCCGGGATCACGAAGCCCTCGTAGTGGCGCACCGACTGGCGGGTCCACATCACGCCCTTGGGGTCGTCGGGGAAGTTCACGTTCAGGAGCAGGGGACCGTCGGCGCCGTTGACCTTCTCGACCACCTGACGGATGTAAGGAGCGAACCGCTCGTAGTCGGGCGGGTCGTCGCTGTAGCGGGCGCTGAAGGCGATCGCCCTGATGCCGAGGAACGCCGCCTGCTTCGCGGCGGCGACGGTGCCGGAGTGCCAGATGTTGTGGCCCAGGTTGTGGCCGAGGTTGATGCCGGTGAGGACGAGGTCGACCTCTTCCCAGTGGTGCGTGCCGAGCGCCACGCAGTCGGCCGGCGTGCCGTCGACGCGGTAGGCGTCGATCCCGTCCTCGATCGTCGTCTTCGTGTAGTGCAGCGGGCGTCTGACCGTGATCGCATGGCTCATCGCCGACTGCTCCACGTCCGGCGCGACGACCCTGACCTGGCCGAACTCGGCGGCGACCTTGGCGAGCGCCCTGATGCCGGGGCTGAAGACGCCGTCGTCGTTGCTGACCAAGATGCGCATACGCGTCAACTCCAACTCTCACCCACGCGGGCCCCTGGGCACGCGAGCGGGTGAGGACCGATCATACCCCTTCGGCCCGGACCCGCCGGAACGGGGACGCCACCGACTCACCGCTCACGGCGCGCTCACCGAACGGATGCGAAGATTGCCGGGATGTCGGCTTCCTCCATGCCGGCACGTAGCGGACCGCGAACGCCTGCTCCGTCTCCTACGCCCTCACCAGGTACCCCGCCAGGCACGACGAAGCATCGCGTGCTCAAGGCGGACCCCGTGCGCCGGTTCCTCGTGACCGCGAGCGTCCTCATGCTCCTCCCCACGCTGGCCCTGGCCTGGACCGCCGGTACCGTCGTCTCCCGGCGCGTGACGAACCACGTCGCCCAGGCGGGCAGCGCCGAGGTGGCCGCCAACGCCGCGGCCGTGCTGCGCCAGAGCGGGCTGGCGTCCACGTCGACGGGGGACGCGCTGGTCGTGTTCGCCGAGATCGCCAACGCCGTCCCGGCGTGGCAGTACTTCGACACGGTCGTGGGTCGCAACCCGAACACGCTCGCCGTGCACGTCTACGACCCGGAGGGGCGCGTCGTCTTCGCGCGCGACCGGTCCGAGGTCGGTGCCCGCGTCGAGCCCGACGCGCGCTTCGAGCGCGCGCTCGGCGGCGAGCGCGAGACGCGCGTCAGCGGCGACGACCGGCCGCTCGGCCGCCTGGCCACCGAGGGCGCGGCCCGCTCGTACTCGGTGCTGATCCCGCTGGCCTACCCGAGCGGCGAGGCGGCCGGGGTCCTAGAGGTCACGCAGGACCTGGGGCCGATCGCCTCCGACATGGCGCTGGCCCGGTGGATGATCGTGCTCATCGTCGTGGCGGTGTCGGCGGTCCTCGTCGGGCTCACCGCGTACTTCGCAACACGGCTGGCGCGGCGCTCGTTCTTCGACCCCGTCACGGCCCTGCCCAACCTCAGCTACCTCCGCTCGGCCGCGCGCGTCGTTCTCGACGCCGGCCGGCGCGGGGCTCGTGGCGGCGGCCTCGTGCTGATCGACGTCGACAGGTTCAAGCTCGTGAACGACACGCTCGGGCGCGCGCAGGGGGACAAGCTCCTGCGCGACCTCGCCGAGCGCCTCCGGGCGGCCGTGCGCGGCAACGACTACGTGGCGCGGCTCGGCGGCGACGACTTCGCCGTGCTCCTGCCGTCGGCCGACGAGGCCTCGGTGCGGGCGGCGGCCGAGCGCGCCGTGAGCGCGATCGCGACGCCGTTCAGGGCCGTGGGCCGCGACATCAGGCTCGAGGCGAGCGCGGGCGTGGCCATGTTCCCGCGGGACGCCGTCGAGCTCGACGGCCTGCTCCAGCGGGCGGAGCTGGCGCTGGAGCGCGCCAAGCGCGCGCGACGCACGGTGGCCTTCTACCGGCGCGAGAGCGACGCCGGGCGCCACAGCCTCTACCTCGAGTCCGACCTGCGCACGGCGATCGAGCGCGAGGAGCTCGACATCGTCTACCAGCCGATCTGCTACCTCCCCACCGGCGAGATCCTCGGGCTCGAGGCCCTGACGCGCTGGGAGCACCCGACGCGCGGCCCGATCGCCCCCAGCACGTTCATCGCCATGGCGGAGAGGAGCGGCTTCATCGACAGGCTCGACCGCTGGACCCTGCGCGAGGCCACTGCGCAGCTCGCGGCCTGGTGCCGGCTCGGCTCGAACGTGATCGTCACCGTGAACCTCGCGGCCCAGACACTCTCCGACCCGGGCCTGCCCGCCTACATCGAGGAGCTGCTCGCCGAGACCGGCGCGCCGCCCGACCTGCTCGCCCTCGAGGTCACGGAGCGCACGGCGCTGGACGACTTCGAGACGAGCGCCGGCGTGCTGATGCGGCTGCGCGAGACGGGCGTCGGCGTGGCCCTCGACGACTTCGGCCGCGGCTACTCGTCGCTCGCGACCCTCGACCGCCTGCCGATCTCGTTCCTCAAGCTCGACGCCAGCTTCACGCAGGGCATCGGCGCCTCGCTGAAGGACGAGCACCTGCTGCGCGCGGTCAAGCTGTTCACGAAGGGCATCGGCATCCCGTTCGTCGCCGAGGGCATCGAGACCGAGAGCCAGCGCACCTGGCTGATCCGCCAAGGCGTGCGCTTCGGCCAGGGCTACCTGTTCTCGCGCCCGACCGCGCGGGAGAACATCGTCCCGCCGCGCGGCGTGCGCGCCAACGCCCGCCTCGCGCCGCCCATGCCGGCCGAGCACACGCGCGGGCAGAACTGAGCCCGGTGCGGCCGTGGGCGAGCGTGGGCTACGCGGGGTTCTAATCCGCGCGCGTTAGTCTCGCTCATGAGAGTGAGCCAGCGCCTCACTCTGTTGGAGAGACTCGTGCGTCTCACACGGAGGTGCAGCATGTCAAGGTCAACGAACGTCCTGCGCGGTGTAGGGCGGCGTGTCGTCACGGTGGCGCTGCTCACGGCAGCGGCCATGACGCTCGCGCTCGCCGCCGCGCAGGCGCTGCCGGAGAACGCGGCCGAGGCGATCGAGAGGGGCGAGGCCCTCGTCGCGGAGGCGCTCGCCACCTACGACGCCCAGTACCCCGACAGGCCGCTGTGGCGACAGGCGTTCGCCGAGGGCCGCACGGCCATCGAGCTGGCGCCCGGCCACCCCGAGCCGCTGCGGTTCCTCGCCCGCGCGTACAGCCTGTCGAACTGGCACGGCCCGGCCGTCGAGACGTGGCGCGAGTTCCTCGCGGCCGGCGGCGAGTTCGCGGGCGACGACGCCGAGCTGTTCGGTGACTCGGCGATCGAGTTCGCCTTCGCCGCCTACCAGGTCGGCAACCTCGAGCTCGCCGCGGAGCGCTACGCCGAGATCGTCGAGGTGCTGCCCGACCACGTCGAGGCGCACCGCTGGCTCGGCCGCATCCTCCTCGAGCTGCGGCTGCCGGAGCAGGCGATCGCTGCCTGGCGGACCGTCGTGGAGCTCGAGCCCGGCTCCCCCGGCGCCGAGTACTTCCTCGAGCTCTCCCAGGCGCAGGCCCGGTGGGGCATCGACGCGGCGAACTCCTTCTACGCCGGGGTGGCGGCGTACGAGGCCGGCGACCTCACCCGCGCCCGCAACAGCTTCGCCGCCGCCACGGCCCGCAACGCCGACTACGCGGCGGCGTGGGCATGGCTCGGCCGCGTCTACTTCGAGCAGGGCCTGTACGCCGACGCGAACCTGGCCTACGAGCGCGCGGTGACGCTCGAGCCCGGCGAACCGGCGTACCAGTGGTTCGCGCGCGAGTCGGCGCGGCTGATGCAGGGCGGCGGCGAGCCCGCCGAGGACGCCCCCGAGCCGGAGGCGCCGCCGGCGGCGCCGGAGGGCGAGGACCCGCTGCCTGGAGCCGCGGACGAAGAGGACTGAGGAAGAGGGCTCAGGGAGAGCCGACCGGAGGGCGAGGCCCGGGCGCAGCGCTCAGGCCTTGCCCTCCAGCCAGTTCGGGCCCACGGCGGCGTCGACCCTCAGTGGCACCTTGAGGGGGATGGCGCCGCTCATCGTCTCCACGGTGGCCGTGACGACGTCCTCGGCGACGTCGCGCGGCGCCTCGAGCACCAGCTCGTCGTGCACCTGGATCAGGAGGCGCGCGTCCCGGTACTCGGCCTTGAGGCGCTCGTGGAGCTTGACCATCGCGACCTTGATCAGGTCGGCGGCGCTGCCCTGGATCACCGAGTTGATCGCGAGGCGCTCCCCGAGGAACCGCTGGTTGCGGTTGCGTGAGCGGATCTCGGGGATGTCGCGGCGGCGCCCCATGATCGTCGTGATGTAACCGAGGTCCTCGGCCTCCTCGATGCAGGTCTTCAGGAACCTGTCGAGCCCGGCGTAGCGCTCCTTGTACTCGTCGATGAACCGCTGTGACTCGGCCCGCGGGATGCGGAGCGTGCGCGACAGGCCGAACGCGGTCTGGCCGTAGACGATCCCGAAGTTCACGGTCTTCGCGATGCGCCGCTGGTCCGGCGTGACCTCCTCGATCGGCACCCCGAACACCTGCGAGGCGACGAAGGCGTGGATGTCCTGGCCCTCGCGGAACGCCTTGACCAGCTCGGTGTCGTCGCTGAAGTGGGCCAGCATCCGCAGCTCGACCTGCGAGTAGTCGGCGGTGATCAGCACGGTGTCCTCGTCGCGGGCACGGAAGGCGCGCCTGATCTCGCGCCCCGCCTGGGTGCGGATCGGGATGTTCTGGATGTTCGGGTCGGAGGACGAGAGGCGCCCCGTGGCCGCGCCGGTCTGGTGGAACGAGGCGTGCAGCCTGCCGGTGACCGGGCTGAGGTAGCCGGGCAGCGGCAGCAGGTAGGTGCCGAGGAGCTTGTTCAGCTCGCGGTACTCGAGGAGCAGCGGCAAGAGCGGATGGTCGGTCTCGGCGGCCAGCGTCTCGAGGACCTCGGCGTCGGTCGAGCGGCCCGTCTTGGTCGTCTTCACGACCCGCATGCCGAGCCTGTCGAACAGCACCTCGGAGAGCTGCTTCGGCGAGTCGGGGTTGAACTCCTCCCCCACGACCTCGACCATGCGCTCCTTGAGCCGGGCGATGCGCTCCTTGATCGTCTCGGCGTAGGTCGTGAGCATGTCGGCGTCGAGGCTCACGCCCTCGCGCTCCATGTCGGAGAGGACGCGCACCAGCGGCATCTCGACCTCGGTGAACAGCCGCTTGAGCGAGCCGTCGGAGCCGGCGGCCCGCGAGCGGCTGCGGACGTCCTCGGCGTCGACGGGCTCGGCGTCGATGCCCTTGGCCAGGCGCTCGTAGAGCCGCCACGTGATGTCGGCGTCCTCGGCCGCGTAGCGCGCGATCTGGTCGAGGGGCACGTCGAGCATCGAGAGCTGGTCCTTGCCCTTGCCGATCAGGTCGGTGATCGGCGTGGTCTTGACCCCGAGCAGGTCGCGGGCGAGGTCGTCCATGTTGTAGGTGCGCCGGCCCGGGTAGAGCAGCGACGCCGCGACCATCGTGTCGAACAGGGGGCCCTTGAGGTCGATCCCCGCGCGGGCGAGCGTGATGATGTCGTACTTGAGGTTCTGCCCGACCTTCAGCGTCCGCTCGTCCTCGAGCACCGGCTTGAGCCTGGCTGCGACCATGTCGGGGTCGAGGGTCTCGCCGTGCGCGCCGCGCACCGGCACGTACCAACCGGTGCCCGCCTGCCACGAGAACACGTAGCCGACGATGTCGGCGTCGACGGCCCTGAGCGCCGTGGTCTCGGTGTCGAGCGCGAACGCCTCCTGCTGCGCGAGCTCCGCGACGAAGGCCTCGAACGCCTCCTCGGTGTTCACGACGCGGTAGTCGGTCTCCATGCCCGCCGCCTCGACGTCGGACGGCGTGGCCTGGGCCGCGGCGGCCACGGCCTCCGGTTCGGCCAGGTCGAGCTGGTCGAGGAACGAGCGGAAGCCCAGCTCGTCGAAGAGCTCGCGGAGCTGGCTGCGCTGCGGCCGCGGCGTGACGCAGTCCTCGAGGCGGAAGTCGATGGGCACGTCGCGCTCGAGCGTCACGAGCCGCCGGGTGAGCGCCATGTTCTCGCGGTGCTCGGCCAGGTTCTCGCGCAGCTTCGGCGTCAGCTCGTCGAGGTGCTCCATGACCGCGTCGGCCGTGCCGTACTTCGCGATCAGCTTCGCGGCCGTCTTGGTGCCGACGCCCTTCGCGCCGGGGATGTTGTCGGTGCTGTCCCCGGTGAGCGTCTGGACCTCGACCGACTGCTCCGGCGTGTAGCCGCGCGTCGCGGCGAGCTCCTCGGGACCGAGCAGCTCGCCGCTCGAGGGGTCCCACAGCTTGACCTTGTCCGAGAGGACCTGGTGGAGGTCCTTGTCCTTGCTGCCGATGCGCAGCTCGACGTCCTCGTCCTTGAGCCTCTCGGCGATCGTCGCGATGACGTCGTCGGCCTCGTGTCCCTCGAGCTCGTAGACCCGGATGCCCATCGCCGCGACGACCTGTCGGATGCGCTCGTACTGGGTGTGGAGGTCGTCGGGCGCGTGGTCGCGGTTCGCCTTGTACTCGGCGAAGTCGCCCTTGCGCAGCGTCGTCGCGTCGCTGACGTCGAAGGCGATCGCCAGGTAGTCGGGCCTGAGGTTCCTCAGCACGTTGACGAGGAGCTGGGTGAACACGTACACGGCCTTCACGGGCTCGCCCGAAGGGGCCGTGAGGTCGCGGAACGGCGCGTAGTAGGCGCGGAACAGCTGCGCGTGACCGTCGATGATGTAGAAGGTCTTCACCCGTCTCCCTCTCGGGTCGCCGGTCCCCGAGGTTCGGCGCCCCCTGCGACGCGCGGGGCCGCCGCACCCGCGTCAGGGGCTCCGGGCGACCAGTGATTCTACCATCGCGCCCCCCGCGCCCCCGCCCCTCGCTATCATCCCCGGAGCGGCGGCGGTCGTCCCCCAGGGCGGCCCGCGACGCCCTCGGGACGGGAGCCTGATGAACGACTTCGAGCGACTCGGCGCCTTCTACCTCGGCGCGCCGGTGGACGACGCCTTCGAGCGCGCGGCCGAGCCCTTCCTCTACGACGCCTCCGACCTCACGACGCACGCGGTCATCGTGGGCATGACGGGCAGCGGCAAGACGGGCCTCGGGGTCGCGCTGATCGAGGAGGCGGCGATCGACGGCGTGCCGGTCCTCGTCGTGGACCCCAAGGGCGACTTGGGCAACCTCGCCCTGACCTTCCCCGAGCTGCGCCCCTCCGACCTCGAGCCGTGGCTCGACCCGCGCGAGGCCGAGCGCGAGGGTACAGACCTGTCTAGCTATGCCGCGAAGGTCGCCGAGGACTGGCGCGCCGGGCTCGCCGCCTGGGGCCAGGACGGCGAGCGCATCGCGCGCCTCCGCGGCTCGGCGCCCGTCACCGTCTACACGCCGGGCTCGAGCGCGGGCGTCCCGCTGTCGGTGCTGGGCTCGTTCGCGCCGCCGCCCCCCACGGTGCTCGCCGACCGCGAGGCGCTCGCCGACCGCCTCGCCGGCACGGCGGCCGGCCTGCTCGCGCTCGTGGGCCGCGACCCCGACCCGCTGGGGCGCGAGCACCTGCTGATCGCCGCCGTCCTCGACCACGCCTGGCAGGCCGGCCGCGAGCTCGCCCTCGCCGACGTGATCAGGGGCGTCCAGGCGCCGCCCGTGAAGCGGCTGGGCGTCCTCGACGTCGACACCGTCTTCCCCGCCTCCGACCGCATGAAGCTGGCGATGGCGCTGAACGCGCTGCTGGCCTCGCCCAGCTTCGAGGCCTGGACGCGCGGCGAGCCGCTCGACCTCCAGCGGCTCCTGTACGAGGAGAGCGGCAGACCGCGCGTCGCGGTCGTGACGATCAGCCACCTCAGCGACGCCGAGCGCGAGTTCTTCCTCACCCTGCTCTTCTCCGAGGTCGTGTCCTGGACGCGCTCTCGCTCGGGCACGACGAGCCTGAGGGCGCTGGTCTACGTCGACGAGCTGTTCGGCATGATGCCGCCCGTCGCCGAGCCACCCACGAAGCGCCCGCTCCTGACCCTCCTCAAGCAGGCCAGGGCGTTCGGCGTCGGCCTCGTGCTCTCGACGCAGAACCCGGTAGACCTGGACTACAAGGCCCTGTCGAACGCCGGCACGTGGTTCGTCGGCCGGCTCCAGACCGAGCGCGACAAGCAGCGGCTGCTCGAGGGCCTGCGGGCGGCGAGCGGCGGCGTCGACGTCGCCGCGCTCGACGCGACGATCTCGGCGCTGCCGAAGCGGACGTTCGTGATGCGGTCGGTGCACGGGCCCGAGCCCGTGGTGTTCCAGACCCGGTGGGTGATGTCGTACCTGGCGGGTCCCATGTCGCGCGAGCAGATCGCCAGGCTGGGCGAGCTGGGGCTGAACGCGCCGCCAGGGGCCGGCGCGGCGGCGGCCGGCGAAGGAGCGGGCGCCGGCGGCGTCGCGTCCCAGACCGAGCCGGCCTCCGCGGCAGCGCGCAGCGAGCCCGCGGCGCCGTCCGCCGTCGGCGCGGGCGGAGACGACCGCCCCATCGTGCCGCCGCATCTGCCCGAGCTGTTCGCGCCCGCCGCGAGGCCGGGGGGCCGGGTGCGCTACTACCCGTTCCTGCTCGGGGTGGCGGACGTCCTCTACCGCTCGAAGACCCACGGCGTCGACGAGGAGCGCCGCGTCTCCCTGCTCCTGGAGCCCCAGGAGGGGCCCGTCCCCGTCGAGTGGTCGCGGGCCGAGGAGGCCGGCTTCGCGCTCGAGGAGGCCGCGAGCTCGCCCGCCGCCGGCGCCGGCTTCGCGCCGCTCCCCGAGGTGCCGCTGAACGCGAAGGCGGTCAAGGAGTGGGGCGAGCTGTTCGAGCGCTGGCTGCGCACCGGCGGGGCGCTGCGCCTGTGGCGCGACCCGGCCTCGAAGCTCACCTCGCGGCCGGGCGAGAGCGAGCAGGAGTTCCGGCTCCGCTGCGCGCAGGCGGCCCGTGAGGCGCGCGACGCCGCGGTCGCCAAGCTGCGCGAGCGCTACGGCGCGAAGATCGCCGCCGCCGATAAGCGCATGCTGCGCGAGGAGCAGGCCGTGGCCCGCGAGCAGCAGCAGCTCCAGGCCCGGGCCGTGAACGTTGCCGGCACCGTCCTAGGCGCGTTCCTCGGCGGCCGGCGCTCGCTGTCCACCGTCGCCAACCGGGCCGCGCAGGGAGCGAAGGACGTGGGCGACGTCCAGCGCGCCAAGGAGCGCTACGCCGCCGCCGCCCGCGAGCGCGAGGAACTGGAGCGCGGCATGCTGGCCGAGGTCGAGGAGCTCCAGCGCCGCACCGTCCACCCCGAGGACCTGCGGCTGGAGCCGGTGGTCGTGACGCCCACGAGCCGCGACGTCGCCGTGCGCTACCTCGGGCTCGTCTGGGTCCCTTTCGCCCGGAGGGAAGAGCGCTGGGAGAGGGCTTGACCGATCCGATAGAATGAGTTGAGACACCACATTACGGGGCCTTAGCCTTGCGGGGGAGCATGGTGAGTCGTCGGTACGCAACGTTGGCGGTCTTGGTCCTTGCCTTCTCCGTCTCGCTCGCACAGCCGGTCACGAGCGCTCGACGACCGGCGCTCGATCACCCATCGGCCAAGGCCTTCTTCCAGGTGCTTGACCTCATAGCCGAGAGGTACATGCACTCCGAGGTCGACGAGGGTGCGTTGTGGCGCGCCGCCACCGCGGCGC
>DATGNP010000038.1:0-2542 GCA_035306665.1 Trueperaceae bacterium
CGGGTCGAAGCGCACCACCAGGGTGGTGACGGTGGTCAGGCTGTCGTCGGTGACGGTGACGGTCTGCGGATCGGCCCCGGCGATGCTGCAGGCCTCGCCGGGGCCGCAGATCCTGCCATCGTTGTCGGCGTCGGCGTCGGCGCCGGCGACGATGACATAGCTGCCGGGCGGGACTCGCTGGAAGCGAAATTCGCCGATTCCGCCGGTTGCGGCGATGGTCTGCTGCGCGACGGCGGTTCGGGTACGTGCATCGATCAGCAGCACGTGGAGCGGCCCGGCCGTGCCCGGCGAGCTTGGTTTTTCGACCACGACCGTGACCGGCAGCTTGACCGTACCGGCTGAAGAAGCGACCTCGACGTAAGCGTTATACGTGCCCGGCGCCAGGCCACGGCGGTCGGCGGCAATCGTGTAGTGACCGAACCCGGCAGCGTCGGTCATGGTCGGGCCGGCCGACAGCCAGGGGACCGAGGCGCGAACCGCGGCGATGGGCGGCACGGCCGTTGCCGGCTCCGACACGGTCACCACCGCTGCGGCCGTCTGCGCGTTCATGATCAGCGCCGGAGGCTGGACCAGGGGAGGTTGCGGCGGCAGGTCCGGCACCGTGCCATTGGCCAGCATATGGGCGGCCAGGACGGCGCGGTAGGCATCCAGCAGGCCGTGACCGTAGACATTGTCGCGGCCGGGTGCGCCGTAGTCGTTGGTAAGCTCGCCGGCAGCGAGCAGGGCGTCGAAATCGGCGGGCGACATCTCGGGCGCGATGGCCTTCATCAGCGCCGCGACGCCGGCAACGTGCGGCGCCGCCATCGACGTGCCGTACATGGGCATGTACGTGCCCGGCCCCGTGTTGCCCGGCCCCGTGCTGAGGACGCCGCTCTCAGCGTCGCCGCCAGGCGCCATGATGTCGATCCGCGAGCCGTAGTTCGAGTACGAGGCCCGGTCGCCGTCCCTGTCGGTCGCGCCGACGACGATCGCGCCCGGGCAGTTGGCGGGCGTGAAGCCGATGGCCGGCTGGTTCACGTTGCCGGCCGCCGCGACGACCACCGCCGACTGCAGCGCGCGGGCGATGGCGTCGGCGAGCGCGCCGTAGCACTCGTCGGCCGCGCCGCCGAGGCTCAGGTTTACGACCCGCGCCGGGTTGGCGTTCGTGGACACGCCGGGAACGCTCCCGCCGACCGCCCACACGATCGCGTCGGCGACGTCGGCGACCGAGCCGCCGCCGTCGCCCAGGACGCGCAGCGGCAGGAGCCTGGCGTGCCAGTCCACGCCGGCCACGCCGACCCCGTTGTCGGTCGCCGCGCCGATCGTGCCGGCCACGTGGGTGCCGTGGTAGTCGTTGCCCGGCACCGTGTCGAACGGGTCCGGGTCGCGGCCGTCGCCGTCGCGGGCGTAAGTAGCGTTCGAGATGAAGTCGTAGCCGGGCAGCACCCTGCCGACGAGGTCGGGGTGGCGCTTGCTCGGGTCGGCCTGGCTGTAGTAGATGCCGGTGTCGAGCACGGCGACGACCACGTCCGAGCTGCCGACGCTGACGTCCCAGGCGCTCTCGAGGTCGATCGCCCGGTAGTGCCACTGCTGCGCGTAGCTGGGGTCGTTCGGTGCCCGCGCCGGGAAGAGCAGGTAGTTCGGGTGGGCGTAGCGCACGTCGGGCCGCGCCTCGAGGGCGGCCGCCACGGCCAGCGCCTCGTCGAGCGTGGCCGCCGTCGTGCGGTAGAGGGCCGCGCCTCCCGTCGCCAACGTCCTCACGGCCTCGAGGGTCACGCCGGCCACGCTCAAGCGATCGACGGCGGCCGCACGCAGCGACGGCTCGAAGGCGACGACGATCTCGCCCGGCACGAAGGGCCTGTCGGCGAGCGCCGCCGCGGCGAGAGCTCGATCCACGCTCGCGTCCGCGTCCGGCGCGCGCCAGGGGATGGGCTGGAGGGTCGTGGCACCGCCGGCTGACGCGCCGCTGGCGCCCACCCTGAGCTGACCGGACACCACGCCGGTCGGTGGGCCGCCGCCGCCGCAGGCCGCGACGAGGGCGAGCACCAGCGCCAGCGCTGCCAGCGCCCTCAGCCGCCGCCCTGCGCTCGACGAGAACCTGATCGTCATCGGGACCTCCGCATGCCCCCCAGCTGCTTAGGAAGCGAGCATAGCCGTGCCTCACGCCGGACGACCCCCTACCTTCACGAACGATGAAGCGGCCTGAGAGCCTGCGCCTTTATGCGTGGGCCCGGAGCGGCTGGCGCGCCCGGTCCGCCTCGCCAGCCCGCCCGGAGGTCCGGCACGAGCGGCCGCCAACTGCTCCGGACGGGCGCGAGCTCGCGGCGCCAGGTCGCGCCGGCCTGTTTGCGTTCTGATTCTTGTGAGTCGTTAGAGGAGCAGTACTTGGGGGGTTCCAGACTTCTTCGAGGGAAGGGGAACCCCCTATGCGAGTATCGCAGGTGGAGCACCGGGTGAGGGTGGCGGTGAGACGCTCACCCGCCAGGCCAAGCCACGAGGCCAGGCGCCGCCTGGCGCTGCTGCGGGCGGTGAGTCACCTCACGCTGCACGGCGACAGCGTCAC
>DATGNP010000039.1:0-2419 GCA_035306665.1 Trueperaceae bacterium
GGCGGTGAGGAGCCCGTCCGCGACCAGGAGGTTCCCCGGCAGGAGGTCGCCGTGCACCCAAACCTCCGGCCCTTCGTGTGCGTCGGCCTCGACCGCCTCGTCCCAGACGCGAAGCAGGCTGCGCCTCGGAGCCTCGGGCTCGAGCCTGTCGCCGAGGCGCTCCACCGCGTCACGGACCGCCGCGTCCAGCTCGGCGAGGGGGCTGCCGCGGGCCCGCTCCCGCCGGGCGTGAGCACCGTCGACCGAGAAGCCGCGCAGCGCCCGCACGAACGCTGCCAGGTCGCTCGCCGCGCGCCTCATGTCGACGTCGGCGCGGTCGGCGCTCTGCCCGGGCAGCCAGGCGACGACCGACCACACGAAGGGGTAGCCGTGGCTCGGTCGCCCCAGGCCCTTGGGCTCCGGCACCCGCAACGGGAGCGCTGGCGCGAGCCGCGGGAGCCAGCGGGCCTCGACCTCGGCCTGGGCCTGCGCCCAAGCGACGATCGGCATGCGCACCGCGAGCTCGTCGCCCAGCCGGTAGACGTCGTGGTCGGTGCCGTGCGAGGCGACGCGCCGCAGCGGCAGGCGCGACCAGCGCGGGAACTGCTCCTCGAGCAGCCCCCTCACGAGGGCGGGGTCGGTGTCGACCTGGCCCTCGTGCATGCGGGGCCGCATCGCGGCGTCAGTCGAAGCTGACCGAGACGACCGTGTACGCGATCGCGCCGCCGTTGACGACGACCTTGTCGCCGGCGCGCTTGCCGAGCAGCTGCCTCCCCAGCTCGGAGTCGTCGGAGATGCGGTTCTCGAAGATGTCGGCCTCGTGCGTGCCCACGAGGTGGAAGACCTGCCGCTCGCCCTTCTCGTCCTCGAGCTCGAGGCTCGCGCCGAGGGCCGCGGCCGCGTCGTCGTCCTCCCGCTCGACGACGACGGCGCGGTGGACGATCTCCTCGAGGTCGGCGATGCGCGCCTCGTTCGCGCTCTGCAGCAGCCGCGCCTCGTCGTAGGCGGCGCTCTCGCGCAGGTCGCCGTCGGCCAAGGCAGCGCCCATGTAGTCGGCGAGCTCCTGCCGCTTCTCCTCCTTGAGGTAGCGCAGCTCTTCCTTGATCTTCTCGAGACCCTTGGCGGTCAGGTAGATGGGTTCCTTGGACACGTGACACCCCTGCGGCCCCCTTGGAGCCGGCCGCGTGAGACTAGACCTCGGATGATACACCCGCGGCCCGTGAGGCCCCGATGCCGTGCTCACGGCGGTTCGGGCCGTGTAGGCGTTCTCACGGGCGGGCCGACGGGACCCACCCGGCGCGTTCGCGGTGCTCGCGGAGACGGGCGCGCACGACTCGCCCCGGTGAGGTACGTCCGGTAGACTTGAGGGTGCACGGGCCCTTAGCTCAGTCGGTCAGAGCAGTCGACTCATAATCGATTGGTCGCTGGTTCAAGTCCAGCAGGGCCCACCACGTCCTACACGGCGTTTCTGGCACCGCGCTGTACCCGTTCTCACTATTTGTGGGGGCGTGGTTGCAGCGTGGTTGCAGTTGGCAGACAGACCCCGTCCTCGCTGATTTATCGTAGCCGTGCTGGTGTGACGCCTCCAACATGCCACCTCGCTTGGATTAGCTCTTTGGGTCTGGCCCAGCAATGCGTGTCATTTACGGTCATTTACGGTCGTTTACGCTCGCTTACAGCCGCTTACACAACCGCCGGCCGGCACCTAGTCGGGCTCCTCAATATCGAACAGCCCATTGGCGGACCTGACTCTACTGGCTTGGCCCGTAGGGACGTAGTACGACGACCTGCCACTTCCCCGCCGCTCGAGAAGTCCCAGCTCAACCAGTCTCCTAAGGGCCTCGCTTGCTCGCACGATGTTCTTACCCGTCAATTCCCTGTAAGTGGCGTTATCCATGCGACCACTACGGAGGGCGACTAAGAGGGCCCGCCTTTGGTCTTCGTTGAGCTCATCGAGCTTCGCCACCCTATGAATCTCGTCCTCGGTTGCTAGGTTGTGCCAGTAAAACGCAACGCGGAACTGGTTGCTGCTCTCGTCGCTCTCAAATACCGGCTCAGCCAAACCGGCATTACGAAAGCCTCTCTTCATCGTGAGGATGCCGCTCCCGACCTGCTCCGCTAAGCCAACGATGTTGAAGGCTCGAGCTAGCAGCGGATTCCGGGGACTAGAGCCTGGCCTATCGAAGTGGCTGAGCGGCTTCCTTGACGTGCCTGGATTCTCCATTTCCAGTCGATCAGAGAAGCGCCGGAACTGAGTGGGCTGGAACGCAATGACCGGACCCCGTTCTCTGGTCCACTGCTGGTGAGGGGCTCCTGTCTTGACTCTATCAGTCAGGCCTTCTAGCGCTTCGGCGGGGGTGCCGTACCCCAGCGCGCCGTGCGGCCGTTCGTGGTTGTAGTAGTTCCTCCAGTTCGCGATCAGGACTTCCGCTTCGTGCAG